>CAMCWM010000202.1 GCA_945882215.1 Akkermansia muciniphila | reverse complement strand
TTGTCTTCTTTCCCATCCTGTTCGTCATTCCCGTCACGCTGATGGCGTGGAACTGCGGGCTCCGCACCGCCTTGGTACTGGGAGCCATCCTGTGTGTCATTCGATTCTCCATCCAGTATGCCTGGGGCATTCCCTACACGCTGCCCGTGGCCATCATCAACGCCGGCGTGCGCCTCGCCGTCCTGTTCATCATCACCTTCCTGTGCGGCAAACTGTCCGAACAGACTCAAGCCCTGCGCGCCCGCGTCCGCACGCTCGAGGGTCTCCTGCCCACCTGCTCCTTTTGCAAAGACATCCGGGACGAAACCGGAAACTGGCAACAGATTGAAGAGTATGTCAGCTCGCGTTCCGCAGCCCGCTTCACCCACGGCATTTGTCCGAATTGCGTCACCAAGCACTACGGCGACATCCTGAACAAGGAAACAAAGGATGCGGATCTGCCCGTTGGCTAAGCCGCTCCATGCTCGTGTCGAGCAATTGACCAGATACCCCCATGTCCGCGAGCCGCTGTCGCGTTCATTCAAACACACCTGGCGTGGCGATTTCTACGGCGTGCTGATCAAGATCGCGGAAATAGAGGCTGATGGCACCGGAGGGCCATCTTACGCGGCTTTCCACCGCGATACCTTGATCGCGCAGACGTTCCTCCCAATCCGCCACGGCATCTGCGGCGATGCCGAAGCAGACATGCAACGGACCGTTTCCATCATGAGCAGGCACAATGCCGCCCGGAAGCGTGGTGGGCTGAAGACTGGCCCCACGACGAAAGAGCAGCAGCACCTGCTGTGCGGTGATGCGCAAAACGCAGAAGCGGTCAACGCGGAGCAGCACAGGCAACTCGAAGAGGCCGGTGTAAAAGGCGACGGCGCGATCAAGGTCGTCCACATAAAGCGCGGACTCGGCGAGGTGGGTGATCTTGGGGTTCATGAGGGTTCGGAATGCAGATACGCAGTGACGACCAGTTCAATGGTAAGATTGTAAGGCAGGTAATCCGGTGTGAATGCCGTGCGGGCATGACGACCTCGATCACCGAGCACCGCAACAAAGAGATCGGAGGCGGCATCGAGCACATGCGGCGTGTTGGGACCTCCCGAAGCGCTGGCGACATGGCCTTCGACGCGCACAAGTCGTTCCAGTCGATCAAATCCGCCCAGAGCATCGCGGATCTGCGCGAGCACGTTCAGCGCGGTGAGCCGTGCGGCGGCGCGCCCTTCCTCCACGGAGAGTTCCGCACCCACACGACCCGTGTAACGGCGCTGCCCATTCGTAATCGGCACTTGCGCGGAGATGTAAAGCCAGCGGCCGCAGATGACCCAGGGTTCATAGTTCCCGGCAGGGCGTGGTGGATCGGGCAAGGTCAGCCCGAGTTCGTTCAATCGTGATTCGATATTCATGGCTCAAAATTCCCTCAACAAACGTCCGCCACCGGCCAGTGGGGCAGTGAATCCATTTTCTCGCAGTGCATGCCAGAAGGTGACGGCATTGATGCCAAGGATGGGGATGCCGATGACGGGTTCAAGCTTTTCGGTGACTTCCAGAAGGCTCATGTTCGTGCCGCACTGCACGACGGCATCCAGCTTGTTTTTGTCAGTGGCGAGGTATTCGAGGATGGCTCGTTCCTTGGCCCAGTCGGGAATGTGGGCGATGTGCATGGCGTTGGCGCAGGAGAAACCGAATGTCGCGACAACTTCAAATCCCAGATCCTCGAACATGCGTTTGGCGGACTCGTTGCCCTTCTTGTCAAAGGGCGTGAGCAGTCCGATCCTGCGAGAGCCGAACTTCTTCAAGGCGGCTGGCGCGGCATCATGCCACGTCGCCCACTCCAGCGCGGAATGAGATGCCACTTCCTTCATGGGCGCGCGGATCTGATCGATGCCAGAAAGGATGTGTTCGAGGCTCATGCCCATGATCATGTATTCCGGCTGGGACAGCTTGGCCGTGTCCACCGCGGATCGAAGCCCGCCGAGAAACTGCTTTTGGTATTCTAGCAGATCCGCCTCAGTCTCGAGCTTCGGCCTCGGCGTGATGACATTCACCGTATGCAACCCCACTCCGCGCAGGCCGTTGGGGCCTTGGTTGGCAAAGATGAGGCTCCACAGCTCGTGCTCCATGCTGGTGTTCGTGGCCGGGATGACGAGGCCGAACTTCTTTCGAAAGCTCCTCACATCAGGATAGCTGCGGGATGAGTCGATCTCGCCAAAGTTCGCCGTCGCCACTCCATTGTGAATGGCTCCAGGCGGTGCCAGGGAGGGCATCGGCGGTTTGACCTGGGAAAAAGCAGCCTGTCCCGCGAACAGGCTTGTGATGATGAAGAGTGTGAGTGCCGTTTTCATGATTGAGGAATCGTGGCTTCACGCATCGCGGAAATCTTGGTGCGCTGGAAATACCATGTTCCTTGTCTGACGATACCTCTCAGGTATCCTCACGGCTGTCATGGAACTCCGACATCTCCGCTATTTCATCGCCGTGGCTGAGGAACAAAACGTCACTCGTGCTGCCGCGCGCCTGCATGTTTCGCAGCCACCACTCACCCGGCAGATCCAGGATCTGGAGGCCGAGCTGGGCGTGGCGCTCTTTGAGCGCACCGCCAAAACCATCCGCCTTACCGGGGCCGGGCGCGTGTTTCTGCACGAGGCCAAAGCCGCCCTGCAACGCGTGGATGCCGCCGTCACCGCCGCTCGTGCGACGGCCATCGGCCACAGCAGCGAACTTCACATCGGACACGCACCATCTGCCACCGCCGACTTTCTTCCCGCCGTGCTGCGTGCCTTTCACAAAAAATTCCCCGGCGTGCGTGTGAGACTGCACGACATGACCGCGACGGAGATCCTCGACGGACTTCGCGACGGTCACCTCAATGCGGGCTTTCTCGTGAAACCAGAGCGCAAACTGCCACGCGGTGTGCATTTCCAGTCGCTGCGCACTTACTCCATGGTCGTGGCAGTGGCTCCGAGCCATCCATGGAGTAAACGCCGCGAGGTGAAGGCGACGGAAGTCCTCAAAGAACCCATCGTCGCCTACTCGCGACGCGACTACCCGAACTACCATCGGCTGCTGGCTCGCGTGCTCGGTCCGCGAATCAAGAGACTGCCGCTTGTCGAAGAATGCGACAGCGGCCCGAGTCTCATCGCCGCCGTTGAATCCGGCAAAGGCGTGTGTGTGGTCCCCGCCTTTCTCGCCACCACTGCCGGCAGACGGCTGAAGTATGTCTCACTCAGCCCGCCTGCTGCGCCTGCGGTGGTGGGACTGGCCTTGATGGAAGGATCTCCAGCGTTGCCTTTGCAGATGCTCAAGGAAACGGCGCATGCCGTCGCTGCCTGCACTCCTGGCTCATGACTTTCGTCCCTTTGGTTTGGCCGGGCGGGCACTCGGCTTCGAGCACACATCACGGAGACATTCGCGCAGCCAGCGGTGGGCTGGGTCAGCGTCCATGCGCGGATGCCAGAGCAAGGAGACGGTGAACTCCGGCGTGGCCACAGGAAGAGGAAAGCTATGCATGTCCTCGCGCAGAATGCCGGTGTGTCGCTCAGGAACCGTGGCGATGAAGTCGGAGGCACGAGCGAGAGCGATGGCGGTCGAGAAACCGCCGACGGTAGTGGCGATATTCCGCTCAAGTCCTAGCGGCTCCAAAGCTGCATCAATCGCCCCCATCTCAAGGCCCGGTCGCGAGACGGCGATGTGTCCGCAGGATGCATAGCGCGCGGAAGTGATCCTGCCCTTGCTCAAAGGATGTCCCAATCTCACGACGCCCACTAAGCGATCACGAAACAACGCCTGTGCTCGCACCTCCGGGCCGATGGTCTTTGCAACCACACCGGTTTCCAGATCAATGATGCCATCGCGCAGCGGCGCACTGTCTTTGTCAGGCTTCAGCACGAAGCATAGCCTGACACCGGGAGCTTCCTTGCCGACGCGCGCAATCAAACTGGGGCCGAAGTTTTCGACGAAGCCTTCACTGGTCCGCAGCGTGAACGTGCGAACGAGCTGCTGGAGATTGAGCTTCTTCGATGGACGCAGAACGACTTCCGCATCCTGCACGAGCTGGTGAACTTGCTCCCGCAGTTCGATGGCACGCGGTGTGGGAACGAGCCCTCGACCCGCTCTCACCAGCAGCGGATCGCCCGTCGCCTCACGCAGCCGCGCTAGAGCGCGGCTCATCGCCGATGAGCTGAGACGCAAGCGCTGGCCAGCGCGCACAACGCTGCCTTCCGCGAGCAGCACATCCAGGGTAAAGAGCAGATTGAGATCGGGCCTCGACATGAGGCCGACGATATTGGGAGGTGGCGTCAAACGCAATGATACAGTGCAAACGGTGCGTCTTCCGCCATGTCAGGCATGGGCTTAAAACGGTCCCATGTTCAAATCCATCCATGCATCACGAGCAGACATCATCACCCAGCCCTCAGCGAAAGGAGCACTTGCGAGCCTGTCACTCGCCATGCTGCTATCCTCCCTGGGCACCAGCAGCGCCAATGTCGCCCTGCCAACCTTGGCGCAGGCGTTCAGCGCATCTTTCCAGGAGGCCCAATGGATCGTCCTGGCGTATCTGCTGGCCATCACCACGCTGATCGTCAGCGTCGGACGAGTCGGAGACATCATCGGGCGCAAACTTCTACTGCTCACCGGACTCGTCCTGTTCATAGCCGCCTCAGTCCTCGGCGGCATAGCGCCCACGCTTGGGTTGCTGATTGCCGCAAGGGCGGTTCAAGGACTCGGTGCTGCCATCATGATGGCACTCACCATGGCGATGGTGAGTGAAGCCGTTCCGCAGGAGAAGACCGGCAGCGCCATGGGTTTGCTCGGCAGCATGTCGGCGATTGGCACAGCACTCGGACCGTCGCTCGGCGGTGTTTTGATCGCCGGATTTGGCTGGCGGTCCATCTTTCTCATCAATGTGCCGCTGGGCATCCTGGCGTGGGTTCTTTCGCGTCGCTATCTGCCCGAGGATCGTCACGAACTGAAGGCAGAGCGCACCGATCTCGACATCCTGGGTTCGCTTTGGCTGGCCTCGTCGCTTGGAGCCTATGCACTCGCCATGACTTTGGGACGCGGCAGCTTCGGCATGATCAATGGAGCGCTCTTACTCTTGGCGGGCACTGGACTCGGCCTGTTTTTGCGCACCGAAGCAAAGGCCGCGTCACCATTGATCCAATTAAAGCTGTTTCGTGATCCGGTGCTCAGTGCCAGCCTCGCCATGAGCGCCCTCGTCGCCACGGTGATCATGACGACGCTGGTTGTTGGACCGTTTTACCTCTCCCGCTCGCTCGGCCTTGAGACGGCTCTAGTGGGACTCGTCATGACCACCGGCCCGTTGGTCGCCGCACTCACCGCCATGCCTTCAGGCCGCGCGGTGGACCGCTTTGGCTCGCAGCGCATGACCATCGTCGGACTCGCCGCTATGACTGCCGGTTCCCTCACCCTGTCCGTCTTGCCCACAACATTTGGCATCGTCGGCTACATCATCCCGCTCGCCTTCATCACCGCTGGTTATGCGCTGTTTCAAACCGCGAACAACACCTCCGTCATGCAAGCGGTGCAGCCGGACCAGCGCGGCGTCATCTCCGGCATGCTCAATCTGTCGCGCAATCTCGGCCTCATCACCGGCTCCTCTGTGATGGGCGCTGTGTTTGCAATTGCATCCTCAACGACCAGCATTCAATCCGCCACCGCCGAGACTGTTGCCTCCGGCATGAGAACCACCTTCGCTGTCGCGGCGATGCTGACCGTGATCGCTCTGGGCATGGCGATGGGAGGTCAGATTCTCTCTCGAAACTCAAGAACTCCGGCTCATGACAAGTAGTGTCCGCTTCAGGGAGCCACGGGAGCATCGGCAAACTTCTCCAGCCTGATCACAGCCCTTTCCACAGCTTCACGTCATCAATCTGACAGCCGCCGAAATCGAGGGCCTTGAAATCGATCTGGGCCTGGCCGGTCATGTCGATGTTCTTGCTGTCGAAGCGGTGCTTCTTGTTGTCAATCGTGAGGAGCAGCGTGCCCTTCTTCAACTCGATGGCGACGTTATGCCATTCGTTGAGCGTGAAGAGCGGCGACTCTGCTGGAAGCATTTCAACGTTCTTTTTGATCGTGAGCGTCGTGGCCTTCTCGCTGAAGCTGAGCGTGTGGATATGATGACCGATGTCGAGGAGCGGCGAGCCTTTCGTGTAGGCCTTGCCGTCGTAACGCACGCGCATGGTGCAGACGAAATTCTCAGGCACCTGCTTGAGCCAGATCACCGGCTTTAAACCGGCGTGCGAAGGATCATCACTGGCCTTCTTCTTGTCCTGAAACTCCTTGGAGGACGGACTACCGGCAAGAACACCGTCTTTGATGGCCCAGGTGGTGTTCTGCCGGACTTCCCAGAAGTCCTTGTTGAGGGGACCATCAAACGTGTCCGCATACACCAGCTTCGTACTCTGAAACAACTCCGGCTGATAGTCAGGCGTGGCGGCTTGGAGAGCGGAATTCACCGAAAGAGCCAGGGCGATGAGGGACAGGCGGGAAGACATGTTCATGAGGCTCGTGGTAACGCGGCCTTCGGCTCTGTCTTGCGGGGATGACCGTCACACACACCGAAGCAGCCGGGTGTTAAAACAGCTCGCCTTGCAGCGGCGGTTTCGCCGGCGGTGGCGGCAGAGGAGGAATGACAGCGATGGTTCCGTCGGGTTTGAAAGTGCCAAAGAGCGAAAAGCGGGTGTCCCGGAAATACGCAAGTTCGGCGGGCGTGGTGGCCACCGTGACCATCTTGGCGATTCGGTAGGATTCGCCGTTCTTGCCGATGCTGGGTGATTCAAGCACGAAGAACAATCGCGCCGCGGACGGTGCGTCGCCCCAGTTGATCTCGCCAGTGTCGTCATCCCTGACGGCGACTTGGGCGACCACATCCGTTTGCGCGAGCAGGTGCCCGGGCTTGCGCAGCCACCAGTCGAGTTTCTCATGCTGCGCGGAGCCGCCCCACAGCCCCGCGATCGGCGTGCCATCGGCAAGCGTGAGGTCAAGCGGCTGGCTCGCCTTCCAGAGCTTGCCATCGAGAGTGCGGAAAAGATGCGGCATGGGAGACGAAGTCTCACATTTTCGACCGCTTCTCAAAACCTTCGCGAGCATGCCGCCATCTTTTTTCAGAGCGGCCGGGGAGATTCCTCGCCAGACCACTTGTTAAGACTCCTGTGCGTAAGGACACCTGTGGCGGGCGCTTCGATGATTTGCAGTGCTTCACTCGCCGGGTACTGGCGATGGAGCCGTCCGGCTTGACTTGAGCGAGAGCAAGGCATCCATCCCTACGTCTATGAAAACCATTCAAGGTTACCATCTCATCACGCCGGAAGACCTCTCCTGGCGGCCGTCGAACCTCATGAAGATCCCGAACGCGGATTTTCTGGAGCGCACCGGCAGCGAGAACATGGGTGCCAGGCTCTGGCGCATGCCGCCAATGAGCGCCAACACGCTGCACAAACACATCCGCGCCGAGGAGTTTTACTTTGTAATCGAAGGCACGGGTCAGATGCGTGTGGGTGATGAGACGCTGACCGTGCCGAAACACGGCGGCGTGCTGGTCGGACCAGATCAGTTGCGCCAGGTGTTCAACGATACCGAAGAAGAAGTTCTCTGGCTCATCATCGGTGCGCCGGAGGAGACGGAGTTTCTTCCCGATGCGCCGGTGAAGCCTGACCTCTCGCTCATCTATCCCGTGGACCCAACGCAACTGCCCCATGAGCTCGACGGCGTGACATGGCCGCCGAAAGAGTGAGGCGGGCACATCGAGGGCTTTAAATTCCCTCCCACGCCAGCCCGGCGACCGGGTCGCGGCCTTCGTCATACTCGATGTGATCGATGAGTGTCTCGATGGGCTTGCCGGTGAGTCCGCTGTCGATGATGCGCTGGGGCAGCACGGCGGAGCGTTCGTCACGCCAGCCTAGTTTGGAGATGAAGCGGTTCCACATGTGGCACTCCTCATCGCTGCGCGCGATGCCCCGGGCATGGACCCAGGCGAGAATGTCCTCGTCGCTGCCACCTTGCAGCGTGCGCTCTTTGATCTCGGCATAGGGCACGCCAAGGAAACGGCAGCAGCGGCCATCGAGCGTGTAGAACTGCGTGTCGCCGAGAAGTGGAACATAGTCGGCGGGAAGCTTCGCCCCGGCATGCAGACGGATTTTGTCGAGCATGCGGCCGAAGTAAATGAGACGGCCGACTTTGGTGTAGCAACTGCGAAGACCGGGGACGTGAGGCATGGCGAGATCATTCGCCGCAGGAGCCTTTTGGCAATCACTGGGTTTGATTCACGGAACGCCACGTCTTTGCGTGCTCAAGGCCTCTTGGAGTCCGCGGATCGCAGGCGTGATGACGGCCTGCGAGTATCCCGCCTGTGCCAATTGCGCCCGAGCGGCAAGGATGAGTGAATCTGTGTCCTGAGAGCCACGCGCTGCGGCCAAGACGCGGATCATCTTTCGACCCAGGGCATCCAAGGCCGGACGCACAGTCTTCCCGAGATCCGGGACGGCTTGGATCGAGGGCTGCACACCCGCATGACGCTTCAGCCATTCTTCCTGGCACTGCTTGGCCGCAGAGATCTGGCCGGAGAAAAACGCCCGCACCTCTGCGGCGGGCAGACCAGAATCGGCTCCCAACCGCTCCATGGCATCGAGCAGCTCCGCTTCCCGCTTCGCATCCGTCACCGGCATGGAACGGGCCAGTTTGACCTGCGCCACCTCATCCATCCAGCCCAGGCGCTCGACCATCAAGGCGGGCAAATCTCCGCCAGCGGACGAAGAAGACGACCCAGGTGTCATGCAGCCGGTGAGAACCAAGCCCAGAACACCACTGAGGCCAAACAAAACACGAAAGAAGGAAGACGCGCTGAGCATGCGATGAAGAAAGCGCGTTATCTCGCCAACAGGCCGGCCTTTGTCCAGCATCAGCCAGATCATTCCACCTTCATGCAACCACAAGACACGGTCAGACCAGGACAGGAGAGGCGGAAGAGGGCGGCCGGGAGAAGCGTTGTTTCATGACTGGAATCCCGCTGATGCATCGTCCCACACACCCCAAAAAACACCGTGCCGCATGGTTCGAAGGCCTCGCTGGCACGAGACGGCTTCTGGCCTGCCTCGCTGGGGCCGGGGTGGCCGCGGGCGTTTTGTTTGGGCAGGATGCCAGCGAGAACACGAAGGCGCCACCAGCCAAGAAGCCGATGACTGCCACCGCCGCGCCCTCCGAGGCTGTGGTCGCGTCGGCACGCGAGCGAGCGAAGCTTCTGCATGATGTTTACACCACCACGCTGGAGGTAATGCATCGGCACTACTTTCGGCGAGAGGGCGCGGTCCTGCCTGCCCGTGCGATGGATGATGTGTTCGAGGAAATGGCCGGGCGATCAGGCGGCCATGCAAACTGGATCGCCGTGAACACCAAGGCGATGAGCCTCGACCATGAGCCGACGACCACGTTTGAGAAAAAGGCCGCGGCCGAGCTGGCCGCCGGCAAGGAGGAATACGAACTCGTCACCCCGAGGGTGTATCGACGAGCCACGGTCATTCCGCTGCACTCCAGTTGTGTCGGCTGCCACACCAAGATGTTCTCGGACCCTCCAAAGTCGCCACGCTTTGCCGGTCTGGTGATCAGCATTCCTCTGACTGTGGAGAAGAAGTGATGTCCGCCCCTCGACTTCATGCGCCGCTGCTACTGGCACTGCTTTCCGTCTCATGGATCATGTCCCCGGCCCTGGGCGCTGAGCACGGCGTTCGCTGGAAGCTGATCGAGGACGAGGTGGCGGACTACGATCTACCCTGCGAACGGCTCGGCGCTGCTGCCGGGCTGACGGCGAAGGACTTTGATCAGATCTTCCCGTGGTCGCAGATGAAGCTGTGCAAGCTCGTCACCCGCCCAGATGGTTCCATGAAGGTGTGTTACAGCGGCGAGCCCGAGTTTGGCGCTGCCACACAAGCCAACGTGATGGTGGAGATTCCGAAACACCACATGAAGCGAGTGGTGAGTGAGGGACACGAGTCGCGCTGGATCTCGGCGGAACCGCTGGCGGGCTACGTCGTCGATCCGGCCTTTGTCGAGGCCGGGCGCGAACTCGATCATGTGTATGTGGGCGCGTATGAGGCCTTCATCGCTTCGGATGGCAAAATGCAGTCCGTCTCCGGCGTGCATCCGACGCCGGACAAGACGCGTGTGCAATACCGTGAGGACGCACGGGCGAATGGACCCGGCTTTGGCACCATGGACCTGCGCACGCTGCTCCTGCTGCAAAATCTTTATCTCATCGAGCATGCGGACCGGAACTCGCAACGCGCTCTCGGCAATGGCTGGGGCAAACTGCTGCAACCTCACCAGACGCATCGCTGCGTGAGGCCCGAACGCGCCGCGAACCGCCTCATCACACGGCCCGCGAAG
>CAMCWM010000201.1 GCA_945882215.1 Akkermansia muciniphila | reverse complement strand
GAAACTACCAAGGCGATGCCGAACAGGATCCACTGGTTGTTCCAAGGATGCCGTTCGAAAAAATATTCAGTGAGGGGTGGAGGCGGACGCTCGCTCATGGCTGCAACCTGTTAAGAGGCTGGGAATGAGCGCTGCACAAGTCCTGAATGGCGGGCCTGAGGATCAGACACAGTTCCGTCCGCGCCTTGCTCACACTCTCATCATCTCCGTCAACGGCTTGGTCGCGATGCCGATGGGGCGGTCGAGCGGCACACCGGCACACGCGAGGATGGTGGTGAGGAGGTCGCCTTGATTACCTTTGGTGCTGGCCAAGAAACGTCCGGTGTTCAAGGAGCCGCCTCCTTTGCCGGCGATGATGAAGGGCAGGTTCTCGCGGGAGTGCTTGTTGCCGTCTTCAAGGCCCGAGCCCCACATCATGATGCAGTTGTCGAGCAGGGTGCCTTCACCTTCGCGGAGGCTGGCCATCTTTTTCACCATGTAGGCGAACTGATCGATGTTGAACTTGGTGATGGCGGCGACTTTGCCAGCCTTGCCCGCCTCGTTGTTGTGATGGGTCTGCGAGTGATGCGTGTCCGTGAAGCCGAGTTCTGGATAAGACACACCGTTCGGCGTGGAGCCGATGTAGGTGCTGACGCGCGTGGTGTCGGTCTGGAAGGCGAGCACGTTGAGGTCACACATCACCTGCATGTATTCGCTGCGCTTGTCGCCCACGGGGATCTTGATCTCGATGGGTGGTGAATCGGAGGCGTTGCGTTTGCTTGAGGCGACGCCTGCTTTTTCCAAAGCGGCCTCCTTCTGGCGATACTCGATGGCGGCGATGCGACGCTCCACGGCGCGCACACTGTCGAGGTATTCGTCCAGCTTGTGCTGATCGCCTTGCGGCAGCTTCTTTCGCAGGTCCTTCGCACCTCCGATGACCAGATCCAGCATCTGTCGATCCAGCGGGTCGGTCTGGCCCGCCTTTCCGGGCTTGTCAGACTTTCCAAACAGACGGTTCAGCACGTTGCGCGGATTCGTCTCGGCGGGCACAGCCTGGGTGGGCGAGCGGTAGCTGCAATGCGAGTAGTAGCCCTCATTGAGACCTTCCTGGTTCTCCTTGTGCGTCTGTGGCATCGTCGCGAGTTCCAGCGAGGGCAGGGAGGTGAGACCGCCCATGTAATTCGCGGCGATCTGGTCCGCCGAGATGGCGATGTTAATCTGATTGCGCTTGTCCGCATCCGGCAGCCGCGCGGTGAGCCAGGTGGAAAGCTCCAGCGCGTGAGGAGCGCCATTGAAAGGAGAGATCGGTACGCCCGAGATGCCCTTCATCAGCAGAATCTGGTCGAGCACAGGCCGCAGCGATTCCAAAGCAGGCGGCGGCGACTTCAAGAAGCTCTCCGCATTCGCCGGCCAGAACTGATCCATGATCACCCCATGCGGCATGTACATGAAGCCGATGCGCACCGGCGGTTTGACGGCCTTGCCCCTGACAGCCTCGGCCCAGCCCATGGTTTCCAAAAGCGGCAGCGCAAGCGAGGCTCCGACACCTTTCAGGCAGGTGCGACGGTCAATGAGGACATTGTTTCTCATGGGCGTGTTATTGGATGCGGCGGTTCGTGAAGGGATAGCTTGTGACGATCTCGGTGATGAGCGTCTGCATGCGGTAGCCATCTTTGGCGATGGTTCCCATCAGGCGGTCCACCACGATCTCGTCGTAGCCTTCCAGCTTTCGGCACAGGGCGTAGGCCAGAAGTTTCTCCGTCAAATTACGCGCCAGATCGTCCTTTCGTGCGGCGATGATGGTCTTCAGTTCCTTGGGGGAAGAGAACCGCTTGCCACCTGGAAGCTCGCCTGCCGCGTCGATCTTGCCGCCGCTGTCGTCCTCAGCACGCCAGCGGCCGATGGCGTCGAAGTTCTCCAGGCCGAATCCTATGGGGTCGAGGATCTTGTGGCAGTTGTTGCACACGGCGTTCGTGCGATGCAGCTCGGTGCGCTGACGCAGGGTCAGATTGGCGACCTTCTTCTGATCCTGCTTTTCCAGGGTCGGCACGTTCGGCGGGGCAGGGGGGACATGCTCGCCCAGCACCTGCTCTAATACCCACACACCGCGTTTCACGGGACTGGTGCGATTGGGGAAGGAGGTCGTCGCCAAAATGCCGGGCATGCCGAGGATGCCGCCACGATTGGGGTTCGTGAGCTTTACCTGACGCATCTGCGGGCCGGTGACGGTCTTTTCCATGCCGTAAAGCGTGGCGAGGGTGCCATTCAGGAAGGTGTAATCGCTTTCCACGAAGCTGACGACGCTGCGGTCCTCACGCACGATGCTTTCAAAGAACAGCCGCGCCTCATCAACCATGGCGGAACGCATCTCGCCCGTCATCTGGGGGAACTTGGTGGGGTCGAAGGTCTTGTCCTTGAGTTCCCCAAGTCCGAGCCACTGGGCGCCGAAGCCGTCGAACAATGCACGAGAGCGTGGGTCGGCGAGCATTCGCTTGGTTTGCGCCTTTAGCACGGAGGGTTCGTGGAGTTTGCCGGCATCGGCCAACTCGGACAACTCGGCATCGGGCATCGTTGACCAAAGCAGATACGAGAGGCGGCTGGCGAGCTGGTAATCATCCAACGGGACGATCTTCTGGCTGGCGTCCGCTTCCTTGGCGGGTGTGATGAAGAGGAACTGCGGGGAGACGAGCACCGCCTTGAGCATCAGGCGAAGGGAGGCGGTGTGGTCGAGCTTGTTCGTGCGGCCGAGATCAAAGACGCGGACGAGCACGTCGAGTTCCGACTCCGTGGGCGGTCGGCGGTAGGCACGGCGGCCGAGAGTTCGTGCGACTTCGCGGACGGCGGTGTTTTTGTCCCCCAGGAGTCGTGTCTGCGCTTCGGCGGGCATCTTTTGCAAGGCGGCGTTGGCAATGCCGAGATACTGCTCGGATTGCAGCGGCGAGAGCGAATTCATGTAGCCCTCGCCCGCCACTTCGTCCGGCAGTTCAGCGGCCACTGATGCATCCACGCCGAGCAGATCATGCAGCGTGTTGCCATACTCCGACTTCGTCAGGCGGCGGATGACGAAGGGGCCGGGATCGCGGGCGCTGAGGTATTTGATCTTGGCGAGAGCATTGAGGAAGTGCTGGCGCTCGTCGTCGGAGGGCTGGTCGGCGTCGTCGGGCGGCATGTCGTGCGCGTTGACGTTGGCGATGCACTCCATCCACTTGCGCGAGAAGGCCGGATTTCCCGGCTTGTTCACGGCGACTTTCAGATTCAGCCCAGCTTTGGGACGATCCCCATGGCATTCGACGCAGTATTTCTTCACGAAGGGCTCGACGTGCTGCCGGAAGGATTGTTTCGCCTCTGCCAGCATGGCATCCGCTTCTTTGTCCTCCGCTGTCTGCGCCTGGCAGGGCAGAGCCAGCGCTAAGGCCTGGAGGGCCATGGCCATCAAGGCACTGCGAGTCGGTTCTAGTTGGATCATTCGGATTTTCAACGGGGCTGTAGGCTACGAGTGCCTCTCATGGCCTCTATCTGAATTGAAGCCAAGCCCCATGGATAAAGCGAAACCAAGGGCACCAAGTCTCCGCGCTCCTTTCTGCATTCCAGGCTTCCCAATCGCGCACGATCTTCGTAGGATGATCCCATGAACCGCCAAACTGCCGCCGACTTTGATCAGGATCTTCTCAACCTCTACGACGAATATGTGCATGGCCGCGTGGACCGTCGTGGCTTCATGGATCAGGCCTCGCGCTTTGCCGCTGGAGGCGTCACCGCCGCTGCGCTGCTGCAAATGCTCAGTCCGAACTACGCGCTCGCCGCGCAGGTGGCGAAGGATGATCCCCGTATCGAGGCGAGCTATGCGGACTATGATTCTCCCAAAGGTTGCAGGCAAGATGCGCGGACTCCTGGTGAAGCCCGCCAAGGCCGTCGGCAAAGCCCCGGGCGTCATCGTGGTGCACGAGAACCGTGGCCTGAATCCGTATGTCGAAGACGTCGCCCGACGTCTCGCCACGGCAGGCTTCGTGGCCTTTGCGCCGGATGCTCTTTTCCCGCTCGGTGGTTATCCTGGCAGCGATGATGAGGGCCGCACGATCCAGGCCAAGCGCGATCCCGCGCAGATGACCGAGGACTTCATCGCCGCCGCCGAGTGGCTCGCCAAACATGGGGCCTGCAATGGCAAAATGGGCGTCGTCGGTTTCTGCTATGGCGGTGGCATGGCCAACACTCTCGCCGTGCGTCTGCCTGAATTGATCCTCGCCGCCGTGTCCTTTTACGGGCGTCAACCCGCCGATGCGGATGTGCCCAAGATCAAAGGTGCCCTGCTCATCCACTACGCTGAAAACGACGCGAAGGTCAACGAAGGCTGGCCTGCCTATGAGGCCGCGCTCAAAGAAGCCAAGGTCCGCTACAACGCCCACCTTTACCCAGGCACCAACCACGGCTTCCACAACGACACGACACCGAGGTATGACGAAGCCGCCGCCAAGCTCGCCTGGGAACGGACGATAACCTTCTTCAAGGAGACGCTGGAGGCCAAGTAGCGGGTCACGGGGCGCGGCAGGAGCCGTTCGACGAAAAATAGGTCGCCCCTAACAGGCCTATCTCCTTGCGCGCACCGGATTGACCGGCTTCTGCGGTTTCGTGGCACTGATCATCTTTGCGGCAGCGACCATCTCCTCCAGCATCCGCAGTTTCTCACCCACGGGCAGCGCCGCGAGTTGTCTGCGGCGCTCCACTTTTCGGGCGGTGAGCTGTTTCATCAGGTCAGTCATGAGTCGAGGTAGGTGTCTTGAAACTTGCGCCATCGATCCATCAGGTCATAACGCTGGAGGATACCCTCAAACAGCTCCGCATCAAGCACCCCGGCCTCCACAAACCGGATCACCCTGTCGTGATCCTTGGGTCTGCCCACCTGCAGGCAGATGGCCGCCAGATGCTCCGCCGTAAACACACGAGTGGCTACGCCATTCACATCCCGCTCGACCGCCTGAACCAGCGCCTCCTCGACCAAGGGCGTGCCAGGCGGCACAAACTCCACCGCCCAGCCCTCAATGACGATGAACTGTCCCTCGGGAGTAAACCCATGCGCCAGCAGATACTCATAAATTGGACTCAGCGTCAGGAGCGTGCCTCCCGGCGCGGTAGGCAGTGTCACGAAGACATCCACATCCTTTGTCGTAATCGGCTCCAGCCAAAAGATCGCTCCCACTGCCCCACCAATGGCATAGCGTCCGATGACTCCATCGGTTTCCATTTGGTTGATGATGGCAAATATCTTCTCCATGCTTTTATTCGCTTGGCGCACCCTTCCCGCATGTTCCGCTTTGATCAACTTGTTCGACGCAGCGATGGGGACGAGCTTCGCGTTCGCATTCCTCCACGTTGAGTCCTAGCATGCCCGCCCCCGACTTCATGCCTGCCTCCACCGCGCTTCCCATCTGGAAAATCCACGACGACATTCTGCGCACGCTGCGTGGTGGCAATCGCCTGGTGCTCGTGGCACCGACGGGTTCAGGAAAGACCACGCAGGTGCCGCAGATGCTGCTGGATGCCGGGATCGCGGGCGAAAAGATGATCGTGGTGCTGCAACCGCGACGCGTCGCGGCTCGCACAGTGGCCACGCGGGTGGCTTGGGAGCGGGAGGGGAAGCTTGGGGCGGAGGTGGGGTATCAGATTCGATTTGATGATCACACGAGCGTGGGGACGCGCATTTGTTTTGTCACGGAGGGTATTCTGCTGCGCTGGCTTCAGGATGATCGCTCGCTGTCAAAGATTGGGGCGGTGGTGTTTGATGAGTTTCATGAACGGAACCTGCTCAGCGATGTGGCGCTGGCGTTGGTGAAGCACTTGCAGCAGACGCAGCGGTCGGATTTGGCGATGGTGGTGATGTCGGCGACGCTCGATGCGGAGCCTGTGGCGGCGTATTTGGATCAATGTCCCATCCTCATCTCCGAAGGGCAAAGCTATCCGGTGGAGGTGGGCTATCTCTCGATGCCTGATCAGCGCCCGATCACCGTGCAGGCGGCGGAAGCGGTGGAGCGCATCATCAGCGACGATGAACCCGGCGACATCCTCGTCTTCATGCCGGGGCGTGGCGAGATCAATGGCACGCTGGATGCCTTGCGCGGCCTGAGAACGCGGGAGCGCGTGGCTTGCATTCCGTTGCATGGCGAACTGGAACCGCAGGAGCAGGACCGTGCTTTTGCGCCGAATGCGCTGCGCAAAGTGATCGTCGCCACCAACGTGGCCGAGACCAGCATCACCATCGACGGCATCCGCCATGTCGTGGATAGCGGTGTGGCTCGCGTGGCTCGTTACGATGCGGAGCGCGGCATCGGCACGCTCTTGCTGGAGCCGATCAGTCGTGCCAGTGCGGATCAGCGCAAAGGCCGCGCCGGACGCACCGCGCCGGGCACTTGTCATCGCTTGTGGACCGTTTTCGGCCACAAAGATCGCGATGAGCGCAACACGCCGGAGATTCAGCGCAGCGACCTCGCGGAGGTCGTGCTGCTCCTGCACTCGCTCGGCATCCGCGAAGCTGCGACGTTTGACTGGCTGGACAAACCCGACCCGCAGGCCGTCGTGCGCGCCGAGCGCCTGCTCACCATGCTCGGGGCTTTGCTCGATGCGGACCTCACGCCCATCGGTCGCCAAATGCTGCGCCTGCCCATGCACCCGCGCTACTCGCGCATGTTGATCGAGGCCAGCCAGCGAGGCTGCGTGCCCGATGCCGCCTTGTGCGCTGCTTTGGTGAGTGGCCGTGATTTGCTCGCACGACTGGATCGCGATGACGCGCAAACCAAAACCGCGCGAGAGATGTTTGAGGAGAGCGCGGACTCCGATTTCATCACGCTGATGCGAGCCTACGACTTCGCCAAATCAAACGGCTTCAGCTTTGATCGCTGCCGCAGCTACGGCATCAATGCCCAGGTCGCCCGCCAGGTGGAGCAGACCTTCCAGCAGATCATGCACGCCGCGCAGCAGCAGCGTCTTGATGCGCCTGCCACGCAAACTTCCAGCGACGCCCTACTGCGCTGCCTCATGGCCGGTTTCGTCGATCAACTCGCCAAACGCCGCGTCCCCGGCAAACCCGAGTGCGATCTCACGGACCAACGCCAAGGCCAGCTCGTGCGCGAAAGTGTGGTGACCGACGCCGCCTATTTCGTCGCCGCGAATCTGCGCGAAACACCTTCCCGCCAGACCCTGCTCAGTCTCGCCACCGCCGTGCAGCCCGCGTGGATCGCCGAGATGTTTCCGCAGCATTTGAGCACCACCGTGGAGCACCTATTTGATGCCCAGAACAAGCGCGTCGCCGCCATGAAGCTCGTGAGCTATCGCGATCTCGTCATCGAGCAAAAATCGCAGCAGCGCGACCTCGATCCCATCGCCAGCGGACGCTGCCTCGCCGAAGCCCACCGCGCCGGAGCCTTCGATCTGCCGCTCATGGATCACCGACTGAAGCAATTCATCGCCCGCGTGAACCTCGTCCACGCCACCCTGCCCGAGCTCGAGTTCGCCCCCTTCGACGAAGCCGCCATCACCACCAGCCTCGCCCGCGCCTTCACCGGCCTCACCCTCGTCAAAGAAGCCCAAGCCGCGCCCCTTTTGCCCGCCTTCCATCAGCACCTCGACAAAGGCCAGGTCAGTTGGCTCGATGAGTTGGTGCCCCTCACCCTCCCCTGGCCCAACGGCGGTCCCATCAAGCTCAGCTACATCAACGACACCCCCGAAGCCCAAGTGAAGCTCCAAGACTGCTTCGCCCTCACCACCCACCCCACCCTCTGCGAAGGCCGCCTCCCCGTAACTCTCAGCCTCCACACCCCCGACGACAAACGCCTCGCGAGCACCACGGACTGGCCCAAGTTTCAGGAACGCGAATGGCCCAAGCATCGCCAAGCCGTGGCCAAGAAGTTTTCGGGTGTGTTGTGGCGGTGATCCCGCGAGTCGGAAACACGCCTTGCCAAATCACACCTCCTTGCGGCGGACCCGCTTTGGCTTCTCGGGAGCCAGCGTCATCTGCGGGGTGACCTTGATGCCCATGCGCTTGTAGTAGTCGAGCATCTTCTCCGTAGCCACTCGTCCAGCTTCGAGCACGATCTTCGACATCTCTGACATCTCGCGCGGAGGCGCTTCTTGGAGGCTGTTGGAGGTGAGCATGGCGTGAAGTTGGTCGAGCGTGTGCGTCTCGCTATCGGCAATCTGCCTTGGCGGCGGCACTTGATTGTCCCACAGGCCCCACTCGTCGGCAAGGGGCAGGTAATCCTCCAGGAAATGCCGACGGCTGCGATCAAATCGGCGGCGCACATCGTCTTCCGGCACATGATGTCCGCCCAATCGCACCCGCAGGGCCACACGAGCGACGGCCTGCGTTGCGGAGCCGATGACGATGTAATGCAGCAGGATGCGATAGCCGCATGCCTTCGCCTCGCGAATCAGCGCGACGAGGGTTTTGCCGCTGAGCGTGGACTCGATGGCGAAGCTGGCCTTCGCCGCCATGAGCGAACGCGCCTCCTCCAGCAGCAATCGACCCGCTCGGAACGCGCTCAATGACGGGTCGAGTGGCGAGAGTCCCCGCGCCATCTCATCCGCATTCAGGAAACGCATCAAGCCCAGTCGCGGCAGCAGTTCACGCGCAAGCGTGGTCTTCCCCGCGCCATTGCAGCCGCCGAGAATGCAGAGGGTAGGGTTCATGGAGCGAATCAATAGGACACCACCGTCAGCCCCGGAATGCGACTGAACTCGTCCACGTTATTGGTGACCACTCCCATGCCATGCACCAATGCGGTGGCGGCGATCCACATGTCGTTGGCTCCGATGAGTTGTCCTTTGGCTGCCAGCGCCCGATAGATCTCGCCATATTGCCACGAGATGTCGTTGGACCAGGGCAGAATTGGGTAGGGGCGACAAAGGCGCTCCCAATCGCGTTTCGGGCTCGCGGATTGGCCG
Source organism: Akkermansia muciniphila (assembly GCA_945882215.1). Taxonomy (GTDB): domain Bacteria; phylum Verrucomicrobiota; class Verrucomicrobiia; order Verrucomicrobiales; family Verrucomicrobiaceae; genus Prosthecobacter. The sequence goes on along the minus strand of CAMCWM010000201.1, from coordinate 1,487 downwards.
CAGGCCAGTTCGCCAGCCACGGTGAAGGTGATATAGAAGCTCTCCTTCGCCCTGCTGGCGAAGAAGCGGTCAACCGTGGTCGTGATCCCGCGCTTGGCTTCACGCTCGGCCACAATGATAAAGTTCGTGTCGAGGATCAGGCCCATGGATCATCGGGAATGGGGTCGTGCTTGGCTGCCTCTTCCACCGCGTCCAAATACTTGTCACTGGTGCCACTTCCGCCGTTTCGGAAATAGTTGAGCAAGGATTCCCCGGTCGCCGGAGCATCCACCCAGACAGCACGACGCACGACTTCCGTGAAGGACTCGCCTCCGCGTTTGACCTGCCGAAGCTTCTCGTAGGCATCGAGTTCCAAGGTGATTGTCTTTGTTGCCATGCACGAAAAATACACGAAAGGGACAATTCGGCAAGAGACGACGCCTTGAAAAGTGGCTATCTCGCTCCGCTCGGCTCCGCATTCCAGATCTTCAGATCGTCGAAGAAGCCGTCTTTGCCCATGCAGCCGAACTCGACCTTGGACTTGGTCGGGTGGGCGATGCCGGGGGACTGGAGGTAGGCGACGGGTTTGCTGTCGATGGTGGCGCGCATGGTGTCGCCTACGCTTTCGAGCATGAAGCTGTGCCAGGTCTGGGGATCGAGGCTGAGGGGGAAGGCGGTGTTCTTGCGGCCAGCGGGTGTCGGTGGTTCGCCGGTGGCGCCTTCGGGGCGGGCAACGGCGAGGCCTTTCTGGTCCACGAGGGTAATCTTGTCTGCGGCGATGCGCGCCATGCAGAGGTGCCCGTAGTGCGAGCCGTTGAACTTCCGGTCGTCAAACTCCGCCGTGACGGACTGCGCGCCGCCGAGCTTGAAGCGGAACTCGATGACGCTGTCCTTCGTCGGGATGTCGTTGCCGATGACGGCCTGATGCCCTTTCACCACGGGCTTGCCATCCTTCGCCGGGGTATCGTAGCGCATCTGCGTGCCCTTCAGCGTGCCGTTCTCGAGGGAATACGTCGGCACCACGATGGCCCAGCCTTTGTCCTTGCCCAGCTCGGCGCGCTCGAAGTCATCGGAGAAGAGCAGTTCCTTCTTCTTCGCGATCGGCTCGGCGGGAATCGAAGGCAGCTTCGGCGCATCGGCGGCGAAGGTGGTAGCGGTGACAAGGCAGGCGAGCGTGAGGAAGCGGAAGTTCATGGGGCAGATGAAACGTAGCTTGCTCGGTTGCTTGTCAGCTCATTGAGTTTTCCTGGCCGTTCGTTTCCCTGCTTTGACGTCGCTCAGAGCGAGCCGCTGCCGGGCGCGGAGGACGGCTTGGTGGAGCTTTCGTTCGAGCTGCTTCTTGGGCAGCAGTTGCGTCCAGTAAGTCGCCACATGAATGCCGCTGCTGGCGAGTTCGAGCAGCTCGACGTGCTCATCGTTCTTGCCTGCGCAGAGGATCATGCCGAGCGGCGCTTCCTCGCCGGGCTCCACGGCGTGGCGTTTCAGCCAGCCGAGATACAACTCCATCT
>CAMCWM010000200.1 GCA_945882215.1 Akkermansia muciniphila | reverse complement strand
GCCAAGATTTACGCCGTGTATCTCAACGACTGATTTTCATGTCCCTCCACCTCGTCACCGAACTCAACGACACCGACCGCAAGCTGCTTCATCGCGCCATCGACGGCTTTGTGCCGGAAAAGGTTTTCGATGCGCACACGCACCTCTTTCACAGCCGCCATTTCGCGGAAGGAAAGCGTCCCGTGTTCCTCGATGAGGATCGCGGCTATGGCATGGCCGACTTTCAGGCCGCGATGAATCTCTGGATGCCGGGACGTGAGGTCGATGGATTGTTCTTCGGCTATCCGAGCGCTGGAAACAATCGCGTCGGCGAAAACGCGTGGCTGCAGTCGCAGATCGACATAAGCACCAACTCGCGCGCACTCGTGCTCGTGGCACCGACCGATGATCCCGCCGAAGTGCGTCGCCTCATAAGCACCGGCGTGTTCGTCGGCATCAAGCCGTATCGCCTTTACGCCGATGTGCCGGACACGAAGGAGGCTGAGATCGAATCCTTCGCGCCGGAGTGGATGTGGGAGGCCTGCCACGATCACGACGGCATCATGATGCTTCACATCATGCTCGCCGACGGCATCACCGATCCGCGCAACATCGAGGCCATCAGCCGTCTCTGCCGCAAATACCCGCGCTGCCAGCTCATCCTCGCTCACATCGCTCGCAGCTTTAACTACCGCCATGCTCGCGAAGGCCTGCATCACCTCATCGACCTCGACAACCTAGTCGTGGACACCTCCGCCGTGACGCAAACCGGTGCCTTCCGAGCCGCGATCGAAATTCTCGGGCCGAAACGCGTACTTTGGGGCAGTGATTACATGGTCAGCGAGCTCCGCGGCTCCTGCATCACGCAGGGCGATGGCTTCACCTGGATTCATCCCGAGATCACCGGCGATAAACTGACCATCTTCGGCCAATACACTACCGTAGGCATCGAATCTCTGATGTGTCTTCGCGAAGCCTGTGAGGACACCGGCATGACGCAGGGTGATCTGGAAGACATCTTTCGTGAGAATGCGCTGCGGCTACTGCGTAGCCCGACTTTCCAAAGTCGGGTATCTGAGGCTCCGAACTTGGAAGTTCGGGCTACAGGCCCCGCACTCTGGGAAGAAGCCAAAACCAAAATCTCCTGCGGCACCGGCCTTCTCTCAAAACGTGCCCACCTTTTCGATCCACAAACCTGGCCGTCCTACTTCAGCCGCGCAAAAGGCTCCAGCATCTGGGATCTCGATGGCAATCGCTACACCGACTTCACCGGCGGCGTCGGAGCCATTTTGCTCGGTCATGCCGATGACGAGGTGAACGCGGCCGTGAAACGCCGCGTGAATCTCGGTAGCTATGCCACGCTCGCCTCGCCGGATGAGGTGAAGCTCGCCGATGAGCTGCTCGATCTTCACCCGTGGGCTGGAAAGGTGCGCTACGCACGCGGTGGTGGCGAGGCGCTCGGACTCGCGGTGCGCATAGCACGTGCGGCTACAGGCAAAAGCGGCATCGCCTTCTGCGGCTACCATGGCTGGAGCGATTGGTATCTCGCCGCGAACCTCGGCGATGATGCAGCGCTCGACGGGCACCTGCTGCCGGGCCTTCAACCGCTCGGCGTGCCGCGTGAGCTGGCGGGCACGGCGGTGCCGTTTCGCTACAACGATCCGGGGTCCTTCCAGGCCGCCTTGCAGAAGCTCGAGGGAAAGCTCGCCGCCGTGGTGATGGAGCCGATGCGCAGCGAATTCCCGCGCGATGGCTTCCTGCAAAACGTGATCGATGCCTGCCATGCCGCTGGAGCCGTGTTTGTGCTCGATGAAGTCACCAGCGGCTGGCGTTTCGGCTTTCCCGGTGCCGCACCAGTGCTCGGCATCGAGCCGGACCTCGCCGTGTATGCGAAGGCGATGAGCAACGGCTATCCCGCCGGAGCCATCGTGGGCAAAAACGACGTCATGGAGGCCTCAAACAACAGTTTCATCTCCAGCAGCTACTGGACCGATGGCGTGGGCACCGCGGCCTCTCTGGCCTGCATCGGCAAAATGAGGCGCGAAGGCGTGCAAAAGCATGTGTGGAGCCTCGGCGAGCGTTTGCAGGCCGGTTTGCGCGAAGTGGCCGCGAGACATCCCGCGCTCGGTTTGAAGATCGGCGGCATGCCCTGCGCTCTATCGCTCGTTTTTTCCAATCCAGCCGCGAAACCGCTCATGATCCGTCACATGCTCCAGCGCGGCTTTTTGATGTCGAGCCAGCTTTATGTGACCTGGTGCCATGGCTATGAAAAGGTCGCCAGCATGCTCGCCGCGCTGGATGAATCGCTCGCCATCGTGGCCCAAACACCGCTCGAAGTGGCTCAAGGGCCGCAACATGGCTTCGCACGACTCGTTTGATTTCCTTTATGCTCATTGACTGCCACAATCACCTCGGTGCCGACCTGCTGTTTTACCTGCACGGCGATTTTCCTTACTCGCAGCAGCTCGTGCAGATGCAGCATGAGGGCGGAGCGCTCGGCATCACGCATTGGGTCGCGTTTCCCTTCGTCAGCTACGCGGCGATGGACGTGACGAAGTTCCGCAGCGGCGAGATCGGTTTCGGTCAGAACGGTCTCGAAACCGTGCCGTATGCGTTTGAGAACAAGCGCCTGCTCGATGAGTGCCAGAAGCTCTTTCCGGAGGAGGGGAAACGCATCCTGCCCTTCGTCATGGTCGATCCGATGCGAAACACGGACGCGCAGGCGAAGGAGCTGGTGAAGCTGCGCGGCCAGTATCGTTTTCACGGCATCAAGATCCAGAGCACGATCATCCAGTCCTTCATCAAATGCCTCGCGGATGAAGGTAAAGTCTTCCTCGACCTCGCCCGCGAGTGGGATGTGCCCTTCATCATCCACAGCAGCGTGGCCACCGATGATCCCTGGGCGCAGGCGCATGACATCATCGACATCGCCGAGGCGAATCCAGATATCCGCTTCTGCGCCGCGCATTCCTGCCGCTACGACAAGGAATGCCTCGACCGCATCCAGGCGCTGCCCAACGCGTGGTTCGACAACTCCGCGCACTGCATTCACTGCGTGGGCGCCGTGGATGACCTGCCCTACATCGCGCCGCGCGAGCGTCGCTTTGACAGCGACTACACCGATCCCGGCCGCGTCACTGCCGATCTCGCCGCCGCGTATCCGGACAAGTTCATCTGGGGTAGTGACTCGCCCTTCTACAGCTACGCTGCCGAGATCAGCGGCAAGGTGGTAAAGCTCATCAGCACCTACGAGGCGGAGATGAAAGCACTCCGCGCCGCTGGCGATGCAGTCGTCCAGCGCATCACCTGCACGAACACCCTGAAATACCTCAAGCTCGCCGATGAAAGCATTCTCTCTTGATGGCCACGCGGCACTCGTGACCGGCTCCTCGCAAGGCATCGGCCTGGCAATGGGAAAGTCTTTGCAGCAAGCAGGTGCCCGCGTGGTGTTTCATGGTCTCCAGCCCTCGGTCGAAGGTCTCGCGAGTTATGTGCAGGCCGACCTGGTGCAAAACGACGGCCCGCAACGGCTGGTCGATGCCGCTTTCCAGCTCGAACCTGGCCTCGACACTCTCATCTGCAATGCGGGCAGCTTCTTTGACCTGCCTTTCCTTGAAATGACTCGTGAGCGTTGGGACAAGACGATGCAGCTCAATCTCGCGTCGGCGTTTTTCACGGCGCAGGCCTTTGCGAAGCGTCTCGTGGCCGCAAAACGCGGCGGGAGCATTGTCATCACGTCCTCAACGAATGGATTCCAGGCTGAAGCGGATTCCTGTGCGTATGACGCGAGCAAAGGAGCGCTGGCTATGCTGACAAAGTCGCTCGCGGTGTCGCTGGCTGATCATGGCATTCGCGTGAACGGCATCGCGCCCGGTTTGATCAAGACGCCGCTGACTTCGCAGTGGATGGAGTCGCGAGATCGGTCGCTGCTCGATCATTACGAGAAGAAGATTTTGCTGCGTCGTGTCGGCGCACCGGAAGATGTGGCCGGAGCAGCCGTGTTTCTTTGCTCTGCTGCCGCCAGCTACATCACGGGCGAGATCATCGTCATTGATGGCGGGCTGACGAGCTGCCAGATCGGCCGGATGTGAGCAATCCCACTCCCATGGTGATGAGGCAGCCGAAGAGGCTGAACCAAATGAAGGAAACGACCTGAGCGGGCTTCACGATGGTGAAGAAGCCGCTTTGGTAGAGATAAAGGCTGAGCAGCGTGATGAAGCCAGCAAGGCAGCCGAGCAGGGCTCCGCGTGTGGTGGCGCGCTCGGTGAACATGCCGAGGAAGAACAGGCCAAGCAGCGGGCCGCCGATGAGTCCGATGACGGTATTGACCGACTCGACGAGATTTCCCGGCATGACGGAGACGGCGAAAGCGAGCGCCATGACGAGGATGCCGTAACCGACGGTGATCCAGCGTGCGTTGCCGACTTGCTGGGCCTGCGTGCCTTCAGGGGCTTTGGAGAGTCGCTGCTTGAAATCGACGACGGTGGCGGAAGCGAGTGAATTCAGCCCGGCGGAGATGGTGGACATGCTCGCGGCATAGATGGCTGCGATGAGCAGGCCGGGAAGTCCTGCTGGGAGCTGTGTGACGACGAAGTAGGGCAGGATTTGGTCTTCTTTGGCGATCAAACCGGCAGCGAGTGGATCGCCGTGGATCTTGTAGAAGGCATAGAGCACGAGGCCAGTGCCGTAGAAAAGCACGAGCACCGGCAGAACGAACCAGAGTTTGATCCACAGCGAGCGCTGGGCCTCCTTCAAGCTGCCGGCGCTGAGATAGCGCTGCACGGAGACTTGGTCGGTGGCCATTTGCACGAGATGAAGAAAGGCTCCAGCGAGCAGCAAGGACCAGATATTCACGCGTTCGGCAAGGCTGAAGGAGAAACTGATGTCCATGCGACCATCGTCCAAAGCGGTGTCCCAGACGCCGCCGAGGCCGCCGGGGATCTTGCCGAGCGCCACGAGCACGATCAGGAGCTGGCCGCCAAAGAGCACGATGAGCTGCATCACGTCCGTCCAGATCACAGCCCGCATGCCGCCGAGCGCGGTATAGAGCGTAGTGAGTGTGCCCGAGGCGATAATCGTGATCCACAAAGGAATGCCGGTGACTTTTTCCAAGGCGAGGGCAGGCGCGTAAGTCGCGGCCGCCAGCCAAAGCGCCACACGGAAGATGAACAGCCCCGAAGCGAGCAGGCGCACCGGGAGGGCGAACCGCTCTTCAAGAAACTGATAGGCGGTGTAGAAGCGCGACTGGTAAAATTTCGGCAGCATCCAGATCGCCGTGAACGGCGTGGCGATGAAAAAGGCGAGCACGACGTAGGCGAAGCCGAAGCCGTTTTTGTACACATCCGCCGGTCCTGCGAGGTAGCTGATGCCGGAGAACAAGGCTGCCAGGATCGACATCGCCACGAGGACGCTGCTCATGCCGCGACCCGCGAGGAAGTAATCACCCAGTGATTTGGAGCCACGAGCCGAGTAAAGGCCGACTCCGACCGACGCCGCGAGGTAACCGCCAAAAATGGTGTAGTCGAGCCAGGAGAAGGTCATGGGCGTGGGCATGGTCACGAAACTAAACGCAATGGCGAGGGAGTGTTTCCTGGTTTGTTTATGGAGCCAGACGATTGAGCAGGCTTGCGGAAAGTTCGATGGTAATGGATGCGACTATCAGAGCATGCTGGCCGCCGACAAAGTCGAATCCCCGCTTCCTTACACCGACACGAAGCCGGTGGGGCATGCGGATTTTTATTTCGCTGTCAACGCGACGTTCCGATTCATCCTGCGGCATCATGGGGAGGAAGCGCTGAGGAAATACTGGCAGGACATTGGCAGAAGCTATTACAGGCCGGTTGCGGAGCGCTGGCGTGAGCGTGGGTTGGCGGGAGTTGCGGATTACTGGCGGGCGTTTTTCAAGGCGGAGCCAGGCGCGGATGTTGAGGTGATTGAAGCAGAGGATGAGACGCGGCTGGAAGTGAGGGTTTGTCCGGCGATCCGGCATTTGCGCGCCCATGAACGTGAGATCGTGCCGACGTTTTGCCAGCACTGCTATTTTGTGAACGAGGCCATCGCTGAAGCCGCAGGGATGACTGCGCGAGTCTGTGGGGGCAATGGCTGCTGCACTCAGCGTTTCATGAAACGAACAACGGACCTGCCATCGCAAAACCTGGAGGACATCGCCACGGCGTCATGATCGGCTGTTACGATTTCTGCGGGCATTACGAGTGGACTTTCGAGTGGCTGCGAAAGGTGGGTGGGCATGAACTGGTGAAAGCCTACTGGGACGAGGCGATTCATCACGATTCACAGCTTCATGCATCGAAACTGATCGGCGAAAAGGGCATTGAAGGCATGAAGGAATACTGGGGGCCGACGCTGGCTGATGAGGGCGCGGTTTACGAGCGCACGGTGACGGAAGACGTCTTCCGCATCGACATGCATGAGTGCCCCTCGAAGGGATTTCTGCTCAACAACGGTCTGGAGCAATACCGTGACTACTGCGACCACTGCATGGGCTGGATCGGGCCGCTGATGAAAAAGGCGGGGTTCGTCATCGACCACGAGCACAACCACTGCGGTCAGTGCTGGTGGGAAATACGCCGCAAGGACGATTCCACGCCAGCCAGCGCTCCGGGAACGCTCAGCAGCCAGCATGATGTGCGCTTGCGACCCGCTTGGAAATCACCCCACACCGATCACTATGAACGAGCGACTGATCCTGATGACAAGACGGCTGTTTCTTAGCCTGGCACTGATTTCAACCGCTCAGGCAGAGTGGGAGACGCTTCCATCTCTCCCGGAGCCGAACGGGGGAGCTTTTTGTGGTGCTGCGGGAGGGAGAATTGTCGTTGTTGGCGGCACCAACTGGGAAGGCGGCACCAAGAACTGGCTGCGCAGCGTTCATGCGTTTGATCCTGCTTCCAGAAAATGGTCTGCACTGCCTGGCTTAAGCGAAGGCCCTGCCGCTTATGGGGTGACGTTTCCACAGGAGGCTTCGTTTCAATTTCTCGGCGGAAGTGATGGCAAACAGTCCGTGAAAACCATCGCGACGGTCGATGCAACAGGTGTCATGCTTCAACAAGTGCCGGAACTGCCTTCACCCATCGTTCTGGCCGCTGGAGGCGTGGTGGACGCAAGTTTGATCATCGCAGGAGGAACTGATGACGCTGCCAATGTCTCCGGTGTGAGCCGCTCCACGCATTCCATCGCTGAATCGGGCCGTAAGTGGCGAGTGAGACCAATGGCGGAGTTTCCCGGCAAGGCCTTCATGTCGGCCGGTTCCGCGGCGACAGGTGGTGAATTGTTGGTGTTTGGCGGTCTCAACTGGAATGCAAACTCGAAGGCCATCGAAAACACGACTGCGTCGCATGCCTTTTCGCCAGCGAAGAATGCCTGGCGTCAGTTGAAGCCGCTGATGGTCGCCAATCGAGGTTTAGGAGCCGTGGCGCTCGATGAGAGGCACATTTACCTCGCTGGAGGATATGTTGAGGACTTTACCGCCGATGCGGTGATTTATGATGTAAAGACGGACAGTTATCGAAAAGCCAAATCACTGCCGTATGCCGCGATGGTGTCGCTGGTGAAGCACAATGGCTTTGTTTACTGCCTCGGTGGCGAGGACAAGAAGCAGTCGCGCACGGACAAGTTCTTCCGCATCGCGGTGGCGGAGCTTTTGAAGTGAGTCACTTTGCCGTGTAGCCACCATCCACGGGCAGATTCACTCCTGTGATGTAGCGGGAGGCGTCGCTGAGGAGGAAGATCACTGCGCCGCCGAGGTCGGTGTCGTCGGCCATGCGACCGAGCATGGTGTGCTCGCAGTAGCGTTGGAGAAACGACTCCGGCTGATGATTGAAGAAGCCGCCGGGGGCCAGGCAGTTCACGCGGACGCTTTTCGGGCCATAGAGCGCGGCGTAGAACCGGGTGAGATTCACCATGCCACCTTTGTGGAAGAAGTAATCCGGCGGCATGTCGCCCATGTTCGTGCCGGTGTAGAGTTCGTAACTGGGGCCGATCATGCCCTGGATGCTGCCGATGTTCACGATGCTGCCACGCCCGGCCTCGGCCATCGTCTGACCGAAATGGCGATGCATGAGCATGATGCCGGTGGCGTTCACGCGCATGGACTCGGCGAACTGCTCCGCAGCACCGTTTGCGCCTTTCATCGGGCGCAGCACGGCGTTGTTCACGAGGCCGTCGAGAGAGCCGAATTTGACTGTGATTCGTTCATGAAGGGCCGAGACGGAGGCTTCATCGCCTTGATCGAGTGATTCGGCGAAGACGCGATGACCTTTGGCGGTTTCTTCATCGGCCACGAGTTGCAGCTTTGCCACGTCACGGGCCGCCAGGATGAGCGTGGCACCGGTTTGAGCCAGCATTGCGGCCAGACCGCGACCGTAGAGCCCAGCGCCGCCGGTGAGGCGGATGGTTTTGTCCTGGAGGGAGAAGAGGACGGCAGACATGGGGCTTATTTGGATTTGTAGATCGAATCACTGCTCATTGCTGCCGCGTTGCCGCCAAAGTCACCCACGAGTTTTTTGAAAGCATTGCCAAGTTCGATCACGTCGGCTCCGAGGGTGAAGATGCGGGTGCCTTCCTCGATGAGCTGGTCCTTTTGACCGAAGAGCGAAGCGACGGCGACATGCTTCCCGTGCTTGATGGCGGCGGCATGGACACGTTTGCGAGCGGCGACGACTTCGGGGCAGGTGGCCTGGCCGAGTTTGCCGATGCGATGACTGAAATCGCCCGCGCCGAAGAGCAGCATGTCGAATCCGGGTACGGCGGCGATCTCTTCGACGACTTCGAGAGCTTCGGGGCTTTCGATCTGGAGGATGACGAATTTCTCGGTGTTGCAGTGCTGCGCGTAATCCGCAAGCGGCACCTGGCAGAACAAACCGTCCATATTGCCAGCATCGAGTGCTTTGCTGCCAAGCGGACGGGTGCGGACCATATCGACAACATGGCGTGCTTCATCGGCGCTCGTCACGTGCGGGACCATGATGCCGGTGGCGTCGCACTCGAAGGGCTTGATGTAGTCGCTGTAACTGCCTTTGCTGACACGGACGATGGTGTCCATGTCGTAGAGCTTCGCTGCACGTATCTGGTGCTCGAGATTGAGCCAATCATTGGGCACGTGTTCGTTGCACAGCCACACAGCACTGGCCCCGGCAAGTCCGGCGAGTTCGATGATGCGCGGGTCGTTCATGTTCAACTTCAACACGGTGCTGTTTTGACCGGTGCGGAGTTCGCGGAGGATGCGGGAGGGGCGGAGTTTCATGCGTTGGTTTCGGAAAGAATGTCTGCGATGTGAATGAGCGCGCCATTTTGCTCGCGGCTGCGGCGTCCGGCTATGATGACGGCCATGAGTTCGATGGTTTCGTCGAAGGGCAGGGGACGCGTGCCCGTTTGGAGCATGTCGATGAAGGCGACAAGCTGGGAGCGGAAGGCGTTGTAGGTGTCGGTGAGACGAAGCGGAAGCTGGCCTTTGGTGCCGTAGAGATGCACGGCACCGAAGCTGCCATAGGCATCGTGAATTGCGCCGATGGTGACGCGGGCACCGTTGCGATGTGTCAGGTGCATGACATCACCGCCGTCATCGCTGTGGGTTTGGACGGTGAGGAATCCGGACCCGAGGAGCGGTTCGATGGCTTCGAGGGCATGAATGCCGTAACGCTCCCACGTTTTGCAGGTGAAGCTGGTGATCCAGCGCAGATCGCCAAGCTGGACGCGTTGTTCATCGCTCAAACGCATCTCCGGCGCGTACCTCATGCCGCTGGTGGAAAGAATGGTGGCTCCGGCTTGGTGCCAGCGAACGAACTGGCGGAGATCGGCGATGTTGGTGGCCATCGGTTTGTCCACGAAGACAGGAAGTCCGGCTTCGATGAACGGTTTCACGCGAAGTATGTGGTCATCGCCGTCATCAGTCGCAACGATCACGGCATCAACGTGTCCAATTACATCCTCGGGTTTGGCGACTATGTTTTCGATCAAGCTGGCCGCTGCGACTTTCGGTGCGTCGGCGGGATCGTCGGTCCAGAGATGGGTGACACGTGCCCTGGGTATCCGCACGGACTCAAGCGGCTCCCGGTCCATGTAGGCCGAAATGCCCGGGTAGGGACTCTTTGCCATTTCGGCGGGATTGTAACCGTTGATGATGCCGCTCCATGAATACGGATGGCCGTTGCCCTCGATCATGCCCAGCATGGCCAGACGCAGTTCTTTGCCGCTGTTGCTCATGGAAGGTCGATGGGAAGTCCGGTGGCCGAGGATTCGAGGGCGGCTCGATTGAAGCGCAATGTTTGCACGGCTTCGTCGAAGGTGCTGAGAGCACACGGTTTGCCTTCCATGCCATCGAGGAAGGCATTGGCCTGGGCAATAAAGAGTTCATCGCGTTCAAGCGGCGGCGTGACGTGCCAGGTCCAGTCTTTGTCTCCAAGTCTCATGGTTCCCCAGCGCTGCGCATGGGATTCGATCTTCACGCTGCCGTGCTCGCAGTGGATGAGCAACGTTGTTTCGTTGGGGGCCTGAAATTGCGTCATCGCATAGCTGGCGAGGACGTTCCCGTGACGCGCGGTGACATTGACGGTGTCTTCGACGGTCACGCCTTCGAGTCTTTGGTGCGAGGCATCGCAAAACACGCGCGTCATCGGGCCGATGAGCCATTCCATGGCATTCACGAGATGCGTGAGGGCGTCCTGAATGGCACCACCGCCAGTTTCAT
>CAMCWM010000199.1 GCA_945882215.1 Akkermansia muciniphila | reverse complement strand
GCTGGTGAGGTGAATACCGCCATGCCGGCGTACGTGATCCAGCGCGTCACCGTCGCGCTGGCCACTCTGGATAAGACCATCAAGAGCAGCCGCATTTTGATGATTGGCATCGCCTACAAGGCCAATGTGGATGATGATCGCGAAAGTCCCGCCTATGTGCTGTGGGAGATGCTGGAGAAACAAGGAGCGCAGGTGGATTACCACGATCCGCATGTGCCGGTGATACGTCCTTCGCGCGAGCACGCGCATTTTGCCGGGCGGAAGAGCGTGGCGCTCGCCGCAGAAGCCCTGCCGGGCTACGATCTGGTACTAGTGGCCACGAACCATAAGGCTGTGGATGTGGCGCTCATCGCGCAGCACGCCAGCTTGGTGGTGGATTCACGCAACGCGCTCAGCGCCTTGATGAAAGGCAAAACCAACTATTTTAAAGCATGAAGGCTCTGGTCACGGGCGGGGCGGGATTCATCGGCTCCCATATCACGGAGGCACTCTGTCGCAGGGGGGCGTCTGTCGTTGTACTGGACAATCTTTCACTTGGCAATCCAGCCAACCTTGCATGGAAACGGCAAGGAGACCAGATCGACTTGATCGAAGGTGATATTCGCGACCAAGTGTTGCTGGCGAAACTGATGCCGGGCATCGACTGGGTGTTTCATCAAGGTGCGTTGCCCTCCGTGCCGCGCTCTGTCGCCGCACCACAGGAGAGCAATGCGAACAACCTCGATGGCACATTGAATGTCCTCGTCGCGGCACGCGACGCAGGTGTCAGACGGTTGATCTTTGCCTCCTCTTCGTCCATTTATGGCAACTCTGACGCACCCGCGAAGCATGAAGGCCTGCCGCCGCAGCCTCTCTCACCTTACGCGCTGCAAAAATATGGCGGCGAGCGTTACGCCCAACTGTTTCATCAGTTGTATGGCTTCGAAGCCGTATCACTGCGCTATTTTAACATCTTCGGGCCGCGACAGGCGTTTGACTCGCCCTATTCGGGGGTGATTGCGAAATTCTGCACCTGCATGCTTGAAGGCAAGGATCCCATCATCTTTGGCGACGGAAGTCAGGCGCGTGATTTCACCTTTGTGGAAAACGCCGTGGCTGCCAATCTCCTGGCGGCCGAAGCACCGGCGGTGAAAGCGGCCGGCAAGGTCTTCAACGTGGCAGCCGGGCATTCCATCAGCCTGCTCAAGCTGGTGGACGACATCAACCAGCTTACCGGTCAGCAACTCCAGCCGAAATTCGAGCCGTCGCGAGCCGGTGATGTCCTGCATTCTCTCGCCGACATCAGCGCCGCGCAAGACGCGCTGGGTTACGAGATCCAGGTCGGCTGGGAGGAAGGCCTGCGTCGCACGCTGGAATTTTACCGTCAGCCCAGTTAGCGGATGATCTTGAGCATGACTCTTGGGTGCTTTTTTTTCAATGACTGGATGTGTGTCGAGACATCTTCAACCTCAAGCCCTCCCCTCTGATGCCTCATCCCCGCGATATTAACGACTTGTGGCAGAGTTCTATCTCGCCGTGTTTCATCATCGCCGAAGTCGCCCAAGCTCACGATGGCAGCCTCGGAACCGCGCATGCTTATATTGATGCCGTTGCAGCCACAGGGGCCGATGCAGTGAAGTTTCAGACGCATATTGCTGCTGAAGAAAGCTCCGAATTGGACACCTGGCGTGTCAAATTCAGCCGGCAGGATGCCACGCGTTATGATTACTGGAAGCGAATGGAGTTTACTGAGCCGCAATGGGTCGAACTCAAGCAGCATGCGGAAGAGCAAGGGCTTGTGTTTCTCAGTTCGCCGTTTTCGCTCGCTGCCATCCACTTGCTGGAGCGCATCGGCGTGCCTGCCTGGAAAGTGGCCTCAGGGGAAGTCACCAACCGTCTGTTTCTTGATGCCATGATAGCCACGCACAAACCGGTGCTGGTTTCCACTGGCATGAGCTATTTGGAGGAGTTGGATGCCACCGTCTCTCTCCTGAAGGCAGCGCAATCTCCTGTGGGGGTATTTCAATGCACCACCGCCTATCCATGCCCGCCGGAAAAAATCGGACTCAATCAGATCACTGAACTGGCATCCCGTTATGACTGTCCGGTTGGATTGTCCGATCATTCCGGCACGCCTTATCCGTCGTTGGCGGCTGTCACATTGGGGGCACGTCTGGTCGAGGTTCACATCACCTTCAGTCGTGAGATGTTTGGGCCGGATGTCTCCGCCTCGCTCACCACGCAGGAATTTGCCCAGATGGTCGCGGGTGTGCGTTGCATTGAAAAAATGAAGGCCAGTCCGATGCTCAAAAACGCCTCTGCAGACCAGATGGGGCCGCTGCGCCGGATGTTTGGCCAGAGTCTCGTCTCCGCAGTCGATCTTGAGCCGGGCACGGTGCTCACACGAGAGAATCTTTCCTGCCGCAAGCCGGGCCACGGTATTCCCGCGGCGAATGTCACATCCGTCATTGGCAAAAGGCTTAAACGTGCCGTCAAGGCCGCGCAGTTCCTGGCACCGGATGACCTTGAGTGAAGTGATACCAAGAGGATTGGAATGATGAACTTGATTCTTGTGGTCGATACAGTGCAGTTCTACCGGGATGTGTTCCGCAGCAGGCTGCTGGACACACTGCTGGCGGACGCCGCCAATCGCATTGTCGTCTATTGTTCCTTTAACCAGGAGGCCACCACGCGTGAATTTCAGCATGAGCGGCTGCGCATTGTGCCGCTCGCACGCAAAAGGCCCCACTGGCTCGCCTCCCTGCTTTTTTCATGGGCCAAGGATTTGTGGACCATCGAGCATCCGGACAGCAGCCATACTCAGAAGCGCATGATCGAAGCGCTGGGCAACAAACGCCGCAGCCTCGCTCCACGCCTTGCGCTCGCTCGTTTGGCCCGGTGGTTCGGATTCACTTCGCACGGCATCATCCGTTTCATGGAGCGTTTTGGTCATGATGAGGCCTTCTCGAAGTTGATCGACGAGGAGAAGCCGGACGCCGTGGTGTTCTCCAACATGATTCCCTCCGATCTGGAATGCCTCAAGGAGGCGCGTCGTCGCGGCATCCCTCTCATCCTCGCCGTGGCTAGTTGGGATAATCCGACTTCGAAAGGTCCGCTCACCGTCATTCCTGACTTCGCGCTCGTCTGGTCCACCGAGATGAAGCAGGAGATGGCACAGTGCCACGATCTGCCGGCGGAACTCATGGCCATCGTCGGGGTCATCTACTTCGAGAACTACTTCGCTCCCGAGCGCCTGATGCCGCGAGAGGAATTTTGCGCCAAGATCGGCGTGCCTCCGGAGACGAGGATCATCCAGTTTGCCACCGGAGACAGCTCCATCATCCGCTGCAACCAGCCCTTCCTGCGCCTGCTGCAAAAGTTCATCGCCGGGCAGCCCTTTGAACATCCTTGTCACCTGCTCGTCCGCGTCAGTCCGAAGGACATCTACTCGCTTTACAAGGAGTTCGAGGGACTTCCGCACACCACCATCCAGTATCCGCTGGGGGAGGGTTCCGCCTACGGCCGCCACTCGTGGATTCCGCTCGCGGAGGAGGACTACGAGCGTGCCTCCACACTGAAGAACACTGATGTGCTGCTCACCTGCGGCTCCTCCATCATTCTCGACGCCGCATGTTTTGATCTGCCGGTCGTGAACCTCGCCTACGACTGCGGACTTGACCTTCCGCCGTGGCTTTCCGTGAAGCGTTTCTTCCGCTACGTGCATGCTCAACCGGTGGAGCAGGAGAATGCCACTTGGATGGTGAACAATGACAATGAGTTGCGAGCCGCGCTGGCTGAATGCGTCAATCATCCCGAAATACGCCGGGAAGAACGCCGCCGTCTGCTGCTGCGTGCGGTGACACACACGGACGGTAAAACCTGTGAGCGCTGGCTCGACGCGGTCACTGCTTACCTTGCTGCAGGAGCGCCGCGTCGTTAAGCCGGAGCCTTCAAAATTGCGTAGAGGTAGTCGCTCTGTCCTTGGCGGATGAGTGACTCGCGCCAGATGGCGTTGAGCGCTGGATCGAACGTGATCTTGCCGTTGCCAGTAGGACGCTTGTCACGCATCCACACCATCGCGTTCGAGAGATCGAAGCGGTGGTCGAAGGTCACATCGCAGGTGACGAAACCCGCTAGCTCGGCTAGGCGCTGCAACGCTGTCGCGGTGAAGTACCAGAGGTGAACCTTGCGATAGAAGAAGGCGGCGTAGTCCGCCGAATTTGCCACCATCCAGTCATCTGCGTTGGGCGTGCTCAGTGCCAGCGTGCCGCCGGGCCTGAGCAGCTTGCGGATGTCCTGCAGGAATGTCAGCGGGCTCTCGACATGTTCCAGTACGCTGTAACTCACCGCCACGTCGATCTTTCCCGCCAGCGCGGAAGGAACATCCTGTGCCCAGGTGTAAACTTCATGGCCACGCTGCCGCAGCGAGTCGTGGTAACACTGATTGGGCTCCACCGCGATTGTTTTGGCCGCAAGGCCCTTCACAAGATCCAAAAACGGCCCGGCGCCCGCGCCGATGTCGGCCACGATTTTGCCGCGCATCTCATGCATGCCGATCAGTTCCAGCTTATGCGGCTGGTCGTTGTCGGTGAGACGGAAGTACTCGTCCACCGCGTTGCCCTGGCTCAGATCGTCGCGGTACTCCCCGGATTTGTAGTAGGCCTCGATGTCTGCCATCACGGGCGGCAGGTAACGGGATCCGCACCCGCCGCATTCCCACACATTCAGGTCGTCGGGCGATTTTTTGCCGAACGATCCCATGCGGATGGAACCGTGGTAGCAACTGCGCCACTGCGTGGCATTGCAGATGAGGCAAGGCGTTTTCATAGGGCGGGGAAATTTGGACGTTTTACGTAATGAAGTTGTTTCTGGGCGTAAGGCTCCAGTTTGGCCACCTGCGCGGCGATGCGCGCTGACACGCCCGGCGCTCCATACATCGGTGATGCTTCAAAGCGCCCATGGGCGAGCTGCTGACGGGTCGCTTTCTCGATCTCTGCCTGCAATGGTTCAACTCGGATGACGGAGGGTGACCATTCGCGCCCATCCTGGCGCGAGCCGACAAGCACGACAGGCGTGCCGAGGAAGGACGTCTCGCGCACAAATGAGGAGGAATTGCCGATGCAGCACGCGGCGTGATTCAACAGCGGGATGTAAATGTCCGGCGCCAGGTTCTTGTAGGCGTGCAGCGGGAACTCGTGGTGATTTTCACGAAAACGGCGGATGGCCTGGGCCACGAGATCAGATCCGGCGTCGATGTTCGGCCACAGCAGCACTGTTTGCAGGTTGAGTCGGCGCACTGTTTCCAGCACGGCCTCCATCTGTTCCTCCTGGTGCCCGATGTCGGTCGTGACCGGGTGAAACAGCACCAGCAGGTAGGGCTTCGAGAAATCGATCGACGTGCCGACGCCTAGCTTGCCGAGCACATCCTGCGGAAGATGGTTCGAGGCTGCGATGACGACATCGCAGGTCGGACAGCCGAGCGGAAACACCGTCGCCGGATCTTCGCCCATGGCGACAATGTAGTCGGCAGCACGTTTCGTGGCCGGGAAATGATAATGGGCCAGCTTGGTGATCGCGTGGCGAGTCGATTCGTCGATGGAACCGGAGATTTCGCCGCCTTGGAGGTGGATGAGGCAGATGTTCTGATATACGGCGGCCACGGCGGCGGCCATTGCCTCGTAACGGTCGCCGATCATCAGAACAAAATCTGGCTTCAGCCGGTTGAACTCAGAGGCGAACTCCGTCACGGCCAGGCCGATGGATTTCACCATGGTGATCGGCACCGAGCCTTCGAGCTGGAGGTAAACCTCCGATTCCACATGGAAACCGTCCGCTGCGACGACGTTTTTGGCGCAGCCAAAGCGGTCCAGCAGCATCGAGCCGGCGCAGATCGTCTGCATTTCGATGTCCGGCTCCTGCTGCATTGCACGCATGACAGGCTTCATTCGCGCGTAGTTGGCGCGATTGACGAGGACGACGGCGATTTTTTTCTTCATGGGCGTGGTGTTCCGACGGGGAAACCGCGGGTTTCGGCATAATAACGCGCCAGCTCGATTTCTTCCGGCTCGTCGATGTTGATGAGCAGGCGTTCCACGAGGTGGGCGCGGGTTGTTTCGGTGAAAATACGCTGTTCGTCCATCAGGCAGGCGCGAGTGAGCGCGTAACAGGCTCCGTTGCGGAAGAACAGCGGTTCCAATGACTGGCGCTGCTTCACGGCGGCCCCCGCCTCGTTGTAAAAACGGATGATGTGCTCGTTGTCCACCTTCAGCACCTTGTGCGGATGGAATTTGGTGTCCACACGGCTCACGGCGACGACGGATCCAGCATTGGTCTCCGCCAGCAGATCCACCACGGCATTGATGTCCTCAGGCTGGCGGAAGGGGCAGGTGGGTTCGACGATCAAGATGACATCGTAGGTCACGCCGTCGCGCTGCTCCATTTCACGTACGGCATGGCAGAGCGTCTCCACCGCGCCTGCGGTGTCGCTGCTGAGTTCCGGCGGGCGGAGAAACGGCGCGTCAAGGCCATGGGCGCGGCCTTCCTCGGCGTAGCGTTCGGAATCGGTCGAAATGACGCGGCGGTCGATCCAGTCGCACGAGGGCGCGTTCAGTACCTCGCCGGTGAGCGCGATTAGCGAGCGCCCGGCGATGCGTTGCATGTTTTTGTCCGGGATGCCCTTGCTGCCGGCACGGGCCGGCACCACGGCGAGGATGCGGCGGCCGTGTTTCATGCGGAGAGACGGATGGACTGGCCGTTGGCGGCGCTCTGACGGCAGGCATCGACCACTTCGAGCGCGGCGGTGCCGTCTGCGAGCGAGCAGGAAGGAGCGGTGCGCGTACCGCGAATGAGTTCGAGCAGTTCCGCAGCAGCACCCATGAACATCTCGTTGCGCTCGCAGGTGAAGATCTGGCTCTCCCACTTCAGCTCGCCGGTGCGTGAGAGCTTCACGGCGTTCTCCTCGTAGGACCACATCAGCGTGCCCTCCTCGCCCACGGCGATGATGTGACGCTGGTGCGGGCGGCCGATGAGATCGAGGTGCAGGTTCGCCTTCATGCCACCGCCAAACGAGGCGATCACATCGACGTTGTCGTCGGCGCTGATGTCGAGATCGGAGATTTTATCCACGGAGGCCATGATGGACTGCGGCTTGCCGGCAAACCACAGAAGCAGGTCAAGGAAGTGGCTCTCATCGAGCAAGGCCCCGCCGCCTTGTTCACGACTGGCCATGAAGAAATCCTGGTAGCGTTCCCATGGGTGCCAGTCGGCGAGATGAGCGCTCATGACGAAACGGATGTGACGCACCGCGCCGATCTCACCGCTGTGCAGACGACGGCGGAACTCCGCCACTGGCGGCCACCAGCGATAAGTGTAGCCGAGCAGCACCTTCGCGCCGCTGTCAGCGAGGCGGCGGCAGCTTGCGGTGTCGATGCTCAATGGCTTCTCGCATAGAATCCAGCGGTCCTGGACGCCTGCGGCGATGATTTGGTCGATATGAAACGACGGCGGCGAGGCGATGACGAAGCCGTCGTAAGTTTGCGCTTTCAAAGCGTCATCGAGACTGCTGAAAAGCGCCTCCATCGGCCCTTCAGCCGCAGTTTCCTGCTGGCGGTCGGCACGCGGATCGAATCCGCTCACGGTGCAGTCGAGCGCGCGCAGATTGCGCGCATGACGTTTCCCGGCGGAGCCGAGACCAATGACGAGGATGTGAGGTTGGGTGGCGCTCATCGAAGCTGTTCAGTCATATCCACATAAATGTCCGGTGCGAGATGATACTCGACCAGCGCGGGGGGGGTTCCTGCGTGCTGCCATTGCTTCAGGGCGGCGTCAAGTGTTGCGACATCCGGCGCGTTCCAGGTGGCGAGGCCCATCGCCTCAGCCACACTGAGCAAGCGATGGTCCGGCAGCGTTAGAGGTTGCTGGGACCAGCCCAGCTTGCGCGCACGACCGCGGATGCTGCCGAAGTAACCGTCCTTCATCACGATGACGAGCAGAGGCAGCTTCAAATCGACTGCGAGCGAGAGTTCAGCCAGGTTGGCACGGATGCCGCCGTCGCCGATCCACAGAACGGAAGGCTTTGGAGCGCGCGCGAGGGTCGTGCCGAGCGAGTATCCGAGTCCAGCGCCGAGATAGCGACCATTGGGCGTGCCGGTGAGATCGAGATGATGTTCGACACGAAGGAAATGCTCCGCCCACACAGTGAAGTTGCCGGTATCGACGATGTGCGCGGCTTCTGGCAGTTGCCGTGACGCAAGACACATCGCACTGCGCGGAGAGCCGTCCCAGCCATCCATCGCGTGATCTAGTTGAGCATGTGCTGCGGCGGTTTCCTCAATGCCCCAGGCTTTTGCGGAGAGAAGATCAAACAGCACAATCGCATCTGCATCACTCAACGAGTCAGCGCGTGAGCCAAAGACATTGTCAGGATAAACACGCTGCTCATGCAGGCTGGGGGCGTCGAACCAGAGCGTGTTTGCATGCTGCGGGGAGGGTGAGAGCATCTCGCCGCTGCGCACGCCGAGGCAGATGAGCAGATCGGCTTTTGGCAGCAGCGTTTTTTCCGGCGTGCTGGGTTTGCCATCGCCGGTACAAACTCCCGCGCAATGCGGCAGATGCTCCGAAATCGCGCCCTTGGCTGCTGCGGTGGTGAAAACAGGGATGTTCAGCGATACGAGCTTTTCACGCCACGCCGCCCGTGTGGCCAATGTGCCAGCGAGAACCACCGGACGTGTCGATTGGGTGATTTTTTTCTGCCAACCAACTTGCGTGGCCGTTGGCGCGGCATGCGGCATCTCGCGGACCTTTTCAGCATGGGGCACGAGTTCGAGATGAACGGGGCCTGGGCATTCTTGCGCCGCTTCCTGCCACAAGGCGGCCACTTTGCCTTCTTCCTCGCTGAAGCCGTGAATGCCGCGCAGAAACTCGGACGCGACCGAGAGATGATTTAGCCATTTGTGCCGGCGGCCTGACGATTCGTCGGGCGGATAGGCTTCGGAGATCGAGAGGCAGGGATAGCCCTCGTAGCTGTTGCACAGCAGTCCGGGCGCGAGGTTCATGAATCCCGGACCTTTGATCGTGACGCAAGCTGCGGGCGTGCCGGTCTGGCGCGCATACGCTCCGGCCATCAAACCGGCCACGGCCTCATGCCCGGTGGCGATGAATGAACCGCCGCCACGCTCGATTTGTGTGATCAGCTCCAAGCTCGGCCCGCCACCCGGCACGCCGAAGACGCGGCGACCGCCGAGCGCGGTGAATTGCTGCGCGAAGGATTCGAAGGCCATGAGGTGGTCAGGCTTGGGAGTCGAAGTGGCCGCGAATGCGTTCAGCGGAAAATTTCAGCACAATGTCCACGGCGTCCGGGCTGAAGCCGCCGATGTGTGGCGTGATGAGACAGTTGTCGTGTGTCTGCGCGTAGCTCCACACGCGGCTGTTTCGGATTGCGGGCTCGCCTTCGAGCACATCGGTGCCGTAACCGCCGAGATGGCCGCTTTCGAGTGACTGAAGCAGCGCATCTTCATCGCAGATGGCTCCGCGCGAGGTGTTGATGAGAATGGTGCCGGGACGCATGAGCGAAAACTCGCGCTGGCGCAGCAGGCCGCGGGTTTCATCGCTCAAATGAACGTGGATGGACACGGCGTGAGCGTTTTGCAGCACGGTGTCGAGGTCCGAATGCTCGATGGTGGACGGCCACTCCGCGACTGGCAGATGTGGATCGTGGCCGATGACACGCATGCCGAACGCGGTGGCGTAGCGCGCCATCCATTGTCCGATGCGGCCGCAGCCGATGAGACCGAGCGTGCGGCCTTTCAAGAGCATGCCGGGGAACAGTTCACGATCCCACTGGCCGGCTTCAACATGACGGTTCGCGGCGCGGAGATGCCGGGCGCAGGCCATGAGGAGCATCCAGCTCAGCTCGGCGGCTGGTGTGAGCTCGTTGAGCACATGCTTCTGGCCTTTGAGTGTGAGAAGCGGGATGCCGCGATCTTTAAGCGTCGCCGAGTCAATGTGATCCGCTCCGGTGGTGGCAGTCACGATGAGCTTCAAGTTTGCCGCTGAGTCCAGCTCTGACTTGCGCAGCGGCACTTTCATCGAGGCATCCAGGATGGCGTGAGCCTGTGGCAGCAATGGAATGACGTCAGCGGGTGTCGTTGCGGGCGTGAGCAGATGGAAGCCTTCGCCGAGCGTGTCTTTGACAGCGGCGATGCCGGATTCAGGGCCAAGGTAGATGACGTTCATCGTCGTAGCAGACATGGGAATGTTTCAAGCCAGGGGTTTTACCATGCCACCGCCCGTTTCGGCGAATGTTTTGGAGCGACGGTCGAGCCAGGAGCGGAAACGGCGCTTCTGCCAACTGCGGATGAGCTTGGAGAGAAAATCCTGACCTTGAGGAGGGCAGGGGCGCGGTGTGGAACTGCGTGGCACATTCTGCTGCTTGAAAAACTCGAGCGTGGAAGGCTTCCAGAAAAGGCCTTTGATCGATTCCTGATAGGTGAGCAGCGCCTTGCCCTCCGGCCCGATGTAGAAGTGGCCGCGCTGATCCTCACGGGCGAGCTGCTTGAGGCGGTTCTCGGCCTGCCAGATGTTCATGCCGGGAGAATTGGCGACTTCGCGCAGGTGCGCGGCGCTCCAAAGCGTGGCGTTGAGACCGACACATGGGGGATCGGGCAGGATGGCGTGCCAGGTGGTGTTGGGGACAGGTTTGCCCTGCTTGCTGAAGTGGTCGATGCCGAGATAGCGACCGCTCATTGAACGGAAGCGCTGC
>CAMCWM010000198.1 GCA_945882215.1 Akkermansia muciniphila | reverse complement strand
GTGATACGGCGAGCACTGGCACGGCGTGAGCCAGGCTCCCGGCACATTGGCGACGTGCTCCTTGAGCATCTGTACGAGTCGTGATTTGCCGATGCCGGCCTCACCGCTGAGCAGCACGGCCTGGCCCCGTCCCTGATAATTTTCCTCCCAGCATTCAAGCAACTGCTGCACCTCGCTCTCACGACCGGTGAGCGGGGTGAGTCCGCCACGGCCAGCAGCTTCGAGACGGCTGCGCGCGGTCGTTTCATGGGAGACTTCAAACACCTCCATCGGCCGCTCCACGCCTTTCAGCGTGTGGATGCCGAGGCTGCGGCAGGCGAAAAAGCCCTCAATGAGTTTCTGCGTCACCGCGCTGGCCACCACCGAGTCCGGCTGCCCCACCGCCTGCACGCGTGCGGCGATGTTCAACGTTTCGCCCAGCGCCATCTGCTGCCAGTTGCCCGCACGATCATCGCCCACGATCATGAGACCGGTATGCACACCCACGCGCACCTGGAGCTTGATGCCGCCGGTGTTGTGCGTGCGTTGATTGAGCGCGGACACGCCTTCAATGATCGCCAGGCCGGTGCGCACGGCACGGCTGGCATCGTCTTCATGCGCCACGGGGTAACCAAAGAACATCAGCACGCCGTCGCCGAGATAATTCGCCACATGGCCCTCGTAGCTTTTGCACACGGCCTTGCACACGTTGTAGTAGTCATGCACCACGGTGTTGAGGTCTTCCGGGTCCATTTTTTGCGACAACTGCGTGAAGGACACCAGATCGCTGAAGATCACCGTGAGCTGACGCCGCTCCGCTGTGTTGCCATCCGCCGGGGCGATGGCCGCAGAGGCCATTTCCCGCGTGACCGTGGGCATGACGCGTGGCCCGCCAGCGACCGGTTCGGCAACGCCGACTTGGTTTGGGCTCACTCCCACGGGCGTGCCGCATTCATGACAAAATTTGGCCTTGGCGCTGATCTCCGTCAGGCACTGCGCGCAACGACGCTTCAATTCGCCCCCGCATTGGGTGCAAAATTTGGCCTCAGCCGGGTTGTCAGAGCTGCATTGCGCGCATTTCACAAGATCACAGACCGATGATGACCGCCTTGGTTTCCGTATACAGCTCAAGCGCCTCACCACTCATCTCACGCCCCCAGCCGGATTGCTTGTAGCCGCCAAACGGCAGCGCCGAATCGAAAACGTAGTAGCAGTTCACCCACACGGTGCCCGCGTGGAAGGCGGCGGCCACACGATGGGCGCGTGCCACATCATTGCTCCACACACCTGCGGCGAGGCCATAGGTGGTGTCATTGGCACGACGCATCACGTCCGCCTCGTCAGTGAAAGGTTCCGCCACGATCACGGGCCCGAAGATTTCCTCGCGCACCACCTTCATTTCCGGCCGCGTGTTGGTGATGATCGTCGGCTCGACGAAGTAACCCTTGTCCCCATGCCGCGCACCGCCAGTGAGGAAATTTGCGCCATCTTGTCTGCCGGACTCGATGTAACCCGTGACCCGCGCTAGCTGCTCCTCCGACACCAGCGGTCCCATCTGAGTGCCTGCATCGAGCCCGAAGCCCAGTTTGATCTTCTTCGCCGCCGCCGCGATGCCCTGTGTGACCTCCTCGAAGATGTCCTTCTCCACAAACAACCGCGTCCCGGCCACGCAACACTGGCCTTGATTGAAAAAGATGCCCTGCGCCGCGCCCGCGATCGCCGCTTCGATGCTCGGCGCGTCCTTGAAGATCACATGCGGCGATTTGCCGCCGAGTTCGAGGCTCACTTTTTTTAAATTCCCCGCCGCAGCCTTCAAAATCAGCTTCCCAACCTCGGTGGAGCCGGTGAAGGCCACTTTATCGACATCTGGATGCGCCGCGAGCGCCGCGCCCGCGGTTTCGCCGTAGCCCGTGACGATGTTCACCACGCCTTCCGGCACACCGGCCTCGATCATCAGTTCACCGAGCCTCAGCGCCGTCAGCGGCGTCTGTTCTGCCGGCTTCAACACGATCGTGCAGCCCGCCGCCAGCGCCGGTGCCAGCTTCCATGCCGCCATGAGCAGCGGAAAATTCCACGGGATGATCTGCCCCACCACGCCCACAGGTTCCTTCAGCGAATAAGCATGAAACTTCGCCCCCGGCGCATACGGCACAGACACATTGATCGTCTGTCCCGTGATCTTCGTGGCCCAGCCCGCCATGTAATGAAACGCATCCGCCGACAGCGGCAGATCGACGTAACGCGCCTCGGTCAGCGTCTTGCCGTTGTCCAGCGCCTCCAGCTCCGCCAGCTCATCAATGTGCTGCAGCATCAGATCGCCGATCTTCCACACGATACGTCCGCGCTCCGAGGCCGTCATTGTCTTCCACGGCCCCGATTCAAACGCCTTTCGCGCCGCCTTGACCGCACGGTTGATGTCCTCCGTGTCGCCTTCCGCGCAATGTGTCAGCACCTCGCCGGTGGCTGGATTATAGCTGGGAAAAGTTTTGCCACTGGCCGAGGGCATCCATTCTCCACCGATGAGGAGTTTGTTGGCCCGTTGGATGAAAGAAGCATTGGCCGTGCAAATGGGCAGCGAATCGAGATGGGAGAGGGTACACGAGCTCATGGAGATTTCGAAAATGAAGTTTTATATAATTAGAGCGCCCCTCTAAGACAAGGCTTATTCAGCCGGGTGGCAAATATCCGGGCTGCCACCCAAAATGGTGTCAATTCAGACACTGAAAACGCAGAGGCTGAGTGTAATGCCCACAACTATGATGCCGTCATTCAGCATGGTTTCAGCGCCGAATGCGCCTCGCGCAGGAGCTTCTCAGTCGTCTCCCAGTCAATACAGGCATCGGTGATGGACTGGCCGCGCACGAGTTGGTCGAGCGGCTGGGGAAATTTCTGGCTGCCGCCGACGAGGTTGCTCTCCAGCATCGCGCCGATGATG
Organism: Akkermansia muciniphila; assembly: GCA_945882215.1. Classification (GTDB taxonomy): domain Bacteria; phylum Verrucomicrobiota; class Verrucomicrobiia; order Verrucomicrobiales; family Verrucomicrobiaceae; genus Prosthecobacter. The sequence goes on along the minus strand of CAMCWM010000198.1, from coordinate 7,842 downwards.
GCCTTTTGACCGGCGGCACGTTGGCGCACGATCTCGCGGAAGACATCCGGCATGCGGCGGTGGTCCTTGGCGCAGTTGCCGTGGCTGGCGTCGATCATGATCGCGGGCTTGAGCTTCGCTGCTTCGAGGCCGTCGATGGTCTCCATGACGTTGTCCGCGCCGTAGTTCGGCCCACTTTCACCACCGCGTAGGATGATGTGGCAGTCGGGGTTCCCGCTGGTGGTCACGGCGGAGGCCACGCCGTCCTCACTCACACCGAGAAAGGTCTGCGGTTGCATCGCGGCCTTGATCGCGTTGATGGCGGGTATGATGTGCCCAAACGTGCCGTTCTTGAATCCGAGCGGCATCGAGAGGCCGGAGGCCATCTGACGATGCGTTTGGGATTCCGTCGTGCGCGCGCCGATGGCGCTCCAGGAGATCAAATCGGCGATGTATTGCGGCGTGATGGGATCAAGCAGCTCCGTGGCCGTCGGCAGGCCGAGATCGAGCACGTCGCGCAGGATTTTCCGCGCGAGGCGGAGGCCGTCGGGGATGTTGCAGGTGCCGTCGAGGTCCGGGTCCATGATGAGGCCCTTCCAGCCGACGGTGGTGCGCGGTTTTTCAAAATAGACGCGCATCACGATGCACAGGCGGTCCTTCAATTCCTGCGCCAGCGCGGCGAGCTTCCGCGCATACTCCAAACCGGCCTCGGGATCATGAATCGAGCACGGACCGAGCACGATGAGAAAACGTGAATCGCTGCCGAAGAGGATCTCGCGGATTTCGCGACGTGATTCGGCCACAAAGGCGGTTTGCGCCTCGGTGGGGGCGATTTCCGCCACCAAACTGCGCGGCGCAGGCAGCGCGATGTTGGAGGCGATGTGGAGATTGGCGGTCTGGCTCATGGAAGTGTCTTTCAACTCGGCTCTGCCTCAATGGCAAGCAGATCCACTTCGTTCTCACTGGCAACGACGAACCAGATGCGCACACGGAGAGGTGTGCCGTCATCGTGTAAAAAGCGTGTCGATTCGGCCACACGCAGCTTTTCGGTGTCGGGCACGAGGGGGAAATCATCCGCCAGCCGTGCGATCGCCCAGAGCAAACCAGCAAGCACGTCATCCATTCGCTCGCTCGACCCAAGCTGTGATGCCTGCCACGCGTAAAATTCGCTTTCCCTCAGGGTATAGAGGTTAGACATGCCAGCCGCGCTCCCGGATGAGTTCACGCGAGCGTTCGATGGCGCGATCCGTCAGGGGTTCGTCGGAAACGTAGGTCACCTGTCGCGGAACTTCGCCATGACCGGTCCAGGCATCGGAGACCAGCTTTTTGAGTCTCGCACCAGGCCTGCCGGGCTGGGAATGCCACCACTGCTCGAAGGCGTTCATCTCTTCGAGGCTGAGACTTTCCACGGCGGCCTGGATTTCAGCGAGCTTGGTCATGGCGGCAGTTTAGGGTTCCGCGTTGGATTTGGCAACCTTGGCTTCAATCCTCAACCACCACCGGATTCTTCGGCTTGAGCACAAAGTACAGCGCCACACTGATCAAAATGATGGCTCCGGCGATGAGCGGGGCGGGGCGCTGGGCGTGGTCGGGGCTGCTGATGGCGCTTTCCACGCGGACGATGATGAGCATGGCGCAGACGAGCGCTCCAAAGATGGGAACAAGCAGCGGCGGCTCAAATCCGCCGCGTGGCTCGCCGGGACGCAGTTTGAGGACGACGAGGGAGATGTTCACGGCGGTGAAGACGATGAGCAGCAGCAGCACGGTGGACTCGGCGAGCTGCTTCACGCTGCCGCTGAGGATGAGCAGCGAGACGATGCCAAACAGCACGAAGACGGCGATGTGCGGCGATTTGCGCACCGGATGCACGGTGCCGAGCACGGCGGGCAGCAGACCCTGGCGGCTCATGCCATAGAGCAGGCGCGATCCCATGAGGTAATTCAGCAGCGCGGTGTTGCCGATGGCGAAGATGGTGATGGCTCCATAGACGGGCTTGATGCCGGTGAACCACGGCGCGGCACGGCGGGCCACTTCCATGAGCGGGGCGTCGCTTTTCGCCAGCTCCTGCCACGGCACGACTGACACTGCAGTGATGGCGACGGCCATGTAGATGCCGGTGGCGAGAATCATCGCGCCGATGAGGCCGAAGGGAACGTTTTTGGACGGATTCTTCACTTCCTCGCTCACATTGAGAATGTCCTCGAAACCGATGAACGAGTAGAACGTGAGCACCGCGCCCTGCATGATGAGCGCAAAGGTGATGCCGGAGCCGACGCCGCCTGCCACGGTGTCACCAGGCGATTGAAAGTAATCCACGCTGCCCCAGTAGCGCACGCCGACGGCGATGATAAATAGCAGCCCCACAGCCTCAATGACGGTGCAGAGGATGTTCAGCCACATGCTCTCGCGAATGCCACGATAGATGACGCAGCCGACGAGAAACACGACGCCGATGGACATGAGCTTGATGCTGGTGGGGTCCAGGCTCCAGGCAAAAAGTTCCTTGAGCTGCCCGACGATGGCCTGCGAGCCGGTGGCCATGCTGGTGAGGCCGCTCATCATCACGGCGATGCCGATGACGTAACTGAGCAGCGGTTTGCGCAAGCCACGCTGCGTGACGTAGGCCGCGCCGCCTGCTTTGGCGTAGCGACCACCCACGCAGGCATACGAGAGGCCGGTGAGCATCGCGCCGATCATCGCCATGAGGAAGGCGAGCCACATCGCATTGCCGAGTCCGCCCGCCGCTTTGCCGATCAACGCGTAAATCCCGGCTCCAAGCATCGAGCCGAGGCCGTAAAACATGATCTGCCAGCCACCGATGGTTTGAGCGAGGGCCGGTTGCGAGGAGGGTTTGTCAGGCATGATTCGCTACTAGCCGAGATCGTGCCGGGCGGGAAGGTAAAAAAGCAGCCGCCCGCATCCCCTGTTTTGGCGATGCGGGCGGGGCTGGAGTTTTTTTGAGAAGCGCTGGTTTACAGCACAGGAATCTGGCGCGGTTTCGCGACTTCCTTGAGCGGCAGGCGCAGGGTGAGCACACCGTCTTCGAGCTTCGCGGTCATCTTGTCCTCTTCCACCGGCGTGTTGAGGCGCAGGCGGAGCAGGTAGCTGAGCGGGGAGAGTTCGCGATGGAGGGCTTTCATGCCTTCCGGCACGGTGGTGTTGCGCTCGCCGCGAACGGTGAGGATGTTGTCCTCAAGGTCGAGCTTCACGCCGTTTTTCGGCACGCCGGGCATCTCGATGCGGACTTCATAGGCCTCGGCGTTGCCATTGACGTTGTAGAGCGGCTTGCGCAGCGATTCGGTGACGCCGGAGGTGGCGGGGGCGCAGGTGCGGGGGGAGCAGGTGGTGTTCATGATTTGTAAAAGGTGAGAAGTTAGAAGTGAGAGATTAGTTCAGGGTGATGGAGCGGGGTTTGCGGTGCTCGGCCTTGGGCAGAGTTACGGTGAGGATGCCGTCTTCGAGTTTCGCGGCGATGGCTTCGACGTTGACGCCATCGGGCACGGACACGGAGCGGGTGAGGCTGTAGGAGCTTTCGTTGTCGCCGTTTTTCTCACGCTTCTCGGCGGAGACGGTGAGCAGGCCGTTGTTCAGCTCGATTTTCACGTCTTCTTTCTTCAGGCCGGGCAGCTCAAAGCTGGCGAAGTAGTTGTCTTTGTCCTCATGGACATCGACGGCCAGCCTGTCGCCGGTCACGCCAGGGAAGACCTCGCCGAGGTTGTTGATGAAGTTCCCCAAAGATGGCAGCCCGGCAAATGGATGACGGAACCATTCTTCGAAGTCGGAGACACGACCGAGGTTGGAGGGGTTGGTGCGGATGAGTTTCATGGCTTGGATGAGTTTGGTTTTGAGTTTTGGGGTTGGAATGGTGTTCCGCTCCCTACTCATGCATCAGCCGTGCCAGACCATGCCAGGCGCGCTGGAAGCCTTGATTTTACGAGCTTCCGGCGTGATTGCCCCACTTCGTCATCGGCGAAAGACGGCGAGGATTTGTGCCAAAAATAGCCGGTTCACGGCACAGCATTGTGCCATTTTTGCCAAAGTGGTCCGCACCTCGCGAAGCGCGCCGGGGACAATCCTCTGTGCGGCGGCTTGGAGACGCTTGCACTCCGCCCAAGGGATTACCCCCGGCGCGCTTCATGAGCTGTGGCTCTCTTTTATTCGGCCAGAGCCGCCTTGGCCGCCGCACGCTTCTTCATACGGATGTTCAGCATCTCGACGAAGATGGAGAATGCCATGGCAAAATAGACGTAACCCTTCTCGAAGTGAACGTGAAAGCCCTCGGCGATCAGCGTCGTGCCAATGAGCAGCAGGAAAGAAAGCGCCAGCATTTTCACCGTGGGATGAGCGCTGATGAAATCGCTCACCGATCCGGCAAACACCATCATGAAACCGACGGAGATCATTACCGCGATCACCATGACCATGATGTCGTCCGCCATGCCCACGGCCGTGATGACGGAGTCGAGCGAGAAGACGATGTCGAGGATCGCGATCTGCACCAGGATGGCTCCCAGAGCGGCCCTGGCTTTGGTGGTCTTTTCCACTTCGGTATGACCCTCCACCTTGTGATGGATTTCGACCGTCGCTTTGTACAGCAGGAACAGGCCGCCGAGGATCAGGATCAAGTCCTTGCCGGAAATCTGATGCCCGAACACAGCGAACAGCGGATTCTTGAGCTGCATGACCCAGGAAATCGACAGCAGCAGCAGGATACGTGTGACCATCGCAAAACCGAGGCCCAGAAAGCGCGCACGAGGCCGCTCCGCCACCGGCAGCTTATCCACGAGGATCGAGATGAAGACGATGTTGTCGATGCCCAGCACGATCTCCATGACCGTGAGCGTCAGCAGCGCGATCCAGGCCTCCGGACTGTTGATCCAGGAGAAGTCGAAGAAATTAACGGCGAGCAGGGGATTGAGGGCGAAGTCCATGTGAAGCGCGGAGAGTAGCTGAGAATGACGAATCAGCAAATGGAGGCGAAATGATCTCGCATACGGGCGTACAGCCTCACCTCTATGAACCGCCGCCAGTTTCTCCAAACAGCCTCCGCCAGCACCCTCGCCTCCTGCACGACCCTCAGTGCTCCCGATTCGCTGATCATCGACACGCATCAGCATCTCTGGGATCTGAATGTGATCCGTCCGCCATGGATCAAAGGTGCCCCGGAGGTGCTGCGGCATGATTTTGTGACCGCCGACTATGTGAAGGCCAACGCGGGCCTGAACGTGAAGGCGATCTACATGGAGGTCGATGTCGCCGAAAGCGATCACATCAAGGAAGCTGATGGCATCGTGGCCCAGTGCCGTGCCGGAAACACGCCCACTATTGCCGCGACCATCGGTGGACGGCCTGCTTCGGCGGATTTCGAGGGTTATGTGAGGCGCTACGCGGGCAACGGCATTGTCAAAGGCCTGCGCCAAGTGCTTCACGGCTCCTCCACGCCTGCTGGCTTCTGCTTGGGCCAGGATTTCGTGCGCGGTGTGCGGACACTCGGCAAACACGGACTCAATTTCGAACTCACCATGCGCCCCACCGAACTCCGCGACGGCGTGAAACTCATCCAGCAGTGCCCGGAGACGCGTTTCGTGCTCGACCACTGCGGCAACGGCGATCCGAAGGCCTTCAATCCCAAGCTCGGCCCCGGTTTGAAGCGCAGTTGCACCGCCGACGAGTGGAAACGCGGCATCGACGCCGTCGCCGCGCAGCCCGGCGTCATGTGCAAGATCAGCGGCATCGTCGCCTTCGTGCCGCCTGGGGAATGGCAGGCCGAAGACCTCGCGCCTGTGGTGAATCACTGCCTCGACGCCTTCGGCCCCGACCGCGTCTTCTTCGGCGGCGACTGGCCCGTCTGCCTGCTCGGCAGCCCCGTGCGCGGCTGGGTGGACGCGCTGAGGCAGATCGTGTCATCGCGTCCCGTCAGCGAGCAGCGGAAGCTGTGGAGCAGGAATGCGATCCGATTCTATGGGCTGAAAGTGTAACCAGCTTAATCCGCCGCTGGATGCGCGTGCATCGCGGCGAGTACTTCCAGCTCGTGGATGGACCAGTACAGGCGCATCACCTCGCCGGTGTCGGTGATGCGGATGAACTTCGCCTTCACGGGCTTCGGCAGCAGGAATTCGGTGACGTTGGTCTCGCTTTTGCCTTCGAGCACAGGTTTGTCCCACTCGATGCCGTTCAGCGAAACTTCGATCTTCCAGCCGCGCGGCCAGTCGCCGCGTGATTTGGCGGTATCGAGCACGAGACCGGCGATGTCGGTGGCCGCAGGCAGTTCGATCTGCACCCACATGCCGGGCCTCTGCGACATGCCCGAGTCCCAGCGTGATGCGAGATCGCCATCGATGGCATGCTTCAAATTTTTGTCGTTGTGGCTGGAGGTGAGCTTCCAGTCTTTGCGATTTGTCAGCGATTGCGGGTAGAGCTGTTGCAGTTCCTCGATGGTCCAGGGCGTGACGCGCTTGGACAAATCTTTGCGCAGCTTCGCCACGTCCTTCTTCTCCACGAATGTGCCGCTGTTACCAAACGCCTTGCGGATGTAGCTGCTGACATCGGCGATCCACTGGTTGTCATTCGTCGCCATCGTGACCATCTGCGCCTCGTAGGTCTTGCCGTTGATGGGGCCGCTGAGGCCGTTGAGCATGACGCGGATGATCGCATCGCCCTGCACGACCGTTTTCGATCCCGCGAGAGGTGGAGCGAGCGTGGCACCTTCGCGGCCGGCGATCGGCATGCCGCTGCCGTCGAAGCCGTGGCAGGCGAAGCAGAGCGAACGGAAGATTTCCTGGCCGCGTTCGAGCTGCTTCTTCTGATCGTTGCTGAACTTGCCCACGATCTTCGGGTCTTCGACGAGCAACTGCGCGCCGATCTCGCGCACGCCGACGCTGGTCGAAGTCAGCAGCGTGCTCTGCGCTTCGAGCTTCCAGTTCGGCCAGTTGAAATGGCGGGCCGTGAAGAGTGTTTGCAGCACCACAGTCGGGTCTTTGTCGGTCTTGAGCGCTTTGATGTCGGCCATCAGGCTTGTGTCGTTCTTTTTGAGCAGCGATTCGGCCACGCGGATCGCATTGGCGCGGAGTTGCGGATGCTCGTCCTTCATCGCAGTGCTGATGATGTGGGGCGTGAGCGAGTCCAGACCTTCGAGCGTCCACAGCGCATGCAGACGCGCGAGGTGGTTGTCGTGTTTCGCAGCCATGTCGATGAGCGCAGGCACGACAGACTTGTCGCCTTTGACGATGAGCATGCGCTGGGCTGTGTCGCGCCAGAAGCCGTTGGGATGCGTGAGGTGCGCAACGAGTTGTGCAGGCGTTTCACCGATCATTTTCGGCTGCGGGCCGGGTTTAAAGTCTTTGTGCACGAGACGCCACACGCGGCCATGGCCGGTGACGTGCTGCATGCCGGTGGGCTCGATGGCTCCGCGCAGGAAACTGCCCGGCTTGACCCAGTTGCCTTCCTGAATGATGCCGCGATACGCATCGACGATGTAGAGGCAGCCATCGGGGCCGGTGGTCATGTTCAGCGGGCGGAAATTCGGATCGCTGCTGCGGATGAACTCGCTCATCTGCTCCTCATACGGATTCGCGACGGTGGTGATGCCGTCTTTGATCTCCACCGTGGCGCGGCGGATGAGACGACCCACGGGCTCGGGCAGGAAGACGTTGCCATAAAGCTCCTTCGGCAGGCGATCACCGCGATACACGGTCTGACCGGCGCAGCCGGTGAAGTGGTTCAAGCGCTTGTCCTCCGGCGAATGGAAGCGTCCAGGGCCGCCCTGGAAGTCGCCGAGCGCAACGATGGGCCACACGGTGTCGAACTTCTCGCTCTTCTGCTGCTTCACATTGATCGCGGCATAGAGAATGGGCGCTTGGTAAT
>CAMCWM010000197.1 GCA_945882215.1 Akkermansia muciniphila | reverse complement strand
GGGAAGAGGTAACCGGCTTTGAGCTTGTTGTAGTTTTCGTTGATGTAGGCCATGGCGGGGAAAAAGGGCGGTTAGTGTGGCGCGGAGAGGCCAAGATGCAAGGTGAGGCACAGGTGAAGCAAGACCTCAGAATTTATACCTATGTCTGCCTAAGCAAATAGTCGATAAAATACTGGTTATAAAGGGATTGCGTCACAATTAAGGCACTTGTTTTACAATTATTTTGATGCAACCAAAGCTAGGTTAGTCTTTTTTGAACAAATTATTGAAATTGCATCAAACATTCGATAAACCGAGAATTGTGCGAGACATATAAACCAACCATGAAAAAAACACTTTCAAGGCTATTGCCCCTGCTTTTGCTCTCCCTGCTGATCGTGAGTTGTGAATACCCGCGCACAACAGACTGGCAATCTAAGCCTGTGAGTTATTATAAGCCTGGATTGTGGAACAAGCCGCACCTGACTTGGCGTCTGAACACGCTGACACCGATTCCGAGGCACCTTTGTGAGCACGAGCTGCTTCGTGAGATTGACAAAAGCTTCAGAAGCTGGGAACCGGGCCGGGTGTTCACTTTCTCTCCCTCAAAAGGCGGGCGGGCGGACATCGTTGTCGGCTTTGACGCGGCACCTGGCAAATCGTGGGACGGGCGTTTGGGGATCATGACGGACGCGGCCTTTCCCTGGACTGCCAATCGAGGCCACATTTATCTCGATCCCTCGGAGTGGTGGAGCACGAAATCGTTCGCCTGGCTGGGGGATCCCATCACGGACTGGCTCCCGTACTCGATCGGCAACATGCTGGGTCTGCCGCACACAGAGCGTTTTGGTTCGAGCAATGGCAGAGGACCTTTCGGCCTGCCGGGGAGAGAAGATTTTGAGTCCTTGCGGTTGCTCTACGCGGCAGACTCACTCTCACCCACCGGGGCCTGCTACGTCACAGGCCATTCCGGCTACCGTTTCAGCGCTCATTGAAGAGGTGGTTGATGGAATTGATTCTCGCCCGATCCTTTGAACAGGATAGGGGCGGGTGTCCGAGAGCGACATGACCCGCCAAAGTCCGGCCTTTTGGACATGTTGTTTGATGAAGCAGGACTTGATCGTGACTTTTCAAACATCGCCGTGGGAGGTGCTGGGGTGATGATGCATTAAACCTGTGACTTGGTCCTGAAAAAGCATTTACAACTCTTACATTTGAGAATTCATAGCATGGGTGAGATTCAATACTTCGAATTTCACGCCCGCCATGAAGCAACACTCACTCACGCTAAGCCTTGCCTTAGGAACTGCCTGTCTCCTGGGCAGTTGCGCCTATCACGAGATTGCCTGGCAGGAGCAGCAGATTCGCAAAGCACCGGTCAGCTACAGCAAGCCGCAGCTTTGGAACAAACGACACCTCACCTGGCGGCTCGACACCATCACACCGGTGCCTGAACGCCTCTCCGAGACCGAGCTGCTGCGGGAGATCGACAAGAGCTTCCACAGTTGGGAGGCTGCGGGCGTTTTCACCTTTGCTCAAGCCCGGGTCGGAGAGCCAGCCGACATCGTGATCAGTTTCGGCAAACCGCCCGGCCGTTCTTGGGACGGCCAGCTTGGCAGCATGGGGCATGCGACCTTCCCTTGGAGCAGCGAACGCGGCCACATCTACCTCGATCCGTCCGAGTGGTGGAGCACGAAGTCGTTCGCCTTGGTGGGCGATCCCATCACGAAATGGCTGCCACATGAGATCGGCCATGTGCTTGGCCTGCAGCACACGCACAAGCAGGATCAGACCATGAGCGAGACCGGCCCCTATGAGTCGCCGGATTCTGCGAGCTTTGCCCAGTTGCGGCATCTCTATGCGCCGCACACGCCGGTGTTCACCTGGGTACAGTGTGTGATGGACAGCTCCGGCGCTGAGTGATGCGACGAAGCCGTGCGGTAAGAAATCGTCCGCGCCATTCGTGCTGAGAGCATGACAAAGCATGGTCTGTTTCTCGTGATTTCGTTTTCAGGCCTTTCCTGGGCTGCTGAAAAGGATCTGAAATTTCCCTCCACAACGCCCGTGGAGCCCAAAGAAGCCGCGAAGACCTTCCACGTGCTCGATGGCTTCGAGATGCAGCTCATCGCCGCGGAGCCGCTCGTTACCGATCCCGTCGCCATGACCTACGACGCCGATGGCCGCGCCTACGTGTGCGAGATGAACGACTACCCCTACACCGACAAGGCCGCGCACAAGCCGAGTCAGGTAAACCCCACGGATGCCCACATCGGCAAGGTGCGCCTGCTCACCGATACCGATGGCGACGGCACCTTCGACAAGGCCACCATCTTCGCCGACGGCCTCTCGTGGCCCACGGGTGCTGCGTGCTGGAAAGGCGGCATCTTTGTCACCACCACGCCGGACGTTTGGTATCTGAAGGACACGAATGACGACGGCGTGGCCGATGTGCGGCAAAAGGTCTTCACCGGCTTCAAAAAGCTCAACGTCCAGGCCGTCATGAACAATCCCATCTGGGGCCTCGACCACCGCATCTACATCGCCTGCGGCTCGAACGGCGGCGAAATCCAGCGCGTGCCCGGAAGCGAGAGCGTCATGCCGCTGCCGAAGGACTTCAAACCGCTCCCCATCAAGCGAAACGACTTCTCCTTCGATCCCAGCACCGGCGATGTGCGACTCGAAAGCGGCGGTGCGCGCTTCGGCAACACCTTCGACGACTGGGGCAACCGCTTCCTCTGCAACATCCGCAATCCCTGCCAGCACGTCGTCCTGCCGCATCGCTACCTCGCGCGGAATCCGTATCTCGTCGTCCCCAGCGCCCTCAACGACTGCGCCGAGGCTGGCGACCAGCTTCCCGTCTATCGCACCAGCCCGCCCGAGCCCTGGCGCGAGTTCCGCGCGAAACGCTGGGTGCAGGAAGGCAGCCACCTGCCGAAAAGCGAGCTCGTCGGAGCCGGCGTCGTCACCTCCTCCAGCGGCATTACCGTCTATCGCGGCGATGCCTATCCGAAGGAGTATCGCGACTTCGCCTTCGTCGCCGACGTGGCCGGCAATCTCTTCTACCGCATGAAGCTCGTCCCTGACGGCGTCACCTTCAAAGCCGTGCAGGTCGATGGAAACAAGAACTTCTGCACCAGCGACGACCTCTGGTTCCGCCCCGTCAACTTCGTCAACGCCCCCGACGGCTGCCTCCACGTCTGCGACATGTATCGCGAAGTCATCGAGCACCCCTGGAGCATCCCCGACGACATCCACGCCGCCGTGGATCTCCTCCGCGGCCGCGACAAAGGCCGCATCTGGCGTCTCGCCCCGCGCCGTTCCGTAGTTCCGCCTTCAGGCGGCTCAGACAAAGCACCCGCTAAAGCCGGGACTACAATACGCACCACTCCCAAACTCAGCACCGCCACCACGCCCGAACTCGTCGCCCTCCTCGACCATCCCAACGCTTGGCACCGCGAAACGGCGCAGCGATTGCTGTTTGAACGGCAGGATCAAGAAGCGGCGGAGCCGTTGCGTGCAATGGTGACGAGCGGGAAGACGGCCCAGGGGAAAATTGGAGCCCTTTGGTCTTTGCAGAGCCTCAATACGCTGCGGCTTCGTCATGCCAGCACATTGGGCGGTTCTATCGACAATCTCTCAGCAGCGGAGCAAACTGCGCCAGGCGATGGCTCGCCAGTCATCACCGCAATGCGGGATGGCGATTTTCATGTCCGGGAAACGGCCTTGGTGATTGCCCAAGGAATCATTCGCCCTTCATGGAACGGAAGCGTCCAGAAGAATGGATTTGGAAATGGCGGTGGAATCGACCCATCCCCCTATGCTTGGGAGGCAATCTTGGAGAGTGTTAAGGACTCAAATGTCCGAGTGCGCGTGGCTGCTGTTGAAGCTTCTGGCGATTACCGGTTCTCATTTGACGGATTTGGCCTCCAGCTCACCTTGGAAGTGGTGTTGCGTGCGGATGGCAACGACGCATGGGTGCGAGCGCGTATTCTCGTCACAGACAGCCACAAAATAGCAGACATGGCCTTGTCTCATTTGATCGGACGCCGCCTGGATCAAACGGGTGCTGTCAGCGATGAACTGCTGGCAGATCTATGCCAGCTGGTAGCTGCCAGAAAGGACGGCCACGCCCTGAAGAGAGCCTTGGACAGCCTGATTCGTCCACAACTCGACTGGGAACTCATCACGAGCACCTTCGCCCAGCTAAACACCGGCATGTCCAAAGCAGGCTGGTCCTGGAACGAAGTGAAGCTCGATGACAAGCAGACCGCATTTCTCAAGCGGTGTGTCGCTAGATTCAAAGATGCCTGCAATGATTCGAACAACTCCGTCGAGGTCCGCACCCGGTCATTGTACGCGCTAACTGGCGTTGCTGCACTTGATGTGTTGCGAGTCATCGCTTCCTCATGGTTGAAACCTGCCCAGCCAGCCGAGCTCCAGTTCGCCGCCCTCGAAGCGCTCGGCACCTACCGTGAGCCTGTCGTTGCTGACATTCTCATCGAATCGTGGCAAAAGCTGACTCCTGCGCTCCGCGACAAGGCCACCACGATCCTGCTTTCGCGCACGGACCGCATCGCGAAGCTGCTGGATGCCATTGAGGCGAAGATGATCCTGCCCGCGCAGCTCAGCGTTGCGGCGAAGGCAACGTTGGGACGGCAGAAGACGCCTGCGCTGGCAGAGCGTATCGCGAAGCTCCTTGGCGACGGTTCGTCGTCGAATCGCAAGGAGGTCATCGAGACGTATCTGACGGCGATGCAGGGCAGTGATGCGGGCACTCCTGCCCGCAAGGAAAGCGTGGTTGCGGGCAAGAGTGCCCGCATCACCGGGGACGCCACCCGCGGCGCCAAAGTCTATGAAATGGCCTGCATGGTCTGCCACAAGTTCGCGGACAAGGGCAACGACGTCGGTCCGCACCTCGGCACGATCAAGGCGTGGACGGCGGAGCAGCTCGTCACGAACATCCTCGACCCAAATCGCGAGGTTTCTCCGAACTTCAGCCTCTACCTCGTCGAAACCAACGACGGCCGCACCTTGAGCGGCCTCATCGCCAGCGAAACGGCGGGCAATCTCACCCTCAAACGCGCCGATGGCGGCACGGACACCGTCTTGCGAAGCGAGATCAAATCCCTCACCAGCCCCGGCATCTCCCTCATGCCCGAAGGCCTCGAAGCCGCCCTCACCCCGCAGCAGATGGCGGACTTGATCGAGTTCTTGAAAGCGCCGTAGCCTCACGCCTTGCTCTTCTTCCTGAACAGCATCGCGACCAACGCGCCCAGACCCCCCACGATGCCGCCAATGATGGCGGAGCGTCCAACACCGTCGAAGATGGAAGTTTGGGCCGGTGGGCCTTCCACGCGCGGATTGGCGGCCACCACGGCATCACGCCAGGCGGTGACGGCTTGTTCTGCCCACTGGCGGTCCGCTGTGGATTTGAAATCGGCGTTGGCATACAGGTAGATCAGGCGACCGTTCACCGGCACGATCATGCTGGCGATCACACCTTTGACCTTGAGGGCATTGTCACTGGTCTTCGCGGCGACGTTCATGGCCAACGTGAAGCCGAGGCTGTTCGGCGTCTCACCAAAATAGCCCAGCACGGCCACGTCGCTCACGCTGAGCGCCGCGTCCGCGTTCGTTGCATCCTGCATGGCCTTCTCCGCCTTGCCGGTCGCCTTGGCAATTTCCTGGCGGATGGTTTCCTGGGCCTGATCCAGTTCCGTCTTCGTTTGCTGCTTCATCTCCGCAAAGGTGCGGTCTCCAATCTCGCGGCTTTCGAGTGAGCGCATCACTTGCGCATTGAAACTGCGGCCAGTTTCGGCGGTACCGGTCTTGAGCGGCTCAAAACGGGCCAAGTAACGATTCGAAGCCGGCAGCACCGACTCCACCAGACGGTCTTTGTCCGGCTCCAGCCCGTCTATACGCTCAAACCCCGGCGGTGGCGGCAGTTTGATGATGCGTTCGCCCACGACGACTTCATCTCGCGATGCTGGTTTCGAGGTTTCCTGGCTGTGGCAGGTCAGAGCCAGGGTGATCAGAAGAACGGCGGGAAGCAGAGGAGAGCACATTCCGCCGAGCATTCGCGGGTCAAAGAACAAATCAAGCCACGATCGGACGGATCACCTCGCCATACACATCCGTGAGCCGGAAATCGCGACCGGCGTAGCGATACGTCAGCTCCTCGTGGTTGAGTCCCATCAGATGCAGGATCGTGGCATGCAGATCATGCACGCTGGTCGGGTTGTCCTGCGCGGCGAAGCCGAATTCATCGGTGCTGCCGTGAATCGTGCCGCCTTTGATGCCGCCGCCGGCCATCCACACGCTGAAGCCGTAGTGATTGTGATCGCGGCCGAGCTTCGATTTGCCTCCGGCGAGCTCCACCGTCGGTGTGCGGCCAAATTCGCCGCCCCAGATGACGAGCGTGTCCTCCAACATGCCGCGCTGCTTCAAATCATGCAGCAGCGCGGCGATGGGCTGGTCGATCTGCGCGGCGAGCTTGCGGTGATTCGTCTCGATGTTGTCGTGATTGTCCCACGGCTGCCCCGCGCCATGCCAGAGCTGCACCATGCGCACGCCGCGCTCCAGCAGCCGACGCGCGATGAGCGTCTGCCGCGCATGAACGCCTTCGCCATACATTCTGCGGATGTGGTCGGGCTCTTGCGACACATCAAACGCGTCCGCCGCCTCGATCTGCATGCGGAAGGCCAGCTCGAAGCTCTGAATGCGTGCCTCCAGCCGTGGGTCGCTACGCTCGGCACGATGCGCGGCATTGATGCGACGCAGCAAGTCGAGCTGGCGGAGTTGCACGCTCGTGTCCGCATGCGGGCTGCGGATGTTTTCGATCAGGCGGTCCACCGCCTCGTGCTTTGAATCAACATACGTCCCCTGAAACGCACCCGGAAGAAACGCCGACTGCCAGTTCTCGGCACTCTTGATCGGCATGCCGCCGGGACACATCGCGATGAAGCCCGGCAGGTTCTCATTCGCACTGCCGAGGCCATACGTCAGCCATGCGCCCATGCTGGGACGTGCCTGGATCGAGTCACCGCAGTTCATGAGCATCAGCGAGGGCTCATGGTTCGGCACCTGCGCCTGCATGGAGCGGATCACGGCGATGTCGTCGATATGCGCCGCTGTTTTCTCAAACAGCTCACTCACCTCGATCCCGCTCTGCCCGTAACGCTGAAACTTGAACGGTGAGGGAAATGCCGCGCCCGTCTTTCGCTCCGTGATGCGATGGCTTGGGACCTGTTTTCCCTCGTAGAGCTTGAGCGCAGGCTTCGGATCAAACGTATCGACGTGCGAAGGCCCGCCATTGAGGAAGAAATGAATCACCCGCTTTGCCTTCGGCGCGAAATGCGGCTTGGCGGCCTGCAAATCCGCCAGCCCAAGCGCCGCCATGCCCATGCCGGAGCGGCGCAGAAAATCTCGGCGGGTGAGGGGTGGATTCATATCAATCAACAAACATGAACTCGTTCGACAGCATCAGCACCTGCACGAGTTGTTCCCAGGCGCTGAGTTGGGATTTCGGCTGGGTGGGAAAATCCTTCTGGGCATCCCAAGCGTCACTCGGAGTGTCGCCGCCAGCGCCTGTGGTCGCGGTGACGGAGGGGGTGATCTTCGGCGACCAGAGGAATTGATCGCTGTTCAGGCCGTTGCCGATATCGACGATGAAATCGAGCGTGTCACCGGCCTGGAAGGCGATGGCGTCGAGTTGGAGGTCAGCCTTGGAGCCGAGGAGCGTCGTGCTGCGCAGTTTGCCGAGGCGCGAATGACTCACAAACGCACGAATGCCATCACCCACCTCGGGTTCGTGGATGAGTGTGGAATGCAGATCGTAGCTGCCTTCGGCTGGCGCGATCCAGCGGCGCACAACAGCATGTTTGCGATCATTGCCTGGATGACCTCCCTCGGCAGTGAGTTGTGCCCAGCCGAGTTTTTCATTGGGCCACGCTTCATCACCCTGCCAGGCGCTGCCGGTGAAGTGAGGCAGTGGGTTGAAGGTCTTCACGCGCCCGGTGCTTTCATCCCACTCACCGTAGCCGTAGTGCCAGGATTTGGAGTGATCGGACGCGGCGATGACGGGCCCAGTGTCGGTTTGGACGAAGGCGAGAGCAGAGGCGAGTTCTTCGGGTGTGGGACTGCGCTGGAAGAGGCGCTGGTAGATGAAATTGACGCGATCGGTGTCTGCGGAGTGCCGCACAGGGGATTGCCTCGCTTCGCTCGCCCTTCGGGCAGCCTGCGGCTGGCTATCTCCGCTGCGCTCCGGTTGTGCGGACCACTTTACGAGCGCCTTCGCCTGCTGCACGACAAACGGGTGATTCAGGCCAAAGAGCGCCTGCTGCGGCACGGTGGTTTCGGTGCGCTGGGGGATGGAGAGGTCGGGGTTGGCGAAATCGAAGGTGCGCATGACCATCGGCACGTTTTCGCGGTCCACGAGCGCGTAGAGCGTGCGACGCGTGTTGCTGGCCGCGAACAATCCCTCGGAGCGACCACCGACGCGCAGATTCAGGCGACCTGCGGCGGCGAGCCACGCGTCGCGTGCCTCCTCGAAGCTAAGACGATGCGGATTCATGCGGGAGAGCAAGCGATTGTCTGGATCGCGCGGATCACTCGTCTGGCTGCTCTGCCGGTAGGTCTGCGACAACATGATGAGACGATGCATCGCCTTGATGCTCCAGCCGGAGTCGATGAAGCGCTGAGCGAGCCAGTCAAGCAGCTCGGGATGGCTCGGCGGGCTGCCTTGCTTGCCGAAGTCGCTCGGAGTGCTGACGAGGCCGCGACCGAAATGATGCTGCCAAATACGGTTCACCATGACGCGGGCGGTGAGCGGATTGCGGGGATTGATGATGGCCTGCGCGAGCTCCAGTCGGCCACTGCCTTTCGTGAATGGCTTTTGCGGACCGAAGAGGCTTAAAAACTGGCGTGGGACGGCATCGCCTTTGGTGAGCGGATTGCCGCGATTGAAGACGCGTGGCGTGCTGGGCAGCGGACGATCGACCAAAACCGTCGCGTGCGTCGGTGCAGCGCTGCTTTTGATAAGGAAGCGGTCCACATCGCCCTGTGACTTCCACAGCTCGGTGGTGACGCCGGTCGGGAAATACATCTCGATGTTCGCGATGTGCTCATCGGGCACGAAAGCGGGCGAATCCGGCTGTTTGAGCACTGCCTCGTTCAATTCGACGCCCGGATGCTTTTCCAGCCAGGCGACGAAGCGATGCACGATGAAGGGGTTGAGGTCTTTTGCGTCAAGGAGCTGACCGAACACCTCCTCGGGATACTTTTCGAGTTCTCGGGTCGCCTTGAGATAGTCGGCGGCTTGCGCACGCGTGCGGGCCATCTGCTCCTCACGGCGTTTCGTCATCAAATCGCGATTCTTTATCACCAGCGCCGCGAGTTCGACGTTTTCGCCATCGGCGCACGGAGCGAGGGCCTCCGCGCTGCTCTGGAAGACGCCGTAGAGCGCGTAGTAGTCGCGCGTGGGGATGGGGTCGAACTTGTGATCGTGGCAACGGGCGCAGGCAACCGTGAGGCCCAGCGTGCCGCGCGTGATGACATCAATACGGTCGTCGATGATGTCATGCGTCACGCCGAGAAAGCGCCGCCCAAGCGTGAGAAAGCCCATCGCGGCGAGATCGGGCGACTTGGGCGGCACGACTTGATCAGCGGCGATTTGAAGCAGCAGGAAGCGGTCATACGGCATGTCTTCGTTCAGCGCACACACAACCCAGTCGCGATAGGGCGTGGCATGCACCCAGTTTTTTTCCTCACGGGCATAGACGTAGCCTTTCGTGTCCGAGTAACGGGCCACGTCCAGCCAGTGACGTGCCCATTGCTCGCCGTAATGCGGTGAGGCGAGCAACTGATCGACGAACTGCTCATAAGGCACGTCTATTCGCTCCGGCGGCAGCCCGGTGAGATCAAAGCTGGCACGGCGGGCTAGCGTGCGGGCATCGGCGCGTGGTGAAGGCTTCAAACCGTTCTCGGCGAGCTTTTTCTGAATGAACTCGTCGATGCCAGTGCCTTTGACCGGCTTCATCGGCTGAAAGGCCCAGTGCTCCGCCGAGAGGAGACTCGTGGAGACAAGCAAGCAGCCAAGCTGGAGGAGACGGTGGAACACAGCGTGAATCAATACGCCTCAGCCCTGCTTGATCCTTCCCCCGTGAAGATTTGGGCGAACAGCGCATCGACAGCGGCGGTTTGCCCGTTTATCTCGGCGCATGTTCACAGGTCTCGTCGAAACCACCGGCAGCGTCATTTCCCTGGAGCCACGCGGCGAAAGCGCGCGGCTGACAGTGAACGTGGGCGCAATGGCCTCCGAGCTGATTGATGGCGAAAGCGTGGCAGTGAATGGCTGCTGTCTTACGGTGACTGCGAAGGATGCTGTAGCGCAGACGGCGTGTTTTGATCTGCTGATGCAAACACTGAAGGTGACGAGTCTCGGTGACTTGAAGGCCGGCTCACTGGTCAATCTGGAGCGTGCCATGGCGATGGGAGCGCGATTTGGCGGTCACTTCGTGCAGGGGCATGTCGATGCAACGGTGAACGTCCTCGATTGGAGTGAACATGGGCAGGATCATCGGCTGGAGGTCGAGATTCCGGCGGAACAGCGCGGTTTGGTCATTCCGAAGGGTTCCATTTGCCTGGATGGCATCTCGTTAACGGCGGCAGAGGTGACGGAGAGCACGGTGGTGTGCTGGATCATCCCGCATACGTTTCAACTGACCAATCTGCACACGAAAAAGCCCGGTGACCGATTGAACGTGGAGTTCGACATGCTGGGCAAATATGTGCGCGAACTGATGCGGGCGATGAAGTAGCGTCCACGAGGCCGGACAGGCC
>CAMCWM010000196.1 GCA_945882215.1 Akkermansia muciniphila | reverse complement strand
CGCCGCTGGCGGACAAGCTGAAACGACTCACGGAGATGAGGAAGGAGCCACGCCGATGAAGCCACAACCAACGATTGCCGAGCTGAAAGCGCGGCTGCGGATTGATGAGGCGTGGCGGCTTCTGCATCTTCCTGGGGAGCCTGCGAAGTGCTGCAAGTCGCCGTTCAGGCCAGACGAGAGGCACGCGAGCTTTTCCGTGTATGCGGAGAACACGCGGGCGAAGGATCACGCGACGGGTGAAACCTTTGACGTGGTGGACATCATCAAGAAGGCGCTGGATTGCGACACAGCGGGCGCGGTGCGCTGGATGCGGGAGCAGATGGGCGAGGGCCGCGAACTGCCGCCCGCGCCTGCCAAACGCGAGCCGGTGCGCAAGGTGAAGCCGTGGCCGGCGATGAGGCGCGGGACGGTGGAAGAATTGGCGGCGCTGGCGAAACTGCGCACGCTGTCGGTGCCTGCGGTGCGGCTGGTGGATGAGCGGGGCTTTCTCCACTTTGGGGAGCAGTGGGGCCGGGCGTTCTGGTGCATCACCGATGCAGCGCGGCGCGGTGCTGAACTGCGGCGCATGGATGGCGAGCTGTGGCCGGGCTTTGGCGAGGTGCCAGCACGGAAAGCGCATTGCTTTGGTGACAAGACGTGGCCGGTGGGATTGATGGAGGCGGAGGCGTTCGCGAATCTCATCCTCGTGGAAGGCGTGGGGGATTTCATCGCGGCGCATGCGGTGATTGATGGCGAGGGCCGGGTGGCGGATGTGGCGGCGCTGTGCTGCATGGGCGCGGCGGTGCGCTTGACGCCGGAGGTGGCGGCACGCCTGGCAGGGAAGCGCGTGCGGATCATTCCGCAGATGGATGAACCAGGGCAGAAGGCGGCGCTGCTATGGGCGCGGAGTCTGCGGGATGCTGGCGCGGTAGTGGATGGCTTTTCCCTGGCTGGCATCGTGGATGCGACGGGACAGGCCATCAAAGATTTGGGCGATGTGTTCGCGAAGGCGAGCGCGGCGAGCATCCGTGCGAATCCTCAACTCTTGGAGGTTTGCCCATGAGTGCGAAAAAGACAAAATCAGCCGGGGTTTATGATGTGCTGGCGGAGAGTGAGGCGGCGGAGGCCGGAACGGCGCAAGCGGCTTTCCAGCGGCCATCACTGGAGAGTGGAAATGGAAAGAAGAAACCGGAGCGGGAGGCAGCAGCACCACCTTATGAGCTGTTGGACGTGCGGGCCTTGCTCTCTTACGAGGAGAAGCCGGGCGAGGTGCTGTGCGGTGATGCTGTGCTTGAAGTGGGAGAGTTTGCGATGCTGTTTGGCTTCCCATCGGTGGGGAAAAGCTGGGCGATCATGGACTTGATGGCAAAGGCGGCATGGGGACGCGGGCGCTGGATGGGCCATGAGATCAAATGCCCATTCGCTACGCTGTGGATCGGTGATGAGAACAACAAGCGCCGTCTCTCGAATCAATTGAAGGCATTGCACGCGGCGGGGATGCTGCCGGAGGATTTCGAGAAGTGGATTTTTATTACCGATGTGCCGGAGACGATGGACGTGGGAGACGCTGACTTTGTGGCGCACACGCGGCGGATCGTGGAGGAGAAGGGAATCAAGCTGGTGATTCTGGACACGGTTTCGAGTGCGGTGGTGGATGAAACGGCAAAGGATTTCTCGTTCATGTTTCGCGGCATGAAGGCGATCAACTACGGGCTGCCAGTGCGCCCGTGCTGGATGCTGGTGCATCATCGCCGCAAGCCCAAGAGCGAGGACACAGAGGGCAACGGGCGGCTTCATGCCATCAGCGGGCATCAAGTCTTGCGGCGCAAGCCACGCACGATCATCGAGCTGGAGCGTGTGACAGAGCAATCAGGCGACAGGCGCGTGGTGGCAACGCTGCTCAAGAACTCGAATGGCAAGAGCGAGGGTGCAAAGCACGCCTTGCAGCAAACCGACCGGGGCTTTGATGAGATCGAGAATTTTGATTTCTCGGAATGTGCGGGCGGTGGTGGCGGCGCGGGCGGGCACAATGAGAAGATCACGGAGCAGCATCTTCACGAGCTTTTCGACAAGGGCCGCGTGCGCTACGCGAAGGGCGAGGCGGTGCGGCGGCTGATGGCGCTGGCCGGAGCGAAAGACAAGGCATGCTATGCGGCGCTGTCTGCCAATGGCCGGTTTGCGCACATGCTCAAGATCGAGGGGAAAGAGATCGGGCTGGATACGGAGCTTTGGCCGGTGGGGGATGAGGCGTGAGAGCGGGCCGGTTTGCCTCTTGCGGGCGCTATCAGCCGTAAATCGCGTGCGTGCCGATGTCCACGCTGATGCAGTCGGAGCCATCAAGGTAGAACACGGCGCGTAAGTCGCCTTCAATCCAAACGGAATGAATGGTGCGGCCAAAGCGGGCGGAGAGGCTGGCGATCTTGTGCGTCCTCAAGCGAGGATCGAAAGGGTTCGCTTTGAAGATGGGCCAGACACGCAGGGCGGCTGCCTGCTGGCGTTCCGTGAGCTTGGCATACGAACGCCAAAACTGCGGCGTGGCAAGGTAGCGGTAGGCCATCAGGCGGCAACGGGTGGCGTGTGGAAATGCTCGTCTTGCATCTCGATCAACTCGCCGCGCATGGCTTCCTTCATCCCTTGCAGGAATGATTCTGGAATCATGGTTTCCTCAATCTCATGGACACGGAGAAACACCGTCTCCCGTTCCTGCGGGGGAAGGCTCTCGATTTCAGCGATGACCTGGGTAGCTGTCATGGTGGAAAGGTATGCACAGGATGACGCGGAGCAACGGGGATGTTTGCCGATGACAGGGAGGCACAGGCGGGCGGGATTACAGCCAAAGCAAACGCTGGGGAGAGTGCATGGAAAGAAGAATGGCGGTGGGAGTGGCCGGACGAGGAAGGTGTATTCAAATAATGGTTGGCCGGGAAACTGACACGCTGCCGTGGGAGGCGAGATCAAAGGAGGCGCTGAAAGCGTGTATTGCAATAATCATTTGATTAAATGAATACAGTGCGCCAGAGTGGGAGCATGAAAGCCAAATCAACAACTCAAGCCGTCCCCGTTGCGATCATCGTGCGCGTATCCACCAACAAACAAGAAACGAAACGCCAGCGGCACGAGCTGGAAGCCGTCGCGAAGTCAAAAGGCTGGCAGGTGGTGGAAGTCTGCGAGGAAACCGTTTCAGGGAGCGCGGACATTCAAGACCGGCCAGCATTGCAGCGGGTGCTGCAACTCGCGGCAGAAGGCAAAATCAAAAAAGTGCTGGTGCATGAAGTCTCTCGCGTGGCCCGCCGTCCAAGTGTGGCTTTAACCTTTGTGGAGATGCTGGAGGCGCATTGCGTCTCGCTCTACTGGCACGCTCAAGCCATTGAAACGCTCCTGCCGAACTGCAAGCGCAATCCGGCAGCGGCGATCATGCTTGCCCTGCTTTCGGAGATGGCACGGGCGGAGAAGGAAACGCTCGTGGAGCGCATCAAGAGCGGGCTGGCCGAGGCACGGCGCAAAGGAGTGAAGCTGGGCAGGCCGGAGGGTTCAAGCCTTGAGGCCGGGGAGATCGTCGCAAAGCATGCCGACGTGGTGCGGGCGCTGCGGGCGGGCCAGAGCGTGCGCAATGCGGCCAAGATCACCGGCAAGGGGGCAAGCACGGTGCAACGTGTGAAAGCGGCGCTGGCTGCATGAGAGGCGATTCTGAGCGGCGGGCGGGAGAGATGGAAAGAATCTCTGCGATCATGGCCGGGAAGATGTGAAGGGCGGCAATGGCAACGTGAGAGGCTGTAGTATCAAAAAAGTAGGAACAGCAGCGGCGGCAATACGAGAGTTCAGCCAAGAACGAGAGAGCTAACACACCTGAAAAAAGGTGCTGCGTGTTGCTGTGGAGCAGTGGAAGAGGGTAAATGAAAAAAGCGCATGATGGAATCAATGTGCTGGTAGCGGGAAGCCTTTGGAATGGGTTCTGAGGCCGGATAAATTTCGCCAATGGGCGCGATCATCACAGCACGGGAAACGCGGCGGCGGCTTTGACGAGCGCTTCCTCTCCTACGGTGGTGTAGAGTTCCGAAATCTGCGCGGACTCGTGGCCGATGAGCTTCTGCACCACGGCGGCGGGAATGCCTGCCTCTTTGAGCAGAGTAACCGCAGTGTGCCGCAAGCTGTGGAAGGAGAGCGTTTCATTCTCGTGGCGTCCAGCGCGGCCCTCGCCTGATGTGGCGCGGTGCGCCTTCTTCACGCGCAGGCCAGCGAGCGCCAAGAGATCGGCGAACTGATTCGAGAGGGTGCCGCTTTTGCCCTGCTTCTCCACCATCGCGAAGCAACGCGGATGCAGTGGGGCGAGATCGGGGCGGACATCGGGTGCTGGCAGGCTTTCGATATGCTCTCTCAGCGGCGCGGCCATCGCGATGAGTAGCGGCGCTCCCGTTTTTTGCGTGATGAGACGAATCTGGCCCTTGTCGAGATCGACGTTCGCCCAAGTGAGGCGTGCGATGTCTCCGATGCGCTGGCCGGTGTAGAGGCCGAACAGAATCATGGAGCGCCATTCATCATCCGCCACGGCGAGCACGGCGCGGATTTGATCGAGTGTGAACGGGCGGCGGCGTTTGCGTTCGTGCGCCTTCTCCTTCACCGTCTCCACAAACTCAGAAGGATTATCCACGATGAAACCATCCCGCTTGGCAGCGCGGAAAAGCATCTTCACCACTTTGAGGTGATGATTCGCGGCTTTCGAGGAAAGCCGTTCCAAGAGAGCATTGCGAAAAGTGACGATGTGCTCTTTTGTGACCATCGAAAGCTCATCATCGGCCAGCTTGTCGAGATGGGCGAGAAACTGGCTCGTGCTGTTTTGGTAAAAGACCTGCGTGGCCTTCGCTGTGCCTTTCTTCTCACGCAGCCAGTTCGCCACGAAGGCGTGAACGGATGAACTGGGCAGCACTTCCCCGGTGATTTCAGCATGCAGCCGCGAGAGCACGCGGCGGGCCTGCGTGGCCGTGCGCCTGGCCTTCGCTGCCGTCTCGTATTCATCGGCGAGTTTGAGTGCGGCCTTGCGATCTGTGGTCTTTGTCGAGGCATTGCGCCAGCGGCCATCTATGGAGAGATAGCGGGCGAACCAGAACCGGCTCTTGGGATGTTTCCAAACTGATGCCATGAGGTAAGACACAGAGTAAGACAAGCGCGGATGATTTCAATGATGCTGATGATTTTTAATGCACTGATCCTCAATGACAATCCGCTTTCACTAGAGGGTGTCCGCGACACAGGGGTTCAACTCCCCTCGCCTCCACCATCTCATTTATTGGCCTTCGACGAAGGGAAAATGAGATTTTGAGGGGGTGAAGGGCAATTGGTCTTTCAGATGTGTGGCTACTTCTTCTTCAAGATGACGTCGCCGAGGCTGAACATGGGGCCGTAGATGGCGTAGATGAGGAAGCCGACCATGATGCCGAGAATGAGCATGGTGAGGGGTTCGATCATCTTGTCGAGGGTGGCGGCGAGGTTGTCGAGTTCTTCTTCGTAGTCGTCGGCGATCTCGGCGAGCATTTCGGTGCCGGAGCCGGTTTCGGAGGCGAGTTCGATGAGACCGCAGAGATTTCGAGCGTCAGGGCCGAGCCAGTGGGCCTCCATGAGGAAGGCCTCATGCAGAGTTCGGCCAACGGCGATGTGCTCGCGCAGACGAACGAACAGTTCCTTGTAGTGATAGTGCCAGCTCGCCTGGGCGGTGATGTCGAGCGCGCTGGAGAGGCGGACGTTCGACTCGGTGAGCATGGAGAGGGTGCGGAAGCCGGTGGCGGCGGCTGATTTGCGGACGAGGACGCCGACGACGGGGATCTTGAGAAAGAGATCCTGCATGGGCCGGAGGGAGCTGATTTTGCCCCAGTTCTTGAAAAAGAAATACAAGCCGACGAAGGGCAGGATGGCCATGTAGGGCCGGTGGATGAAGAGATCGGACAGGGCGATGAGAACTTTGGTGCCCATGGGCAGCTCGGTTTTAAAGGAGCTGAAGAGCTTGGCCATGGCCGGCACAAGCGTGAAACTCATGACGATGACGACGGCGACGCCGAGCACGATGACGACGGCGGGGTAGATGAGGCCGCCCTTGAGCTTCTTGATGACCTTGGAGGATTTTTTCTGTGAGGCGGCGATGCGCTTGCAGACCTTGGAAAGCTGACCGGCCTCCTCACCGGCGAGGATGAGGGAGAGCATGTCATCCGGGAAAAGCTTGGGGAACTTGGAGATGGCGTCGCTGAATTTGTCGCCCACGGAGATGGCATGGACGACCTCGGCGATCATGCCTTTGTAAACGGAGGATTTGACGCGGTTGGTCTGGAGCAGGAGGGCCTTGGTGAGCGAGATGTTGCGTTCAAGGCAGCGGCCGAGGCCGGAGAAGAAGGCTGCGCTGTCGTCGGTGGTGGGGCCGGGGCTGGTGATGCGGTGGAGCTTTTCATCGACGCCGGTGATGGTCTGGACGGTGGTGGTCTCGTTGGGGGCGACGCCAGCTCCGATGAGGGCTTTTTCATCGGTGTCGGTGTCCACGAGGGCCTCGCAGGACTTGCCGGAGTGGACGTTGGTGATTTTGACTTTTTTGAGCATGGCAGTTGGAAATGCTGAAACCAGGAAAGCTGAAAGCAGAAATGGATTTCTATTTTTTGCTTTCCGCATTCTGATTTGTCATCAGGGCGGGGGCGGACGGAGATCGGTGATGAGATGCGGGCGGTAGGCGGTGAGGGTGAAGGAGGCGCCGGCGGTTTCGGTGGCGGGATTCTGCGAGCTGTTCACGACGGCCGTGCAGAGGGCTGTCTCCATGACAACGCCGTTGACGGTGGTGATGCCGCTTTCCACGAGCACGGGCGTGCCGAAGACGGCCTGCTGGAGGACGGCGTTCTGCGCCTGGGAAGGCATGAGCGCGGTGATCTGCACGGTGGAAAGGCCAAGCTGCCAGAGGCGCACCATGTTTTCCTGGTAGTTGCGGGTGACGGCGACGCGGGTGGCGAGCTCCTCCTGCAACATGAGCGTGGCGGAGAGGCTGACCATGGCAGTGGTGCCGATGGAGATGATGGCTCCGGCGGCGAGCACCTCAATGAGCGTGTAGCCGCGCGCCCTGCGGGCGGTTTGCGATGGTTGAGGGCGCTGCGCGCCGTTGACGGTGGTTGACGATGGTTTGCCAAACCATTGCAAACAACGGTCAACCACTGTCAACAATGGTAAACGGTGGTGCTTCATGGCGGCGCGACGGGGAGGAAGTAGGACTCCAGCCAGGCGTCACGTGGCAGGAAGGTGGCGAAGGCGGGGCCGCCATTGGTGGCAGCGGGGACGGCAGGATCGCTGTCGCTGGTGAAGCGGAGGCGGCTGGGATTGATGCCACCGGCGGCGCGTCGTTTGACGGTCCAGTTGGTCATGACGCCGCCGATCCAGCGCACACTCTGGGTGAGCGAGGAGGGCATGTTGAACATGATGCTCTGGTATTCGTTCACGAGGACGCTGCGCCAGCGGTACTCGGTGCCGCTGATGGGGTTGTTCACCCAGGAGAACTCGACGGGGCGGCCGTTGTCGTCCTGGAAGGCGAGGACGTGGCGGCGGTTGTTCTCACGCTCGAAGCGGATGTCACGCACCCAGCGGCCCTTGGAGCCGCTGGGCATGATGGTGATGATGACAGGCTTCAGGGAGGCTGCGTTGTTAAAGGCGGCAGCATTGCTCTGACCGACGAAGATGATCTGATCGACGACGCCGTAGATGCGCATGTTTTTGAGGTAGGCGCTGTCGAGCTTGATGAAGAGCACCTTCAGTTTGTCATCATAACCGGAGGGCCAGCCAGGCGGGGTGTAGGTGGGATTCTTCTGCTCGGCGATCCAGTAGGCCTCGGTGCTGGAATTGAACACGCCGGCGACGTCGATGGTGACAGTGGCGGTGCGGCCAGCGGTTGCCTCGCGGTCTTGGAAGTGCCAGAGAGAGTTGTCGGGGTTGTCGTCATTGCGCACGACTTTGAGGTAACCGAGGTGCCTGCGGTCACCGCTGCCGCCGATGGGGCCGGTGGTGCTGGGAACGACGGGCATGTTGGATGGCATCAAGGGATTGCCATTCATGTCCGTGCCATAAACGGCATAAGGAATTGAGGGTGGCTCCGCAGCCGTGTGCGACTGAAGGTAGAGCGACTTCGTGCGGAAGGGGAGTTGCAGCGGACTGGGCGTGCTGCTGACAAAGAACGAGGGCGGATGACGCACGACGGTGCGGCCCTCGACGGTCCAGTAGGCGTTATGTCCGGCGCCGCCTCCACCGGCGTTGCGGTAGATGTCGAGTTCGGTGCCGATGCCGTCGGGTTTGCGATAAATGCAGAAGACGTCCCCCGCGAGCACGGGCGGCATGGTTTTGAGGAACTGCCAGGCGTTGTAATCGTCGATGTTGCCTGCGGCACCGGAGGAGGGCCGTGCGAGCTGCTCGACGGTGAGGTAGGAGGCACCGGGGCGCAGACCAGTGTGGTTGAAGGGGAAGACGGTGCTCATGCCCCCGGCCGTGGTGCTGGAGGTGTACACATTGAGATTGCTCCAGCCGTTGACGGTGTTGAAACCGCCGATGTCGCCGCCGAGAATGGTGTCTTGAGCGGCGGCCATGGTGCCGTTGAGTGCGAAGGCCTGATCAGTGACGCACTGCCAGCCGAGGAGGCGTGAGCTTTCGACGCCGATGCGGCGTCTGGTGACGTCCTCCAGATAACTGACCTGCGAGGCACGGGTGCTCATGAGGGTGACCCAGGAGGAGATGAAGATGCCGCTCACAATCATGAGCATGAGCGCCGCCGCCATGAGGGCGCCGCGTGTGCTGCGATGATGGTGTCGTGGGATGCGCATGAGGTGGATTCAGAGAGCCGGGAACATGGGCACGGTGAACATGAAAGAGGTGCGTCCGGCCATGTGGTTGTAGGCCTGGCGTGGATCGCTGGAGGCGAAGGTGTTTGCCACCGGGCCGAGATGGCGCGCGGCAGGATCGGGCCACCAGATGAAGTAGAAGGGGCGCTCCGAAGCACGCTTGAAGCGCTCGATGGTGGCGGGGGTCTCGCGCAACGCGAGACGCGAGGCACGTTCGAAGCTGATGAAAAGCGGCGTGAAGCCGTCGCTGGCCCACTGGG
This sequence comes from Akkermansia muciniphila, assembly GCA_945882215.1. Lineage (GTDB taxonomy): Bacteria > Verrucomicrobiota > Verrucomicrobiia > Verrucomicrobiales > Verrucomicrobiaceae > Prosthecobacter. The sequence continues at coordinate 1,755 of CAMCWM010000196.1, read as the reverse complement.
TGGTGTTGGTGGGATTCGGCACGGAAGGAGGGAAGAACACATCGTAACCGCCCATGTAACTGAGGGTGGTGGGTGTGGTGCTCGTGGTGGAGTCCGCGTAGCGCTTCACCGAGACATGGATGCCATTGGGCTCGGTGGTTCCGGTGAAACGGATGATGTCGATGTCATAGATGGCGTTCACCTTGAGATAACCGGCATACTTGCTGTAGCCGAGCACGAAAATGCTGGCGTTCTGCGGCACCGTTGTGCCGTCATTGAGCGGATTGCGGTAGTCGCGATAGAGAGTGTCCGGCACGCCGGCGTTGGCGATGATGTGGACGCGGAACTTTTGCGGTGTGTCGATCTCGTCATGCAACGCGGGGTTGTAGGCGATGACGGACGGCCTCCAGGTGTTCATGCTGTCGCGGGGCAGGCAGAAAACGGCCGTGGCACTGAGCGTGTCCGTGATGAATTGCTCGCGCAGCTCCTCCGCCTGCGACAGCGCGCCGTATTGTGGTGCCATGGCGACATTGACGGTGCTGCTGAGGAGTCCGTAGAAATTCTGCATGCGTGCGAGGCCGAGCGGTACGGTGACGATGGAGGAGACGCTAGGCTGACTGCGCACAATCGTGCCGTAGGAGACGACCGCCCCGCCGAGGACCACGGCGGAAAGCGCGAGCACCAGCAGGAGTTCCACGGAGGTGAAGCCCCCCGGCTGATGGACGCGACGATTCATTTGGGCGCGGGCGTTGGATTGCCGAAGAGCATGCGCACCACGGATTCAACGGCGGGCGAGGGTGGTGGTGTGGTGGGTGGTGCCGGTGTCTCCGCCGGCTTTGCTGCTGGCGGAGTCGTGGCCTGCATGGGCGGTGGTGTGAGCGGATCTTTCACCACCTGCGGTTGTGCGGCGGGAAGGGGATCTTCCAGGACGGCTTCTGCGCGCAGCGGCTTTGGTTCGTCGGGCGGCGTTGCTGGCGGGGCATTCTGCGGGGTGGTAGCAAGGTCGTGCAGGGGCAGATCCATTGTGGCATTGGTGCCCTTGGCACTTTTACCCTCCTCCTCGGTCTGGCCGAGCATCTGATAGCGCACCTTGGGGGAGATATTGATCGGTATGATCATGAGTTTGGGGGGGAGGCCGGTGGCGCGCTTCTCCTGCCATGCGAGCTCGATGTATTGCGAGGTGATGTTCTTCACCCGCAATTCGACGAGCTGCTCTGGCAGCACGGGCGGCACGACGCCGCCGGTTTCGAGAATGAGATCGCCCAAAAGCACACGCATGCGTCCGTCTGCCATGCGTTTCGTGCCTACCACGGGAAGCTTCAGGAGCTTGTCCCGCACGCGGTTTTCCTCGGTGTCACCTGGAGCCAGCCGGTTCTGTGCCTCGCTCTCAGATTCGAAGGGGTTGTGTTCCTCCGGCTTGACGTTTTCAGGTGTCTTCTCATCAGGCAGCACGAGCTGGTATTGCACGCGCTGTTCGCCTTCCTCTCCGACGACCGCCTCCTGGGCATGGAGGCTGGCTGTCAAGATCGCGCAGATCAGGAAGGGCAGCAGAATAAGTCTGTTAATGCGGTTCATGGGCTAGGATTTTTTGGCTTTGTCCTTCTCCTTGGCCGCCTTTTCCTTGGCCTTGTTCTTGTCGGCATCCGCCGCGGCGAGATCAAAGATGGGAGTTTCAAAGGAGACCTCCATTTTCAACTGGCGTCCGGTGCTGCCTCCCGTGATCTGCACCACCTTCATGCGCGCGGTGGGAAGACGGCGCTCGATGTCGCCGAGCCA
>CAMCWM010000195.1 GCA_945882215.1 Akkermansia muciniphila | reverse complement strand
GTGCTGAATGCGGAACAGCGTGTGCGTCGTGTTCAAGAGCGTGGACACGCGCTGAAACACGAGTTCGGGCGTGTGAACACGCACGGTCCCGAGCAGCACATTGGCCGTGCCGATATCGAGCGTGAGGCGGGTGGCTCCTTGATCTTCGGTGCGGGATCGAATCGACGCCGAATGTGGCATGGTACGCAGCTCTGGCAGTTCACGCACGATTTGAGCGCCGGTGAAGGCGACCGGTCCGGTGCGTGAGTCGTCAATGGTGATGCGAAATTGCTTCCACTCGGCGGGTGCGATCGGCAGCCGCAAACGCTCGGTGCCATTCTGGCGGCAGAGCACTTCGCCGCTGCTGAGCGTCTGCCACGTCGTGCCATCGCTGCTGGCTTCGAGCGTGGCGGCCTTGATGAAGTTTTCGCCGTTGGTCTTCAGCACCAGTTCCTGGATCGTGAAGGCGTCGGGCGGCTGAAATTCGAGCACGGTGGTGGTCGGATTCAGCGTGGCCTTGAAGCCGGCGGCTCCGACGCTCGCCGGACGCATGGTGCGTGGCAAGGCGATGATGTAAGGCGTCTCGACACCGGCGGGATTGATGACGCGCAGATCGTGAAACGGCGCTCCACCGGTCGTGCGCGAGGCATCAAGCAGCGCGGGTTCGAGTTCGAGGCGGGTGAGGCCGGGCTGCGTGATGCGCACGGTCTGGCGGTGCGTCCACGCAGCGAAATCGGCGGCGCTGGCGACCGTGGAGAAGCACAAAGCAAGGAGCAGGGGATGCGGGTTCATGATTTGTCGTCGGTGAGGAAGCGCTGATAAAGGAACGAGGCAACAAGCGCGATGATGGCAACCGCGATCAAGGCACCGATGCGGTAGCCACTGTCGATGTTCGCGAGATCGTGGAAGAACAGCTTCAGCAACGTGACCGCGAGCAGACCGATGCCGGCGTAGCGCGTGGGCGCGTTGCGTTTCCAGATGCCGAGCACGAGCAGCGTGAGCGCAAACAAGGCCCACGAGATCGTGTAGGTCATGTCGCGGGCGAGATTGCCACTGAAGTCGAAGGTGATCGAGCGCTGGCCCGCCGGGGTGAAGGCGTCGGCGATCTCGATGTTGAGCAGCAGGAAGAGCAAAATGCCGCCGAGGGAGCCGAACAGGCCGCGCAGGTTGATTTTGCCCCAAAGATGACTTGGAGGTGTGAGCCAGAAGGCGGCGAAGAACATCGCCAGCGCGGAGAGGCTGTAGGCGTAGAGCTGCCAGTTGAGGATCGGCGTCTCGCCACGGATTTGATACTCCAGCACGGCGGGATTGAGCGCGAGACGGACGAAGGAGGCGACGAGCAGCGCCGTGCCGGTGCCACGCAGGCCGGGATGCGGCACACGGCGAAAGAGCCAGCACAGCGCGGCTCCTTCCAGCGCCCAGCCAATCGTGATCCACTGCTTCTCGAACTGGATCGGGAAGATGAGCGTGATGAAAAACAACGCTACCCCGCCGAACCAGGCGAGTTGGGTGAGACGTGCGGGATTTTCGGCCCCGTGCTGTTTCAAAACGAAGACGAGGCAGAGCAGAGGAGCGATGGCGAAGGTGATGGGGAGCAGGCCCATCATTTCATTCGGCCAGGTTTGACCGACGAGTCGATAGACGAGGCTGAACGTGCCGATGCCTGCCGCAGCCGAGGCGATCCATGGCAGTTTGCGCGTGGCGAACTGCTGCTGAAACACGAGCGGGAACGCGGTGAAGATGGCGTAGAAGCCGAGATACCAGAGCAGCGGCGTGGTGGCCTGTTCCACTCTGAAACTCTGCTGATGCCAGGCCCATTCGAGCGCCAGCACGCAGCCCAATGCCGTCGGCGCGAGCGCGGTGATGCCGCTGATGCGCACGAGGCCGAGCAGGAACACGGTGAGCAGCAGCGCGAGGCCGAAGACCGGTGATGGATTCGCGATTTGCAGCCGCAGTGTGGCGAGGATGAGCAGCAAAAACGGCAACACGGCCGAACTCACCGGCAGCAGCGCGGAGAAAGCGACTTTCGGCAGTTTGCGCGAGAGGAAACTGCTGGCGATGCCGAACAGCACGGCAAAACCGCCGATCACAAAGAGGAAGGGCATCAGCGTGAAGCTGATCTCTCGCGGCCAGCGGAACAGCCATGCGCCTGCGGTGATCAGCGTGAGCACCAGCGCCGCGAGCACCGGCATCAACCTGCCAGTCATCACCGCGAGGCCGATGATGAGCAGATCGACGAGCAGGATCACCGGCCAGATCGAGAGGCTGATCGCATCCAGGCAGAGCACGGGCATGAGCAGCAGGATGAGCGTGATGACGGGCACCCAGCCCGCGAAGGGCACCTGATTCGGCGCTTTGCGCTCCATCAGCACCGCAAACGCCGTGTGGAGCAGACCGAAGGCGAGGTAAATGCCCAGCGCGTGTGGCAGCAGCTCCGGGTTGAGCCGGTCAGCCGTCCAGATCGAGAGATGCAGGAAGGTGAGCGTGCCGATGATGCTCTGCGCGATGCCAACGCGTGATTGATGCCACACGATGCGCAGCGCGATGACGTTGATGCCAAGCACGAAGGTGTAGAGCAGCACGGGCCGCTCGGTGATGGCCCCAAAGCCGAGAAACACGAACGCCGTGAAAAGCGCGCTGCCACACAACGCGAGCGCGGATCCCGCCGGGAAGAGATCGTCGGCGTCCCGTTGCTTCGACCACCATGCGGCAAGTGAGAACAGCGCCGCGAAGCCGAGGAACACGATCACGGGAGTCCAGGTGGCCGAACCGATGGCGTATTGCGAGGAGTGGAAGAATTTCAGCATCCAGCCCGCCTGCATGAAGATCGTGCCGATGGCCGCCAGGGCCGTGAGATGCAGCCAGCGCTTGTTTTTGGCGACGGCAAGCACGCCGATGTCAAGCAGCGCGATGAAGCTGAACAAGCCGAAGGGATTGTCGCGCCCCGTGGAGCAGAGGATCGGTGTCAAAAAGCCGCCTAGCATGCCGAGCACGGCCACGACCTGCGCATTGAGCCGCACCGCGAGCAAAAACGCCGCCGCCGTGATGAGCGACATCAGGGCAAAAGCAACGAGTGGCTGATCCAGCGGCGGAATGCGCCAGATCGAGTGCGCGGCGAAGGTCACGCCATAAAGCATGACGATGCCGGTGGCGCAGAGCGTGTTCGCCAGCGTGACGTAGCGCTCGCGGCGATGCATGACCACACCCCCGCCGACCAGACCGATGCCGATGACAAAACCGATGGCGGTGCGCAGCTCGGGTGAAATCCAGCCGCGCTCGATGCTGAGCTTCACGAAGAAGATGACGCCGAGGAACAACGCCAGACCGCCCACCCACGCGAACAGCTTCGCGCCCATGAATTGTTCGAGATTGATGCTGGGAGCCGCTATGGGGCGTGGTTTGGCTTCCAACGGCGCATTGAAGCCCGGAGGACGAACGGGGTCGGGAGTTTTCGTGAGGACCGGTGTAGGCTGGGGAACCGGCGGGGGCGCAACGGCCTGGGGAATAGGTTCGGCGACGAGTTTCGGAGCAGCAGGGGCCGAAATGAACTCTCGCGGTGCCACGGGCGGCGGCGCGTATTTGGCCTGCGACTCCATGGCAACAGGCTCCTCCGGCGGTCGCGGCATCTTGTTCACGGTTTCGAGCAGTTCGATGCGCTGGATGAGCCGCGCCTCGCGTTCGATGGTGCGGGCCTGCTGCTCGCGCAGGAAACCGATTTGCTTGCCAAGCTCCTCGGCCTGGCGGCGGGCCTTGCGGGCAAAAACGAGCGCGGTGATGGGCAGAATGATAACCAGGCCGCCAATCACCAGCAGAAAGAGGAGGATGAGTTCTTCCATAATGCCGCGCAGTGTCTCAGGATCGGCGGGAGATGGAAATTGATATTTCCAGGTGGCATCATTGATAAAACGCATAGCCTTCCGCCCAGCTATGAATGTCCATCACCTTGAACTTTTTTACTATGTGGCGCGGCACGGCGGCGTGAGCGCGGCGGCAAGGGCCATGCCGTATGGCATCCAGCAGCCGGCCATCAGCGCGCAGATTTTGCAGCTTGAGGACTCGCTCGGCGTCACACTGTATCAGCGGCGGCCGTTTCAGCTCACGCGCGAGGGGCAGACGCTCTACGATTTCGCCATGCCCTTCTTCAGCGGCCTCGGAGAGATCAGCGACCGCCTGCGTGGCGGCGGTGAGACGCGGCTGCGCATCGCGTCGGCGGAGATTGTGCAGCGGGATTACCTGCCGGAGCTGCTGGCCCGCATGCGGCGGCGGGTGAAGGGCTTTCACTTTACGCTCACGCATGGCCGGCAGCAGGAGATCGAGGCGCTGCTGGCCGCGCAGGAGATCGACATCGGCCTCAGCACGCTGATGGACAAGACCGCCGCGAACATCGAGGCCCGCGAGCTGCTGCGCCTGCCGATGGTGCTGCTCGTGCCAAAGCAGAGCGGCGTCACGCAGGCTTCGCAGATCTTTGAGAAAGACCGCATCGACCTGCCACTCGTCGCCTTGGAGGCCAAGGACGTGCTGTCGCGCTCGTTCCAGGCCGCGCTGCGTCAACGCGGCGTGGAATGGCTGCCCAGCCTCGAAGTCGGCAGCCTCGATCTCGTGCTGCGCTACGTCGCCGAAGGCTTCGGTGCCGGCCTGGCGCTGCGTCATCCGCGTGTCGAACTGCCCGCCGGCGTCAAAGCCCTCGCGCTCGATGATTTCCCGCCGCTGAGCTTCGGCGCGCTGTGGACCGGACGATTGTCACCGCTGGGAGAGGTGTTTCTTGCCGAAGCGACGGCGGTGGCGGGGGAATTGGCGGCATAGGCCTCACGTCACAGGGCCGGGCTTGGGTCAATCGCGCTGCAAGCAAGTGTCCAGAACAACTTGTGGGACGGCTGCCGTATGCGCAATGTCACCTCACCCATGAAATTCCAACCATGACTCGCCTCTTCCCTCGATTCGCATTCTTCGCATTCGCTCTCGTCTCGTTTTCAATGGCGGTTGGTGCCGAGGGTGAAAAGAAGACGCTGAACGTGCTCTTCATCGGCAACAGCTTCACGGCCCGGCACAACCTCTCCACTGTGGTCAAAGCGATGGCGGAGGCGGGCCAGCCGGGGCTCACATTCAACCGCACGGACGTCATTTATGGTGGTCGCACGTTGAAGGATCACTGGCGGCTCGGCACGCAGAACATCGTGAAGCAATCGACGCTCACCGAGGCCGAGGAGAAAGCCACGATCGCTGCGCTTGAGAAAGCCGCTGCGGACAACCCGAAGGATGCCTATGCCCCAAACGCTCTCGCACGTCACCGCGCGCTGCTGCCGAAGATCGAAAGCAGCCGGCAGAGCTGGGATGTCGTCGTGCTCCAGTCTTACCGCGATGACATCGAAGGTGACCCCACGCCTTATGCGGAGTATGCGCCGAAGTTTGCCGAGCTGGCGAAGGCGCAAGGTGCCCGCGTGATTCTGTATGAGACCACGCCCTCAACACAGAACGACAAACCGCTGACCGTCGCGCCCGATTCCGCGCCGATCCTTGCCAAGGAGCGTGCCATCGCCGCTGTGGCGAAGAAAATCGATGCCGCCGTCGCTCCGATGGCGCTCGTGGCGCATCGCTGCCAGACGCAGCGGCCGGATTTGACGCTACGCTTCGTCAATGACGCGCATCTGAACCAGACCATGGCCTACCTCACCGCCTGCACGCTTTACGCGGCGCTCTTCAACCAGAGCCCCGTCGGTCTGCCCATTGATGCCGTTACCGACACCCGCACTTTCGAAGGCGAAAGGAATGACAAGACCAAGGACCGTGATGGCAACCCCATCACCCGCAAGTTCTCCGCTGAAGACCGTGCCGACCTTCAGCGCATCGCCTGGGAATGCTGGTCGGAGTTTCAGACGTTGCGGTGATGGTTCTGCCGGGTTGCTGCCGTATTTGGCTCCCATGGGTCTGCTGCCGTATTGCGTTGGGAGAAAGACCATGAACTGGGTGCGAAGCACTCTCTTCGTGGGCTTGTGCGGCGTCGCGACGTTGCATGGAGCCGATGCGATGCCGCAGCCTCCGCCACCGGACGACGATGGCGCGATTCCGCAATCCGTGAGCGAAGAGCACTTTGAAGAACTTCTCACGAACTCGCCTTTCACGCGTTCCCTGGGCGTTTTCGATTCGATCATCCTCACGGGCGTCGCGCGCACCGAGAACGACGTCCTTGCCACCCTGCTCGACACCAAGACCATGGAGTCTCACGTGGTCTCAAAGACGGCCAACTTTCAGGGGTGGCAGTTGGTCGGCGTCGGAGGAAATCCAGCCGAGATTCACACATGGTCGGCAAAAATCCAGGTCACCGGAGGGCAGGTCATCACCGTCCGCTACCAGCAGCCGCCCAAAAAAACCTCGCGAGCAACATCAGGCGGTGGCGGCTCCAGCGGTTCCAGCGGCAGTGCGGGCGGGAATTCTCCACCATTGAGCTCAGCCCAGATGGACGAGGCGAAAAACGCCGCTGTGAACTACAAGGAAGGCTTCAACGCGGACGGTTACCCCCGCCAGCCGCCGCCGGAGATGGTGGCCAAACTCTCGCGCCTCAGCGTCTCGCAGCGCGAGGACATCAACAAACAAATGTTCGGCCTGCGCAACCAGGGCCTCGGCCTGGACGAACGGCGCAAGATCTATGAGAATCTCGTGGACCGTTCGGGTCAGGGCAGACGTTGATTGGCACCGCGAGAGATCAGAAAAACCGCCTGCCATTTTCAGACGACCCTCGCCAAAGCACCGGACAGGGCCGCGTAGCACTTTTTCGCGGCGGCGACGGGCTCGTAGCCGGGCTTGTTGAAGATCTGACCGCTGACCTCCACCACGACGGGGCCGTGGTAGCCGTGCTGTTTGAGCGCGGTAAAGTACTTCACATAATCGGTGCGCCCCTCGCCGGGCAGCAGGAACTGGAACTTCGCAGGATCACCGGTCGAGTCCTTGACGTGAATGAACTTCGTGCGCGGCAGCAGCAGCTTCATGCTTTCCTCCATGTCGATGCCTTGCAGCTCAAAGTGGCTGTAGTCGTAGGCCACCTGGATGGCCGGTGACTTCACCTGCTCCAGCAGCCAGAGCAGGCGCTCCGGCGAGTTCACCGCACTGCCCACATGGGCTTTGATCGCGATCGTGGTCCGCGCCTTTTCCGCCGTTTCGGCCCAGGATTGCAGGCGCTCGGCCATGCCGGATTTCTGCTGCTCCCAAGTCGCCGGTTTGCCACCGAGCACCGTCTCGATGATGGCAGGCTGGGCGGCATTCAGCTCACGCGCCAGTTGCGCGGCATCGTTGATGCTTTGCAGCGCCTGGGCATGAGCCTTGTCATCGGCGGTCAGGCTGAGGTTCACCATCAGGCATGGCAGGTCCAGTTTCAGGGTGCCGAGTTGCTGCGCCGCCTCCTTGCGCGCTTCCGCTGTGAAGACCTTGGGTTCGGTGGGAAACCCTGCATTCAAAGCGAGTTCGACATTGGCATAGCCGATCTCGGCACAGGTCTTCAGAGCCTCACTCAACGACAGCGTCTTCATGCCATACAAGCTGAAGCCGAGGCTGACCCCGCCAGGGGCCGCCGCCCGCGCAAGATGTGGCAGGGCGGCAAACCCCAGGGCAGTATGAAGAAAATGGCGACGTGTGGACATGAGCGTGAGGCGTGGGTTGGTGGGCCGGCGTTGATAAAGTAACGAGCACTGGATTCCTTGCATGGGGAAGATTGGCGGAGCTTCAATCCGTGGCAGGCAGAATGACGTGGCGGAAGGATCAAGACACAGTTGCGCTCAGAATGGCCGGGTGATAGCCTTGGCAACATGAGCACCAAACAGCAAACCTTGTCCTGGCTGGCAGAGCTGCCGGAGGAGTCGTCGGCTTGGCGCGAGTTGCATGATGATGCACGCCTGTTGCGGGACATCGCGGCGGCTGAGGACGATGTGCGGAACGGGCGTGAACGTCCTTTGGCGGAAGCAAAGGAACTGCTGGAACACAAATGGGCTCAACGTCGTTCCAAGTCCGCCTGACTGACTCGGCGCTGAATGATCTTCACGAGATCGACGACTACTGGCTCCTGCATGGCGAGCCGGAACGAGGCGAGCAGTATGTCCGCAACCTCATCGAGACAGCGGAGGCGGAGCTCTCCTCACCCATGCGCGCACAAACCGGTCGCCCAGTGCGTGTGGCGATCCTGCCGGACACGCTCGAAATCCTGGTCTTCAAAGGCAGCTACAAGATCATCTACCGGATCGACGCCGCCGAGAACATCGTTCACGTCCTGCGCTTCTGGCACAGCCACCGCGATGAGCTGGATCTGGGCGAAGGCTGAGAGTGATTCAATCAAGCCATGCCGCTTGTCACGCAGTTGCAGCCTGAAGTCACTTCCCCGACTGGCGGGACCGAATCTCGATCAATTCTTCTACACTAAGCGGAGGATTACGCATGTGAAGCATGCGGTGACAATTTGCACATACGGGTCGTAAATCTGCGATCGGATTCACGATCCGCACCGGTGAGCTGGCGAATTGAGCCACTGGTTTCAGATGGTGAACTTCGATATAATCTTTGCCAATTTCACCGAACTCGTGCTCGAACGAAAAGCCACAGACTGCGCAAATAGTACCATGAAACTTGATGCACTCGTCCCGTTCTTTTTTTGTCCGTTTGTACTGCTTCATTACCTTCACTGAATTCGAAACGGCTAACTCAGTAAACAATGCTGTAAGCTCAGGAAATTGAACCAACTGGCTGATTGCCCCCGTTGCTCTATCAATTGCGGAATCGGTCAGGTTTACTTTTCCGTCCTGAATCTTGCGCCAAATCTCTTTGACCGAGAATGGCCCAGCCCAGGCACCGTCAATGAACAATTCGAATCGCGGCTCTTCCAAGAGCCGCCGTAATTCCTCGGCACGTTTTTTCTCTTCCTCGACGCGACGCTTTTCTTCCTCTTCCGCACGTATTCGCTCTTCTTCGCGGCGTCGCTCTTCCTCTGCAGCACGTTTCCTTTCCTCTTCTTGGCGGTGCTCCTCCTCAATACGTAGCCTCTCTCGTTCTTGGCGTCGCTCTTCGTCGATACGAAGCCGCTGCTGCTCACGGCGTCGCTCCTCCTCGACACTGCGTTTTTCAATATCAGAGTCTAGTGGGCCTTGATTTGATCGTCCACTCGAGCCACCACCTCTGCCCGTCGTAGCACCGGAAAAGGAAGGCGAACTTCTCGGCACCTCACCGCTTGGAGGAGTTGGTTGCATGCTGAAGTCACCACTCAAGACCCGTGCAACTATTGAACCTCCTTCAATCAGCCTCGGCTCACTGTAAAACCGCTTTCGCCTGGAATAGCCCGGCACGTGTCGAAGCTCTGTCCCAGCCGGCAGAAACCAGTTTCTGTTTCTGGCAAATTCCCGCAGAACTCTCCAATTCGGTTCGCACTTCTTCTCATGATTCCCAGCAAACCATAACAGAATCACGAAAAGCGCAATAAGACCAAGTGGCTGATAATACGCCAGGGCTAAGGCTGAAATCACGGTCATTAAGGCGAACCATCCACAACCCGCATTTTGTCTTTTGATAGCTCCGGCTGCTTCTACAGCTTCGCTACTTGTAGGCTTTGCGGCAGAATTCATGACTTTGAAAGTGTGATATCAGATCGTCAGAAGCCGTCAAAACGTCACCCAAACAAACTCATCTGCCCCGCGTCCTCATCGCTGCGTGGCTTCTTCCTTGTCTTCGCGGGCACGCTCGTCGCTACGGGGACTTCTTTAACGCTCTCGGCGGGCTGGTGGCCGGCTTCGAGTTGTTGGAGGACTTCTTTGGCTCGGGCGATGACGTTTTCGGGGAGGCCGGCGAGTCGCGCGACCTGGATGCCGTAGCTTTTTTCGGCGCAGCCGGGGAGGATCTTGCGGAGGAAGATGATCTGCTGATTCCACTCCTTCACGGCGACGTTGTAGTTCTTCACGGCGCTGCGGCTTTGCGCGAGCGCGGTGATCTCGTGGTAGTGCGTGGCGAAGAGGCAGCGTGCGCCGATGTGGTCGTGCAGATGCTCGGCGACGCTCCAGGCGATGCTGAGGCCGTCGAAGGTGCTCGTGCCGCGGCCGATCTCGTCGAGGATGACGAGGGAGCGCTCGGTGGCGTTGTTGAGGATGAGCGAGGTCTCGTTCATCTCGACCATGAAGGTGGACTGGCCGCGTGCGATGTCGTCGCTGGCACCGATGCGGGTAAAGATGCGATCGACGAGGCCGATCTCCGCGCTGGCGGCGGGAAGGAAGCTGCCAATCTGCGCCATGAGCGTGAGCAGCGCGGTCTGTCGCAGGTAGGTGCTCTTACCGGCCATGTTAGGGCCGGTGATGAGGATGAGGCGGCTTTCCTCCGGCTCAAGCGTGACATCGTTTGGCACGAAGCGTTCGCCGCTCGTCAGATTCTGATCGAGCACGGGATGGCGACCATCGCGGATGAAGAGATTCCGCGTCTCATTGAGCACGGGGCGCGTGTAATTGAAGAGCCGCGCGGTTTCGGCGAGTGAGCCGAGTGAATCGAGCACGGCGATGGCTTCGGCGGTTTCCTGGATGTGCGCGAGGTGCTCCAAGACCCGGCTGCGCAGCTCGATGAACTGTTCGTATTCGAGCGCCTTGCTGCGCTCCTCGCTGCCGAGGATCTTGTCCTCCATGCGCTTCAGCTCGTCGGTGATGTAGCGCTCGCCATTTACGGTCGTCTGCTTGCGGTGGTAATCGGTGGGCACGCTGCCGACGTTCGCCTTGGTGATCTCGATGAAGTAGCCAAAGACGGCGTTGTATTTAATCTTGAGGCTCTTGATCCCAGTGCGCTCGATTTCGCGGTTTTGCAGGTCAGCGATCCACTGGCGACCGAGCGTGGTGGCGTTGCGGAGTTCGTCGAGTTCGGGGAGCCAGCCTTCGCGGAAGACGCCTCCTTCTTTGATCTGCATGGGCGGCTCA
>CAMCWM010000194.1 GCA_945882215.1 Akkermansia muciniphila | reverse complement strand
GCCTCTGAGTTCCGGATGGACCAGGTTTATTCGCTGGTGCAGGAGATTTTGGAGGCGCTGCGCGGGCATCCAAATGTCTCGCACGCAGAAATCTGCGGCAGTTTCCGGCGCGGCAAGGAAACGGTGCATGACCTCGATTTTCTCGTCTCCACCCGGCAGCCGGAGAAAGTCATCGACTACTTCGTGCAACTGCCCGTGGTCGTCGATGTGATCGCCAAAGGCCCCACCAAGGCCAGTATTCACGTGACTCACGGCTTGCAGTGCGATCTACGTGCCGTTTCCAGCAAAGAGTTTCCCTTCGCGCTCATGTATTTCACCGGCAGCAAGGAGCACAACGTCGCCATCCGCCAGCGGGCCCTGGCCCGTGGCTGGTCGCTCAACGAATATGCGCTCACGCTGGTGCCGGACCATAAGGACGCGTCGGTCATTCCGCCGGTTCATGATGAAGCTGAGCTGTATCGCGCTCTCGACCTCGATTTCATTGATCCTGAGCTGCGAGAGAACACTGGCGAGATCGATGCCGCCGAGCACGGTGGTCTGCCACGGCTCATACAGCTCGAAAACCTGCGTGGCGTCTTCCACAACCACACCACTGCCAGCGATGGCGGTGCCACCTTGCGCGAAATGGCCGACGCCGCGCACGATCTTGGCTTCCAATACCTCGGCATCGCCGATCACAGTAAATCGTCCTTCCAGGCCAACGGTCTCGATGAGAAGCGACTGCTGGCCCAGATCGAGGAAATCAAGGCGTTGAACGCCGAGTTCGACGACTTCCGCATCTTCACCGGCAGCGAGGTGGACATCCTCAAAGACGGCAGTCTCGACTTCAGCGACGAGATCATGGCCCAGCTCGATTACGTCGTCGCCTCTGTGCACAACGTTTTCAATCTGCCCGAAACCGAGATGACCAAACGCATCATCCGCGCCATCGAAAACCCGCACGTCACCATGCTCGGCCATCTCACCGGCCGTTTGCTGCTTCAACGTCCAAGTTACCACGTCAACGTCGCCGCCGTGATCGATGCCGCCGCTGCGACGGGCACCATCATCGAAATCAACGCCAGCGCCTGGCGTCTCGACATGGACTGGCGCTGGTGGAAGCTCGCGAAGGAGAAGGGCGTCAAATGCAGCATCAATCCCGACGCCCACAGCACTCGCGGTCTCCAGGACGTGATCTTTGGCACCAAAACCGCCCGCAAAGGCTGGCTCACGCGCAAGGATGTCATCAATTGCCTGCCGCTTGCCGAAGTGGGGGAAGTGCTGAAGGCCAAGCGGGCCTCACGCTGATCTACTTCGCGGCCGCATCCAAAAAATCACACACCGCCGCCGCCAACACGCCGACGCCGGTTTTGATCGCTTCCTCGTCGCAGTCGTACATCGGCGTGTGGCCGCCGTAAGTGAAGCCTTTCTGCTCGTTGGCTACGCCGAGACGGAAGTAGAAACCGGGGACGACCTGCGCGAAGTAGCTGAAATCCTCGCCGCCCATGCCGGGAATCAGCTCGATCACGTTCTTTTCACCGACGATGCGTTTGAAGGCGGGCAATGTGGCCGCGATGAGCTTCAGGTCGTTTTGGATGCTGGGATACGTTTTGCGGTACTCCATCTCGTAAGTGGCTCCATGCGCTTCGGTGATGCCTTTGAGGATGCGGTGCATCTGCTCGATGATGCCATCACGGAATTTCGCGTCGTAGGTGCGCACCGTACCGCCCAACTCGACCTTTTCGGCGATGATGTTCTCCCGGTCACCGCCTTTGATCGTGCCAATGCTGATCACCAGCGGCTGCCGTGTGTTCGTCTGGCGGCTTTTGATCATTTGCAGCGCCATGATGGCCTCGGCAGCCACGGCGATGGCGTCCACGCCTTTATGCGGTGCGGAACCGTGGGCCATCTTGCCGTTGATCACGATATGGAAGCGGTCGCTGTTCGCATTGTCGATGCCCGGCGTGTAGCCGATTTGTCCGGCCTTCAAATAATGCACGCCGTCATCCGTGGTGCCCGCTGGCATCACCTGAGCCGTGGTGTGCAGGCCAAAAACCGCCGCAGGCTTGGGATTTTCCATCACACCTTCCGCCACCATGAGTTTCGCGCCCCAATCACCCTTGAACGTCGCTGGCATCGCCTCTTCGGCAGGCTGAAACAGAAACTTCACGCTGCCCTTCATCTGATCCTTGTGCTTCGAAAGCAACTCTGCCACACCCAACGCGCACGTCACATGCACATCATGTCCACACGCATGCATCACCCCCGGATTTTGTGATCGATACGGCACGCTGCGCAGTTCTTTGATCGGCAGCGCGTCCATGTCCGCCCGCACGGCGACGCAGGGACCGTCCTGCCCGCCTTTGAGCAGCGCCACCACGCCATGCTTCGCCACGCCGGTCTTGATGTCGGTGAAACCGAGTTCCTTCAAACGATCCGCCACCAGCTTCGCCGTCCGCACCTCCTCGTTTGGCAATTCCGGGTGCATGTGAATGTCCCGCCGGATCTCCACCAGCTTCGGGAACATTGCCTCAATGCTCTTGTGAAAAACCGCGTCGCGGTTTTCAGCGGCGAAAGCAGGCCAGGCGAAAAGGAACAACAGCGGCAGCTTCTTCATGGACCAGTGATGGGGTGATTTATCTTTCTGCGATGCCGCCGGTGATCTCCTTTGCGTTCGTGCGCAGGATTTCGATGCCGCTGAGGATCGGTTCGACGCCGGGTTTCGCAGGAATCAGTTCTACGACGAGATTCTCCGTGGCGGGGATGTTTGGGAACTCTTCAACGACAGCTCCTTTGCGCGTGGCGGGGTCAAAGGCTTTCAAGACGACCTTGTCGCCGAGTTTCACGTCAAAGACGCGCTGGCCGGGCTTGTCGCCATCGAGCGCGGCGAACATGAGTTTCACGGTGTAAGTCGATGCGGGCTGGCCTTTGGCCAGAACGGGAATGTCGAGTTTCGTGAGGCCACGTAGGCCGCTGGTGAAGATCCAGGGTGTGTCGTGGCCTTTCACGACATGGCTGTCTTCGTTGAAGCTGTAAGCACCTCCGCCTTTCGCATACTGCGGTTTGAAATCGAGCGGAAGGTCGATGCCTGCGCGCGAGCTGGGGCGTGGATAACCGAGCCAGAGTTTGCCATGAGCATCGCGACGGTCGCCAGGAGCGCCCAGATTGAGCGCCATGTGCTGCACGGGCAGGGAAGCGCCGTCGGCACTGTACACACCCCAGTTCATGCGGTCTTCACGCGGCTCGAAGACGACGGTGCTGGCGATGGAGAACAGGCAGACGCAGCCCGCGCTGGCTTCGGGAATCATAACGAGGCCGTTGGCGGGAATCGTGTTGATCCAGCAGCCGAGGCGATGCCCCGCGAAGTGCTCCGTGCCGCTGTCGCTGTCGCGATCATAGAACGCGGTGAACTTGGAGCGGAAGAACATCATGTTCGGTGTGGCGGAGATCGCACCGCAGTGATGACCAGGGCGCGCGAACATCCACGCGGATTCTTCGCCCGTGATGGGATGCTTCCGTGTCTTCTGCGCACCAGTGTAAAGATCGTAGCTCCACGGTTCGGCGATGATTTCGTTGTCGATGACGACCGGGCGATGACGGTAGTTGGCGTCCTTGGCCCACAGTTTCTCGCCTTTGTTCGCGTCGAGCACGACAAGGCGACGACGTTTGAATTCACCGCTCAAAAACTGCTCCCAATAGTGGCCGTTCGCGTTTGCGCCGCCGAGCACGAGGTGGCCGTTGTGATACATGAGCGTCAACGCGCCGCCGCCGATGCCGATCTCGCTGCAATCCGTCACATCCACCGGTTTCGCCCACTGCTGCTGGCCCGTGACGGCATCCAGCGCCACCGCCATGCGCAGATCGTTGTTCTTCACGCGGTCTTCGGCCAACTCACGTTCCTTGCCGGTGAGTTTGGCCAGATCCGTCTTATCCTGCGCGAGCATGAGCGCGCGTTGCTCGGGCGTGAGCGAGGCGTCGATGAAAAACAGCCGCCCGTCGCCGATGGCGATACTGACGTGTGAGATGTGCTTGCCCTGATGCGTCCATTTCAACGCGCCGGTCTTCACGTCGAAGGCGAAGATCTTATCCGTCGAAATCGAGCCGCTTTTGCCGCGACGTGCGACTTCAGCGGCCTTTTCGACACGCTCCGTTTCCGTGCCGTAGAGCAAACCTTCGTGGTAGGCGATGTAGCCCCATTGCAGATCCTTCTTCGTGCCTGCGCCGGGGATTTTCAGCGTGCGCACGATCTTGCCGGTCTCGGCGTCGAACTGGATGCACTCGTCTTCCATGAGCATGAAGAGGAAATCATCGCTCGCGGCCATGTTGCCGGGTTCGCGGGCGTTATAGACGCCGGTGCGCATCGCGCCGGGATTCTTCGTCTCCCAGAGGAACTGACCGTTGTAAGCGTCGTAGGCCAGCACGCTGTCCTCACCCTGCACAAACAGGCGTCCATTGACCGAAAGTGGTCCCACGGCACCGTCGTGACGATTCACCACCTGACCCGGACCGGGATCGCCATACCACAAAACGCTGAGTCCGCCTTTGATGCGGCGGTCGTCGGTGCTGGAGGTGTTCGCCGCGTTGCCATACTGATGCGACCACGAACTCGCTCCGGGCAATGTGGCACGCGTCAGCACGCTCCAGCCATCCACGTTTGCGATCTTAGCTTTCTCTTCGGTGAGCTTTGTTTCAGTGAGCCATGCATCGGTCTTCGGCGTCGCCTTGAAGCAGAATTTGCCGCCAATCGGCTTCAAATGCCGCGCCACATCCTTCGGCACGCCGACTGGCTCCAGGCTGTCGCTCACGATCAAATTGGCGCAGTAGCTCGAATACGGCATCACCGCGAGATCGAGATGGTCCACCGTGATGCGAGGGCCGTAGAGGCCGGTCGTCAGTAAGGCTGCACGAGATGTCGCCACCTTCTTCGCATCCGCATCCACGCCGAAGATGATCAAGTTGCTGCGCTTCGCGAGTTCGTAGGCGAGCTGGCCTTTGTCATTGCCAAGGACGATGCAGAAGCCCTTTTTAACTCCGGTTTGCTTCAAGATGGCTTCGGCAGCCTTCGCGTGAGCATCATCGGATTCAAACGCACTGCTTTTGGCTGCGAGCGGGCTTCCGGTCTTTTCACCGAAGACATACACACGGCCCGTGGTCGTGCTGACGACGAGATGTCCTGCAGAAACGGCCAAACCGCGTGCTTCGCCATCCACAGCCGTTTTCCAGGCCAGTTTGCCCGTTTCAGTCTCAATCGCGATGACCTCGCCTTTGCCGCCCGCGATCAAAGTCTTGCCCGCAACGATCAGCGCCGACTGATGGGGTGAATCGAGTGTCCACTTCACGCCGACATCGGCGGTGGTGGCAAGATCGGCTTTGTGCTTGGCGATCTCGTCCTGCTTCGCTTTGTAGGCGACACGCAGCGGCTCGTATTTCGTCGCGATGGCGGCCAGTTCGGCCTGCGCTTTTTGAAGAGAGGCTTGGTTTTCAGGCGTCGCCTCCTTTTCAGCCATTTCCTTGGCTTTGCGCGTCGCGGATTCGGCGGCTTGCAGTTTCTTCGCCTCCGCGAGCGCCGGATGTTTCCTCAATTCTCCGGTGATCTTCGCGATGGCCATTTCATGCGCGTGACGAACGCGTGTGCCTTCGGCGTGCTTGATGCGGTCCACGGCGGTGATCTTGGTGCCGTTCGTCATGTAACCCATGTCACCTGCCAGGGTCATCTGCGTGCCCGCGAACCAACCGAAGCCGGATTTCTGTTTCTCCTGATCGAGCGCGAGGATGTGATGCTCGCCCACGGCGTAGATTTGATCATCCGCGAGAAATGCCTGCGAGCCGCCGATCTGCCCGCCCGCGTCGCCACGCCAGCCCGGTTCCGGTTTGGCGATGTACTCGCCCGTTTTGCGATCAAACGATGCTGCGAGCGAACGACCCGACGGCACAAAGAGAATGTCCTTCGTCGCTAGCAGGTAGCCTTGCGGCGAGAGGTCGTTGCGGCCTGCGTCCTTTTCGCTGATGGCGTCATTCTTCCAGATGATCTTCCCGGTGGCCGCCTCGACAGCGTAGATGAAGACCTTCTCATGCGGAAACACTCCCGCGCCGAAATACGCGATGCCGCCATCCACCAGCAAACTCGTGCGCACTGGCCAGCGCGAGATCATGCGGCCACGAGCGAGAATGCGCTCATCATGCGGTCCTGCGCGCAGCTTCCACACGAGTTTGCCGGTCTTGGCGTCGAGGCAGTAAGCGTAGCCGTCATCCGAACCGACGAAAACCTTTCCATTCACCACCGTTGGAGCCAGCCGCACCGGCGCATTGGTGAAGAACGACCACTTGTCCACCCCCGTGGCCAGATCACGGCAGATCACGCGTCCATCGACCGAAGAGCCGAAGAAGACACGCCCGCCGCTGATGGCGACATGGAACACGTCATCGAAGCGGATGCGATTGAAGAGCTCATGGCCTTCGATGACGCGTCCGTCTTCGCCTGCCCAGGCCATTTTCGGCGTGGTGGGTGATTCAAACGTCCACGCGGGTTGCAGCGGCAGTTTCACGTCCTCCTTGGTGGCGCCAACGCGTGAGGCATCGTGCAGATAGGTGGGCCAGTCGGCACTGGCGGTGGAAAGGGCGAGAAGGAACAGGAGCGGGCGCATGGTCGGACTAAAACGCACACATGGCGGTGAATTCATCGAAAGAGCCGCGTATTGTCTGCACCCATGCTGCCGCGCTCCGCCATCCTATTCTTGCTCGCCTCCACGTCCGTCTTTGCGTGCTCGGTGCCGGTGTTTCGGTATGCCTTGGAGCATTGGGCGGCCGATCCTTATCGCGTGACCGTGCCGCATGGCACAAAGCTGGACGGCAACTTCAAAGTGACGACGACAGACGTGTCGAAAATCGAGTTGCGGCAGCCGGTCTCGATGCGGAATGAGGAAGTCATCTGGTCTGCCGAGTTCAATGAGGCGAATGTGAAGGCGTTGGTGGATTCACCAGCGCGCCAGCAGATCGCCGAACGTCTCGGTGCGGGCGAGAGCGCGGTGTGGGTGCTGCTGGAGTCCGGCGACAAGGCGAAGGATGATGAGGCGAACAGATTCCTCGATGAGCGGCTGGAGTATCTCTCTGGCGTCATGGAGTTGCCGAAACTCGACCAACAGGATGTCAAAAATGGACTCGTGTCGGTTCCGGGGGATGGTTTGCGGCTCGCCTTTTCGACGCTGCGGGTGAAACGGGACGATGCTGCGGAGAGCGCATTCATCGCGATGCTGCTGGCGAGCGAGCCGGATTTGCGGGAGATCGAAGAACCCATCGCATTCCCGATTTTTGGCCAGGGCAGGGTGCTCTACGCGCTGGTGGGGCGTGGCATCAAGGTGGAGACCATCGATCGTGCCGCGCAGTTCTTGATCGGCTCATGCTCATGCCAGGTGAAGGAGCAGAACCCAGGCGTCGATCTTGTGATGGCAGTGGATTGGAAGCAGATGGTCAAGGATCAGGCGATGCCGGGTCAAAAACTGCCGGAATTGAGCGAGATTGCCGATTTGCTGCCGCAGACGGTGAAAATTGACGGTGGGGTGGAGGCAAAAACCGCTGACACAACGACGAAGTTCGACTGGCGCATCGGCCTGGGGGTAATCCTGCTGCTCGTCGTGATCAGGACGCTGATGAAGCTGAAGCGTTGAGGTCGAGCCCCATCTTTTTGAGTTCCCACTCTTGAGCGGTCCACTGAATTGACACCGGTTCGCCGACGGGCTTTTCGTTGACGAAGATGCCGGCGGAAAGCGGGCGGATGCGGCGGTGGGTGGCGTGTTTGTCCACAAGCGGCATGCCCTGCGTTTTGGGCGAAGGATTCTGGGCTTCAGCCTCCTCCTGCTTCCACTGCGTGGCGATCTGGTGCAGGGCGACGATGCGATACCAGTGCCAGGGCTGTTCGCACAGCACGTTTTCGCGGCACCAGCGCCAGTTTGCGAAGCGCTCCAGTTCGGCGGGCCGGATGAGGAAGCAGCGCACGCACTTGCGGCGCACGACTTTGCGGTCCTCGCAGGTCATGGCGAAGAGCCAGGTCTCGCGCGGGAAGGGCGTGGTGGCGAGATGACCGGCGATGTGGTTGAAGGCGTCGTTGAGCACTTCAAATCCAAGCAGACCTTCCGTCCGCAGCACCGGACTCTTCAGGCTGGTATAATCCGCCATCTCACGCACGATTTTGCGCGCGGCTGGGTTGTCGTAGAGTTCGTTCACTGTCGTGCTGGGCATCAGGTTGCGGAAGATGAGCGCGCATTTGTCCGAGCCGGGCACGGGGGCGAGGAAATGCGCCTGGAAGAGCACATCGTCCGAGTCTCCGCGCTTCAGGCGGTCCAGAGCTTTCAGATGCCGGCGAAAGAGCAGCAGCCAGCTAGCGAAAAAGCCGAGCAGGAAACCGATGAACTTTCCCGTGATCTCCGGCACCACGCGGTTCCATTCGAGATTTTTGAGCCAGTCCGCCACCTGCTGCGCGTTCAAACTGCCTGCCCATTGAATGAATTGATCGTAGAGACTCATGGAGTGGATGGATCGAGGCTAGAGGCAAAAATTGGGATGGCAAGGCGTGAGTCGTGCTCGAAAATCAACCGCTCGCTGAAGGTCAGGAAATCGAAACAACCGAAGGCAAAAGCATGGACGCGGCGATGGGCGCAGCTATCCTGTCAGCGCATGCGAAACACGATTTTATTTTTGATGCTGGCGTTGTCAGTGTCCTTTGCCGGCACGACCGTGGCCCAGGAGAAAGCACTGAGCGCCAAGGAAGCCAAGGCGCTCTATGACAAGGCGGACCGTGCTTTGAACGAGGCCTGGGCCGCTGCGAAGAAGGCACTGCCGGAATCCGAGTTCAATGCACTCAAGGAATCACAGCGCGCCTGGGTGGAGCATCGCGACTATCTGGCCCGTTCACCCATGTACACCGGCGCGGACGCGCAGGGCGAACTGGCGCTCGATGCCCCCGAGTATCTCGAAGCCGCCGCCGGTCTGGCCGAGGATCGCACCACCTGGCTCAAGGGACTCGTGCGTGAATGGAATGACGACGCGCTTACTGGTGTGTGGACGGACAGCTATGGCGGACGCATTGAGATCGTGGAGCGTGAAGGGCACCTGCATTTTGTCATCGAATGCGTCCGTGGGCCGACATCGCATGTCGGTGGTCTTGCCGGCATCGCGGTTTGGAATGCCAGCATCGGCTGGTTCAGCGACAAAGGACGTGAAGACAAAGGCGGTGAACCTGAAACGAATCTAAGCTTCATCCTGCGAGATCGAAAACTCGAAGTGATCGGGGCCAACACTGGCTACTACCACGGAGCACGTGCTTATTTCGACGGTGAATACGTTCGCGTGCAGCCGCTGAATGCCAAGGCGCAGGCGAAAGTCGTCAAGGCGGCGAAAGCGGGCGAAGTGCCGGAAGATTGATCCCAACCCACGACTCATCATGCACGCCGCCGGCCCCAAAAACCCCCTTCATGGCATCACGCTACAGATGATGGTCGCGCAGCTCGTCGAGCACTACGGCTGGGAGATGCTCGGCCGCATGATCCCGATCAACTGCTTCAACTGGAATCCCAGCATCAAGTCCAGCCTCGTCTTCTTGCGCCGCACGCCTTGGGCGCGTGACAAGGTGGAGGCGCTCTATCTCGATTCGTTGCCGGATATGCAGCCGAAGACGGAAGGCGAGACACCCGCAGCATAAAGTCGGCCGCGCGTATTCCGCCATCTACAGCCGTTCCACCTGCTTTAAATGCTCCGGGGGCGGATGCGCCTCGTCCACATCGTGGACTTCCACGATCCGTCCATCATCCATGCTCGCGATGCGGTTGGCGTGATGGAAGATGCGGTTGTCGTGCGTCACGATCAAAACGGCGCGTTCCTTGCCACGTGCCACGTGTTCGAAGAGTTCCATCACCACATGGCCGTTTTTCGCGTCCAGTGCCGCCGTTGGTTCATCGCAGATGATGAGCTGTGGCTCATGCACCAGGGCGCGGGCGATTGCCACCCGCTGCTGCTGCCCGCCGGAGAGCTGTGAGGGACGGTGTTTGAAACGGTCCGCCAAACCAACCTGCTCCAGCACCTCCTTGGCCCGTTTTTCCGCTTTCGCAGACGCCATGCCCTGAATGAGCAGCGGCACGCTCACATTTTCAGCGCAGGTCAGTGTCGGGATCAGATTGAAGGACTGGAAGATGAAACCGATGTGCTTCGCCCGGAATCGCGTGATCGCCGCCGTGCTCATGTGACGCAAATCGTGACCGAAGACGTTCAATTCACCCTCATCTGCCACCAGGGTGCCTGCGATGATGCTGATCAGCGTCGTCTTGCCGCAACCGGACGGCCCCACCAGCATCGTGATGTCGCCGCGCCGCACCTCAAGGTCGATCTGTTTCAAGACCTGAAGCCGCGAGCCACCATCTCCAAAGCTTTTGGAGATGCCCTGCACATGGGCTGCGAGCTGAGGTTTTTCTCCGTTGTTCATGAATGGTTGCCGCCGGGCGCTGGAACATACGTCTCTGCATGGGTTTGGAGAAACCTGCCAGTGATACTGTTTCGATTCTGAGTCGTTCGTTCTGCCGTTTTTGTCAGAGAACAACTGGCAAAAGTCCCTGATTGTGGTTCGATCCAACCATGTCTGCCTTGGACTTTGATCTCGATGAGTTTGCAAGTATGGCCCGCATCGAAGAAACTGGAATCGCTCTGACACCGCTTCCGCAACTTCCAGCTCCGCATGCGCTGGCCGTCGAAGTGCTGCGAAAATTTGCTGGAAAACGGCTGGTGCCGCGAGGAATTGGTTCAAATGAGGACTACAATATCGTGTTTGGCATTGATGACGAAATTGCGGGCTATCAGGCTGGAATACATAAACTCAGCATAATCCTGCGGGATCATCTGCATCCGATCGGAAAGGCGCACAATGAAAGCGTCATTGTGCTGTTAT
>CAMCWM010000193.1 GCA_945882215.1 Akkermansia muciniphila | reverse complement strand
CGGAGCTGCTCGATCATCTCGCGCTGCGACTCATTGAGCACAAGTGGTCGCTCAAAGCCCTCATCCGCGAGCTGGTGCTCACGCGCACCTGGCAGCAGGCATCCACTTTTGACGCGGAGGACTTCGAGCGCGATCCCGGCAATGTTTTCCTCTGGAGCATGAGCCCGCGTCGTCTCGAAGCCGAGGCCGTGCGCGATGCGATGCTCGCCGTGAGCGGCAAACTCGACCTCACCCGGCCCGCGAAGCCACTCATCGCCGCCGCAGGCGAAGGCACGGTGGGCCAGGCCGTGTTCGAGCCGGAGATCCGCAAAATCGCCGCGCCCATTCGCAGCGTGTATCTGCCGCGTGTGCGCAGCGTGCTGCCGGAGATGATGGAACTCTACGATGCACCGGATGCCAGCAACGTCATGGGCGCACGCGAAACGACCACCGTGCCGCTCCAGGCACTGCATGCGCTGAACTCCGCCTTCGTGCGGCAGCAAGCAGAAGCCTTTGCCGACCGCCTCGGCAAGCTCACCGTGTTTGAGCAGCTTGATCACGCCTGGCTCTCTGCCTTCGGTCGTCCACCGACCGCAAAGGAGCGTGAACTCGCCAACGCGTTCTCATTCGAGCTCGAAGCGAGCCTCGAAGGCCCCAGAACGCAATCCCAGCGCGAAGCCCTCATCACACTCGCTCAATCCCTTCTCTGCACGGCGGAGTTTGTCGTCGTGGATTGATTTAAGCGCTCTTGCAGCCGCTCGCGGATGCGCTCGACGTAGTCGTGGGCGTCGTGGTTGTCCGGCGCGGTGCGGGTGGTGTCTCCACGGGAGCATCTGGCACGACTTGACCATCCAACGTGATTTCGCGGATCGCCTCGAGGCCGAGGATACGGCTGCCGCTGACGGCATGGGGTGACGTGTGGTTTTCGGGATCGTGGAGCGTGTTGGCTTTCACGGTCACGCCTTGGCTGTGTTTGAGCACGATGGCCTGGCGGTCGGCTTCATCCTGCGGCTTGGCGATCACGGTGGCACGCACGGGCGAGTCGATGTGGTTGCGCTCGATGAGCGAGTCCTGGATGCCGATGAGGCTCATCGCGGGGCCGCCGGTGCGGGTGAAGGTGTTGCCGGTGATGCAGAGTCGCTCGATGGGCGGGACGCCGTCTTTGCCTTGGGCGTTGTGGGCGCGGGCGTCGATGGCGGGATGATGGGGGCGCGGGCTGACGTCGATGAAGACGTTGTCGGCGATGGTTATGTCGCTCGGGATGCCGCCGACGAGGCCCATGCCGGTGTTGAGGCTGATGTTGCTCCCCATGCGGGTGAAGGTGCAGCCGCGCACGAGGCCGGGGCCGGACATGATGAGCAGGCGCTGGAAATTGTCCTCCCAACGGCAGTTTTGCACCACCCAGCCCGCGCATTCGTGATCGAGCCACTCCGCCTGCGTCTCGGCAAAGGGCGTGGCGTCCTGATCGAGCGTGAGTTCGAAATCGCGATGTGCGACAAGCTTTGCCTCGCCCAGAAACACGCCCGTTTTGCGATGGATGAAGCGCAAGCGATCCCCAGCGCGTGCATTCTTGAGCGTGGGACGAAGTGAGGCATTCGTCTCCAGCGTGAGTTGGTTGCCGGACACGGATTTTACCTTGCCCCAGATGCCGTGGAAGTTCTGCAAGTCATCGGCGGTGTGTCGGATGGTGACGTTGTCCATCACGCAGCCAAAGCGCGTGGAGCGGCACAGGAAGCCATCGGCGCCCTTCCACTGGCTGGTGCCGGGTCGCGGGCCGAAGTAGCAATCCTTCCAAAGATGCGCGCCATCGCCGCCGCCTTCGCTGGGGCCGCCTTTGGCCACATAAACGCTGACGCCGTGCAGGGTGATGTTCGCCGAATCCTCGAGCACGATGGCTCCCGCGCCGGTGTAGAGGCAGGAAAGGCCATCGCCCACACGCACCACGCCGAGCTCGCCATACGCACGCTCCCAGTTCGCATCGTGCAGGCGCTCCATGAGCTGCGGTTCGAGCATGTTCACCCAATAACGCCCGCCCTCGGAGGGAGTGATATCCTTGTAGCGCAGCTTTCGCACACCGGCCTGCATGTCGTAGAGCGGCACGCAGAAGCGGCCGTCGCTTTTGAAAGGAAACAAGCGCTGCTCGTCGTGTCCCTTGTAGCTCGTGGGCACCACGACGCCGGGCGAGGGCTGGATCTCAAAACGATTGCCCTCGCGGTCGATGCGCGTGATGCGGCCCTCGATGCAGCCACGCGTGCCGCGGTCGATGATCGCACCGCGCAGCACGATGTTGTGGCAGTTTCGAAAACCCACGCAGCGATGCCCCGGCGGCATCTGCTGGTCATCGAGATCGAACCAAAACGTCGCACCGCTCGCGTCGATGACGAACGGATGCGCCGAATCGCGCTGCAGGTTCTCAAACCCCAGCGGAAAGATCACCTTCGCCCCCTGATACCCCTCTTGCCCAAAGCGATAATCCCCCGGCGGGATGCGCACCTCACCCGCGCCGCTTTCAAAGGCCTTCATCACCATCGGCATCACCTCGCCACCACGCACACGCTGCGCTTCCTTCTCCGCTTCCGAGAACCGAGGTCCCGCAGGCAGATCAAAGCCGAAACGATACTCCTCCTGTGGTGGCGACTTCGAGTCCAAAATCGCACGCTGATGCGGCAAAAGATGACTCACGTCACCGAAGGCGGCGAAGGGAGCTAGTAACAGTGCGGCAAGGATCTGCGGTGTGTTCATTTCAGAGTCTCCAAAAAGACTTTCACGTCCTCCAGTTCCTGCGGTTTCAGCAGCAGGTTCATCGGTGGCATCGGCGAGATGCCGAGCTTCTCGAATCCTTCGGCGAGTTTGGCGTTCGGGTTGATGAGCGATTCCATGAGGTAGGCGGCATCTTTTTTGGCGGCGATGCCATCCAGCGCGGGTCCGACGACCGTGCCCTGGCCTTGCAGCATGTGGCAGTTTTTGCAGGCGGCGACGGGATGCTGCCAGAAAATGTCCGCGCCGCGTCTGGCATCGCCGGGCTGGGGTTTGGCGGCGGCGACGGCGGCTCCAGGGATTTGCTCGCAGAGCCGGATGTCGTCAAAGAAGGCCCCTCCCCGACCATGCGCGACGAGGAGGACACGGGCGGTGGTTTGGTCCTTCGAGTTGAAGATCGTCTCCACCTCGATCCAGCCCTCCTCACGGGGCGAGATGCTGGCGCTGCGCGCGCCGCTGTGCTGCTCCATGAGCACCACATCCCCCGCGACGCGGTCCCATAGCCAGCCGCTGAGCCGGTAGGTCGTGTTCGGCTTCACGGCGATCTCCTGCACCATGCTGTTCGCAGGCGAGGTCTCGCTGGCAGGCATGCCCTTTAGCGAAATCTGGCCCTGCTTCACATCCTTGCCACGCAGGGTGAACCACTTCGCGGGCTCTCCGCTCATCGGCGGCGGATTGCGGCGTAGCGAGACATACGCTGGCGACCAGACGGCGGGCAGTTTGTCCGGCCCAAGGTCCTCGAAGCCTCCGTTCGTGAGCAGGTTCGGTCCGTCGGTGTAGGCGGTGGCCTTGTGTTTGCGGGCGAGCACCTCGGCAGCGGTTTTCAGCCACTCATCGCGGCGGATCACGTCTTCGAGCGTGAGCTTCGCCACCAGCGTTTGCAGTTCCGGCGTGGTGGCGAAGTCGCCGAGCTTCACGAGGGCTTCGAGGCGTGTGATAGGGTCGGCATCCGTCACGGCGGTGGAGGAAAAATACAGCGCCTGCGCCTTCGCATCTCCATCCAGCGCACGGATGGCATTGCGCCGGAGTGCGGCATCTTTGGACGTTAGCGCGTGACGATGCGTGGCCTCATCCAGCAGGCCGAGACCTTTCAGCGACCACAGGGCATGAATGGCACCCGCTCCCGTGTTTTTGGCCATGACACGCTGCTTCAGCGCATCCGCAGCTTGCGTGACCTTGCCTTCCACGAGGTTCTTTTGGGCCAGCAGCCGCCAGTATTGCACATCGTCATCCAGAGCCGCCACGAGCTGGGCTGCATCGGCTCCCGCGAGCGTCTTCTTCGCTGGCTTGGCCTCTTTAGCGATGACTCGGTAAATGCGCCCGCGGCTGTGATCTCGCAGCGTCGTGATGTGCGCATTGCCCGCGCCTTTTTCACCATTTGGCAGGCCGGTGAACACGTCGTTGGCGGGATTGTGCTGGAGGATGAAGTTCTGCCAGTCGGCGATCCACACCGCGCCATCCGGGCCGACCTCGGCAAACACGGGCGAGGTCCATTCATCGCTGCTGGCGAAGAAGTTCATCGCATCATGCGCCACATAGCCTGCGCCCTCGGGCCGCACATCCATGAGCGCCACGATCTTCACCGTCGGCTCACAAATCATCGCCTTGCCCTGAAAACGGGCGGGCAGGTTCTTCGAGTAGATGAAGTGGCTATTCGCGGCGGAGGTGTAGCCGCCGAATCCATCCACCTGAATGAGATGCGGCGTGATGGCGTGAGCCTCGCGGGTGACGTTGATCTTCTTCGCGGTCATCGCGGCCATGCCCTCTGGCACGATGGTCTTTGGGATGCCGCCGAAGAGAATCTGTGCGCCATTCGCCAAGCCGCCGAAGAGATCGCCCGCCTCATTCGCGCTCCAGGCCCACGAGTTCAGCCCAAACTGATGCCGGAACTCCAGTGCCGATCCATCCGCGCGGAACCGGTAGATGCCGCCAACGAACTGCATCTTCTTCCCGCCCACCGTGCCATCAAAGCCGGAGTAGCCCACGCAGCCGTGCAGCCAGTTGTCATAGCCGTAGTGCAGGTTGCTGGCCTGCGCATGCGTGTCCTTGATGCCCCAGCCCTCCATGATCGTCTGGCGCACATCCGCGCGGTCATCTCCATTCGTGTCCTTCAGGAAAAGGAAACGCGGAGCCTGCGCCACGACAACACCGCCATTCACCAGCACGAGCCCGGTCGGGATGTTAAGCTTGTCGGCAAACACGGTGAACTTGTCCGCCTTGCCATCGCCATCCGTGTCCTCGCAGATCTTGATGCTGTCATGGCCCTCGCCGCTCGCCGCGATCTCGTGCGGATAGTCCCGCGTCTCCGCCACCCACAGCCTGCCGCGTTCATCCCAGGCAAACGCGATGGGTTTGGCGATGTCTGGCTCGCTGGCAAAAATCTCAAGCCGGCAATCCGCAGGCACTTGGATGCGCTCCATCGCGCCCTTCACCGAAAAGGGCTTTTGATAGCTCACGGGCGGTTTGCCCTTTTCATAAACGGGCACCTTCACACTCGCATCACGCTGCTCCGGCTCGCGGCTCGCGAGGAACTGCTGCCACGCGGCTTTGCGCTCATCGCCCACGCTCCACAGGATCGCATTGCGCAGCATCTTTTGGAAATCCGCATTCCCCCAGGTTCGCTCGTCATGCCCGCTGGCGGTGTAAAACACACGCCCCTTGCCCTGCTCACGCACCCAGGCCCAAGGCTCGCGATGCTGCGGCTCCACACGCTCCGCCAGCAGCTTGCGACCCTCCGTGTTGTGCTCGTCATGCACATAGGTTTCATCCCAGGTCTCGTATTCGTTCACGCCTTCCAGAATGGGATGGGATTTATCGAGGAAGACTGGCTTAAACACCTCCGCCTTGTGCGAAAGAAAGCGCCCGCCGACCAGTCTGGCAAAGCGCGGCTCCCCTTTGAAACACGCACTGGCACTATGGATCGGCAGAAAGCCATGTCCGCTCTCCACAAAGCTCTGCAAGGCCTCAAACTGCGCGGGGGTGATCCCGCCGTGATTCCCGTAGTGCATCACCGCGTCATAGTGCTGGAGGCGCTCTGGCGTGAGGCAGTCCGGCTTCACCTCATAGTCAAAGTAGATGCCATCACGCCCGAGGTTTTGCATGAGCAAGGCGCACCACTTCGCTGAGGCATGAAACTTCTGGTTCTCGTGACCGAGAAAGAGCACACGAATGGGACCATCAGCGGCATCAAGTTGGATCGCCGCGAAGGTGATGAGAAGAGCAAGGAATCGCATAGGAGGTTAGGGAAGGGTTGGCGGGTTTGTTTTTGAAGGTGTGGAGAGCAGTTGCAGCCGCACATCATCCACCCAGTGCGCCACTTTCGGCCCCGGCTGAGGCCGTGTAGAAGCCCCCAGCCAGATGACGACCGTTTTGACCTCAGGGGGCAAAGGCATGACCGTCGTCACACCATGCCAGCCATCCGCTCCCACCGGCACATCGAGCACTTGAGAGGATGAAACCAACCCCTCATCCGACGTTTCGAGCGGAAAAGGCTGCAAAGCCTCCGCCGTCTCCGCAAAGCCGATCAAACGCAGCTTGTAGCGGCAGGCGTGAGCCAGATCGGAGTTCATGAACCTCGCCGAAAGCTCCAAAGAACACGCCCTTCCTGCCCCCACCTGGCTCACATCCACGATGTGCACCGCACGCGAGTAAGGATGCTGAGACCTCGGCAGCAAGCGCAGTGCTCTGCCCTCACCCTTCGCCACAGAAACCTCGGCATCATCCACCGCCCAGAGTTTTGGGCCGGAAGGGAATCCCGACTCCAGTTTCATCTCCGCCCGGTCAAAATCGGCATCCGCCACCGCGATCTCCGAGCGTTTCATCCCCTCAGAGAATCCTCCCGCGAACCCAAACACTAGCGTGGCACTGAACAGACCAATGACGAGTCCCGCCGCCGCTGCGGTGAGAGGACGCCAGGCGGTCCACGTGGTTTGAGTGGGCTTCTTCGAACTGGCTGGCAGCCCAAGAGCCAGACTGCCGCTGCCCAGCGTGGCATCGAGATTGGCGTAGCGGGCGTAAAGACGCCGCACGGCTGGGTCATGGCGCAACAGCTCTTCGAGTGCCTGCCGGTCTGCCTCGGTGGCTGTGCCGTCAATCTGGCGGCGAATGAGTTCGAGCGATTCGTTTTCCGATTTCATGAGAGTCCTTCCTGGGCGAGCACGCGCTGGGTGCAGTTCATCAAGGCCAGCCGGATGCGATGCAGCGCCTTGTAGAGAGACATGGGCGAGCGGCCTGCTGCCCGCGCGAGATCATCGATCCGCGCCCCTGGCGCATAGGCAGCCTCCAGCAGCTTTCTCTGAGCGGGATCGAGCTTTTCCACACAGGCCTCCAGCGCCCGGCGCTCGGCATCATAAGCATCCACGTGGTCGCTCACTTCATCCGCGAGCAGCTCCAGCACATCCTCATCAAACACCAGTCGGTCGCGCTTTCGATCCCTCAGCCAAGCCATCGCCTTGAATCTCGCCACCGTGAAAGCCCAAGGTCGGAAGTTGGTGAGATCATCCAACTCATTCAGCTTTTGCCAAAGCACCACCGCCACCTCCTGCATCACCTCGCGTGCATCGTCCCGAGAGGGCACCAGCGTCCGCACAAAGCCAAGCAAAGCCTCTTCATGGCTCACATAAAGCCGGAGGAACTGGTCATGCTTGGCATTTTCGGCGGGTGTCATCGGGTGAACATTCCGCGAGAGCCGGCCATTTGCCGAAAAAAGTGAATCGCATGAGTGTTCGCCTCCATTCCTCTGGGCGGACAGCGGATTTGATGTCAAAGGGGTCAAGCGACCCTGAGGGCGGGCAATAGCACACTCAACCGACAACTCATATCGCTTCCTTTTGGTCAAAGCATCCCGCTCATCATCTTCGCGTCATCTTGGGAGGCTAGGCATGGGGCTATGCATCATGCCTTTTGCCTCAATCGCACTTCCGCCGTCACTCGCCGGGAGGCGCTGCGTTCGTTGTCGGCGGGTTTTGGCTACCTCGCCTTCCAAAGCCTCGCTGCGGCGGCCACTTCGTCCCTCGCCAGCAAGCAGCCGCATTTCGCGCCGAAGGCCAAGCGGGTTATTTTTCTCTGCATGAGAGGTGGGCCGTCGCATCTCGACACCTTCGACTACAAACCGCGACTCATCGCCGATGCGGGCAAACCCTCACGCTACGCTGGATCGCAGCTCATGCCGTCACTTTGGGAGTTCAAGCAGCGTGGACAGAGCGGGCTGTGGATTTCCGAGGCGTTTCCAAATGTGGCGCAGTACGCCGACGACCTCTGCCTGTTGCGCGGCATGACCTGCGACCAGCCCAGCCACGCCAGGCTTTTGTGCAGATGCACACGGGCGTGTCGCAGTTCGTGCGGCCATCCCTCGGTGCGTGGACGCTTTATGGTCTTGGCACGGAAAATATGAACCTGCCCGGTTACATCACCATCAATCCGCCGAGCGCGAATGGCGGCTCGCAAAACTACGGCAGCGCCTTTTTGCCCGCCGCCTATCAGGGGACGAAGTTTCAGATCAGCGACAGCAGCCAGCGTAATCGCATGATCGACATCAAACGCCGTGGCGAGGTGAACAACGACGGCCTCGCGCACCTCCGCAATGAACACCTCACCGACGCGCAGCAACGTGGCCAGATTGACTTCATCAATGCGCTGAACCGCGAAAAGCTCGCGCATGACACACACGCTCCGCTCATCGAAGGAGCCATCGAGAGCTACGAACTCGCCTTTCGCATGCAGGATGCCGTGCCCGGCGTGATGGACCTCAGCAAGGAGTCTCCGCAGACACTCGCACTCTACGGTATCAATGAAGACCCCACGGATGGATTTGGCCGCCAGTGCCTGCTCGCACGCCGATTCGCCGAAGCGGGCGTGCGCTTCATCGAACTCGGCCATGGCTCGTGGGATCAACACGCCAACATCCAGACCGCGCTCGGCCAAAACTGCGCCCAGACGGACAAACCCATCGCCGGACTGCTGGCGGATCTCAAACAGCGTGATCTGCTCAAAGACACGCTCGTCATCTGGGGCGGCGAGTTCGGCCGCACTTCGTATTCACCCGATGCCAATGGCCGCGACCACAATCACAAAGGCTACACGCTCTGGATGGCCGGCGGCGGCGTCAAAGGCGGCTTCTCCCACGGCGAAACCGACGAGCACGGCTACGAAGCCATCACCGGCAAAGTCCACATCCACGACTGGCACGCCACCGTGCTGCACCTCCTCGGCTTCGACCACGAAAAGCTCACCTACCGCTTCGGGGGCCGAAACATGCGGCTGACCGACCTTTACGGAAATGTCGTGCGAGAGATACTGGGATAATCCGAATGCCTGCCATTGGTGCCCATCGGCAGATGCAGGACCTCATCAACAAGGTGGATGAGCTGATCAATGCGCTGCGCTATGCCTGATTCACCGCTCTGCGCCGACAATCATGTCAAGACGCGGCGTGCTGATTGCGGCAGAATCAGGTTTGTGAAACTCGTCATCGTCCTTTTCTGGCTCCTTGCGCCGTGCTCACTGCTTCATGCGGCGAAGCCCAACGTTCTCTTCATCGCGCTGGATGATCTCAATGACTGGATTGGCTGCCTTGGCGGGCATCCGCAGACGAAGACGCCGAATCTGGATCGTCTCGCGGCGAGCGGGGTGTTGTTTCGGAATGCTTACACGGCGGCGGCTTCGTGCAATCCTTCGCGAACGGCGATCTTCAGCGGTCAGCCGCCGCATCGCTCCGGGCTTTATCACAACCTGCAAAAGATGCGCGAGGTGTTGCCGGAGGCCGAGATGCTGCCGCGCTACTTTTCCAATCATGGCTACTGGAGCGCGGGCTCGGGCAAGATGCTGCACTACATCATCGATCCGCCGTCTTGGGATGATTACTTCCCTGCCAAAGCGAAGGACAATCCCTTCCCGCACACGTTTTATCCCGAGAAACGGCCCGTGAACCTGCCGCGTGCCGGTGACTGGCAATACGTCGAGACCGACTGGGCCGCGCTCGATGTCAAGGATGAGCAATTTGGCGGCGATTGGGCCGTGACGAAGTGGATTGGCGAGCAACTTCAGCGCCCGCACGACAAGCCTTTCTTCCTCGCCTGCGGCATCTACCGGCCGCATGAGCCGTGGTTTGTGCCGAAGAAGTATTTTGAGCCGTTTCCGCTCGAAAGCATCCAACTCCCGCCCGGCTACAAAGCGGATGATGTCGATGATTTGCCGCCCACGGGCCAGCGACTCGCGCGGAATCGCTACTTTGCGCACATTCAGAAGCACGAGCAGTGGATGAAGGGCATCCAGGCCTATCTCGCGTCGATTCACTTCGCCGATGCGATGCTCGGTCGCGTGCTGGATGCGCTCGAAAAGAGCCCGCAGCGCGACAACACGATCGTCGTGCTCTGGAGCGATCACGGCTGGCATCTCGGCGAGAAGGAGCACTGGCAAAAGTTCACCGGCTGGCGCGTGTGCGCCCGCGTGCCGCTCATGATCCGCGTGCCGAAAGGTGCCCCCGGTTTGCCCGAAGGCACCACGCCCGGCAGCGTGTGTGATCGTCCTGTGAGTCTCGTCGATTTGTTCGGCACGCTCACCGATCTATGCGGCCTGCCGCCGAAAGCCGACATCGAAAGCCGCAGCCTCGCGCCGCTCCTGCGCAACCCGCAGGCCGAATGGCCGCACGCCGCACTCACGCATCTCGACAACAAGCCCGAGAACTACGCCATCAGCACCCAGCGCTGGCGCTACATCCACTACGCAGGCGACGAAGAAGAACTCTACGACCTCGAAAGCGATCCACACGAATGGACCAATCTCGCCACGAAGCCCGCGCACGCCGCCAAGCTCGCTGAGATGCGTTTGCTCGTGCCCAAGAACATCGTCCCTGTCCACAAAACGAAATCATGAACATCGTCTCCATTTTTAACGACGTGATCGGCCCTGTGATGCGCGGACCGTCCAGCTCGCACTGTGCAGCGGCGTTGCGCATCGGGCGGCTGGCGCGGGATTTGATGGAAGGCGAGATCAGCGAGGTGCTCGTCGAGTTTGATCGTGCGGGTTCGCTGCCGACGACGCATGAGAGCCAGGGCAGCGACATGGGGCTGTTTGGTGGTTTGCTGGGATGGGAGGCAGATGATGAGCGGCTGCCGGAGTCGGCGAAGGCGCTGGAGGAGGCCGTGATCAAGCTGCGCATCGAAACCGTCGATGTCGGTGATCCGCATCCGAACACCTATCGGCTCACGCTGCGCAACGAACGCGAAACGCACTCACTCATCGCCATCTCGACTGGTGGTGGGATGATGGAGGTGCTGAGC
>CAMCWM010000192.1 GCA_945882215.1 Akkermansia muciniphila | reverse complement strand
CCACACCCATGTTTCACATTCACCGCGCCCTGGAAGGGCGCGAGAAGCCAACGCCAACCCAGCGCAACCGTCATGGTCGAATCGCCCCCGTCGCGCGCCCTTCCAGGGCGCTCCCTTGAATCGGTGATCTTCTCTCGTTCTCAATCCGGTGGTTCTCGCTCGCCAAGCCTCGCTTCACCACCGGCTAATCTCTCGCGAGCCTTCGGCTCGACTAACGCTAGCAAACTCCTTGGCGCATAACCTGTATGGGCAGCTCCTACACTTCATTCAAAGATCACGGCTTTTGGAGCCACGATGGGCTGCTTGAGTTGTGGTTGAAGCTTTTGGCTCACAATCTGCCAAAAGACTCACCAGGAAGTGAATGGCTAAAGCTACTCCGTGAAGAGTGGCTGTTGCAGTCATCAGGCATATTCAACGGTTTCGTCTCTGCACAAATGAATGAGCTGCTGGATAAGGATGAAAAGGTAAGAGTCGTCATCAGCGTGGCAGATCAAGTGATCGGAACCGTCAGAGCATGTGGGCCGACCTTGTCAGTGCAGGCTCTCGAAAAGCTGGGGATCGAGGACTCATACGATGACTTCCTCATAGCATTTCTGGAAGAGATTCATGAGGCGTTTACAAAGCTGCTCCGAGGTGAGCTGGCTTGGGATCAATCGACGAGTCCAAAGCTTCCAGTCAGTTTAAAACTCCAGTCATGAACATTCATCTCCGCGTTCTCCCTATCTCTGCGGTGCTCCTCTTCGGTTTGTCATCCCAAGCCGCCGAGAAATACGAAAACCCCACGCCCTGGTCCTACCAGCGCATCTTCCGGCATCCGATTCCGGCCACGAAAGACACCGTGTGGCCGAAGGACGACCTCGACCGCTTCATCCTGGCTCGACTCGAAAAGGAAAACCTCCGCCCCATCGGCGATACTTCACGCGCCATCCTCATTCGTCGTGCCTCCTTTGATCTGCGCGGCCTGCCGCCTTCTCAAACCGAGATCGACGGCTTCCTGCGCGATCCTTCGCCTGATGACATCGCCTTCGCCAAAGTCGTGGACGCCTTCCTCCAATCCGAACGCTTCGGCGAGCGCTGGGCGCGGCATTGGCTCGATGTCGTGCGTTATGCGGACAGCGTGGGCCGCGTGTGGAACGCGCCGTTCTTGTATGCCGCGCGTTATCGCGATTGGGTCATTGATTCGCTCAACGCCGACAAGCCCTACAACCGCTTCGTCGCCGAGCAGATCGCCGGAGATTTGATTCCTGCGAAGACCGTGCTTCAGCGCCGCGATCAAATCGTCGGCACCGGCATGTTGGCGCTCGGCAGCATGAACGTCCAGGAGGGCAGTTACGAGCAGTACATCCTCGATCAGGTCGATGACCAGATCGACGTCGTCTCTCGCGCCTTCCTCGGCATCACCATCGCCTGCGCGCGCTGTCACGATCACAAAACCGAGCCCGTCAGCCAAAAGGACTACTATGCGCTCGCTGGCATCTTTTACAGCAGCCGCACGCTCAGCGGCACGCCGAACCGCAACGAAGGTGTCGCTGGTGGTTACGTCAGCCCGGAGGCACTTGTGGATCTCCCCACCGCGCTCGATGAACCCGTCGGCCCTCCGCAAAAATTGCCTGCGGGCCTGCATTCGATGGATGACCTCCGCGAACTCGGCAATCCCAAGGAAACCATCCGCTACGACCACGATCCGCACTTCTGCATGGGCGTCATCGAGGGCGAGATCAAAGACTGCGAACTCGCCGTCGGCGGCGATCCCTTTGAGCGCGAAGCCGCACCAGATCGAGGCCAAATGAAAATGCCCGCGCTGCCACCGCTGCCGAGCATTCCGCCAAAATCCTCCGGTCGCCTCGAACTCGCTCAATGGATGACGCAGCCCACGCATCCGCTCACCTCACGCGTCATGGTGAACCGCCTCTGGCAGCATCTTTTCGGCGAAGGCTTGGTGCGTACGCCCGATGACTTCGGCATCACCGGCGCTGATCCCACACATCCCGAGCTGCTCGATCATCTCGCCATCCGTTTCGTCGAAGGCGGTTGGAGTGTGAAGAAAATGATCCGCGTGATGATGCTCAGCCGCACCTATCGTCTCGCCACCACCGGCAATCCCGAGCATCCCGACGCCGGTAACAAACTCCGCTGGCGGCAGAACCCCAAGCGCCTCGAACTCGAACCGTTGCGCGACACGCTCCTGCAACTCGCCGGCAAACTCACCTTTGATCGTCCCGAAGGCATCCAAGTCGCCGGCACCGGCGGCAAAGGCCGTCACGGTGTTACACGCGGCCTGCTCAGCGTCGAAGACCCGTATCGCACCATCTTCCTCCCCGTCGTCCGCGACAACATCCCCGAACTTTTCAGCACCTTCGACTTCCCCGGCCCCACCCAAATCAAAGGCCAGCGCGATGTCACCACCGTCGCCCCACAAGCCTTGTTCTTCATGAACAACCCGCTCGTCGAAGAACTGGCCGCTGAGATCGCCGACAAAGCCGGGAAAGAGATCAAAGCCATTTACCGCCTCGTCTTGGGCCGTGAGCCATCCATCGAGGAAAGCGGCGATGCCAACGGCCTAGACCTTCAAACGCTCGTGCAGGCCCTTCTCGGCACGGCTGAGTTTCGATACGTCTTCTAAAACCCATGAACACGTTTACGTCTCATCATGGCTTGAAGCCCAAAGGGCTTCCGTCTTGCAGCCCAGGGTTGCGCGAAGCGCTACCCTGGGTCCAACACGCCACGCACACTCAAAGTGGATCAACCCCAACGGGGTTGCGTCAATCGCCGCATGTCCCATCGCCCCTCTCATACGATAGACCATCCAGCGGGCGGAACCCCGTTGGGGTTCGATCAAACACACGATTTGGTTCTTCATTAACCCAGGGTTGTTCCAACCCTGGGCTGCATGACGAAAGCCCGTTGGGCTTTGATGGCGGAAAATCATTCATGTGCCCCAACAGTAAAACGCCATGATCAAGACCCTCCTGATCCTACTTGGCGTGGTCACAGCAATGCTTGTGACAGCCTACCAGAGCTGCGGTGACATTGATTTCAGGATGATCGTCGGCCTTTCCACTGTTTGGATTGGTGGTCCGTTGCTTTTAATCACGACTCTGGTGGGGCTTTATCGCACCAAACAGAACGGATGGGACGCTTGGCACCCAGCCGGTTGGGTTCTGGCTGCAGTCGTGGTTTCGTTAGTGACACATGAACTGAGCAAGCGCGTGCTGTATTGGGAGGAAGAACGCGCACAGGCTTACCCAGCTCTAGTCGAAACCGAACTGGAAGTGTTTCGCCGATCAAAGGGCAGGTATCCAAACACACTCGAAGAACTGGCCCCAAAAATATCTCCTCCCAGATTGGTTCGCTACGGAGTCCATGATGGCGAGTATGCGTTCGGCATGGAAGCGCGTGGATTGGTTTGGGGCACTTGGCACCACGATCGCAAGACCAAGAAGTGGACCTACAACGACTAATTTCATTATGACCACACGCCGCTCCATCCTCCAATCCACCAGCACGGGCTTCGGCTGGCTGGCTTTCAATGCGCTGCATCAGCAATGGGCGAATGCTGCTGCGCCGCCGAAGACGATCAATCCGCTCGCTCCGAAGCCACCACACTTCGCGCCGAAGGCGAAGCGCGTGATCTTCATGTTCATGCAGGGCGGGCCGAGCCATCTGGACACGTTTGATTACAAACCGGAACTCGCGAAGGCCGAGGAGCAGAAGATTCAGAAGTACATGGGCTCAGCATTTGAGTTCAAGCCACGCGGCAAGAGCGGCCTCATGATCTCGGATGCCTTCCCCGAACTTTCCAAGCACGCGGACGACCTCTGCCTGCTCAACGGCATGCAGACGCGCACGAACGCGCACCAGATGGCCACGGTGGCACTGCACATCGGCAGCGAGACGTTTGTGCGGCCTTCGATGGGCGCGTGGATCGTCTATGGACTCGGCACTGAGGCGGAAGACCTGCCCGGCTTTGTCACCATCAATCCCGTGGCCGACACCGGCGGCGCGATGAACTACGGCTCAGCCTTCCTTCCCGCAAGTTTTCAAGGCACGCGCCTCAGCAGCGGCGGTGGCGGCGTCCCTGATCTCTCGAATGGCCGCCTCAGCGACGCGCAGCAGCGGAAGCAGATCGAATTCATCCAAAAAGCCAACCGCCGCCTCCTCGCGGGCGATCCGGGCAATCCCGAACTCGAAGGTGTCATTCAGAGCTACGAACTCGCCTACAAAATGCAGACCAGCGTGCCCGACGTGCTCGATCTCGACAAAGAGCCGCAGCACATCCGCGACATGTACGGCCTCGACGACGGCGAAACCGAACGCTTCGGCACCCAATGCCTCATGGCACGCCGCATGGCCGAGAAAGGCGTGCGCTTCATCCAGCTCACCAGCACCGGCTGGGACCATCATCAGCAGCTCCGCGAAGGCATCACGCGTCAAGCCACCTCCATCGACAAACCCATCGCCGGCCTCATCGCCGACCTGAAGCAGCGCGACATGCTCAAAGACACCCTCATCCTCTGGGGCGGCGAATTCGGCCGCGGCAGCGGTTACGACAACGAGCCCTACAACGGCCGTGGTCACAACGGCGGCGGCTACACCATGTGGATGGCCGGCGGCGGCGTGAAAGGCGGTTTTACTTATGGCAGCACGAACGAAATGGGAGACAAGGCAGAAACCGGCATCATTACCACGCATGATTTGCATGCGACAGTGCTGCATCTCCTCGGCATCAACCACGAGCGACTGACGTATCGGTATGCCGGAAGGAATTTCCGGCTCACAGATGTGCATGGCGTGGTAGCGAAAGACATATTGGCTTGAAACGAGCGCGATAGCGTCTTGGAGTGCGCCGGTCCTCCTGCGCTTTCGTATGTCTCCAGGCCTGCGGAAAACTCCAGAGGGCAGGAGCACTCCAGGCCGCTGTCGCGACGTGCGCAAACCACATTACCCAATCGCTCGCCTCAGCAGATTCTCCGTGATGCGCTGCACGCGTTTGTCCGTGCCATGCGGACGTGAGTAATGGCTCCACACCGGCATGTGACCCGGTGGTTTGCTCAAACCCTGCGCCCACCAGATGGTGGAGGCGTTGAAGATGAAGTTGTCCTTCGGCCCGTCGAAAATGACGGCCTGCCACTGCTGCGGATTACGACCTCCTTGGAAAGCGGTGCCACCGGCCACGATCTCCAGGCTCGGGATGTCCTTCGGAGCATCGCCGTGGTATTCCCAGCCGATCATGCCGGGAATGGAGTCGCCTTTCTTCATGCCGGTGCCTTCAAAAATCCAATGCTCGGGTTTCGTGCAGAACCAGTCGCCGCCACCGTTCACGGGGTCGATGTTGCGCACGCCCATGAGATAACCTTCATCGGGGCCACGATGCGGGTAGGGGCCGTAGTCCTTCTCGCGATCCACGGCATACTTGTAGTCGCCGCCATAGGGACCACCGCGAAAGATGCGCCGATTCGGTTCGCCAGCGGCGTTGGGTGAAAACGGCGTGACCCAGCAGACGGAATTCCCAGAGAGAAAGAGCAGGTTCACGCCCGCGTCCTTCATCTTCTCCACGCTTTGATACTGGCGGATGTCCCAATACTCGTCGTGGCCGATGCTGATGAACGCCTTGCACTTCAAACCGTGATCCGGCGTTATCATGTCGGCGTTGGTGCAGTAGGTCACGTCGTAGCCTTCCTTCTCCAGCCAGTAGGCGGCGGGAAATTCAAAGCACAGCCACTCGCCGCTGCCGACGGACTGAGGGTTTTCGTAAATCTGCGCGTATTTGGCATACGGCCGGTCAAAGCTCACATCCGCCGTCGAGCCTTGGTTGCCCTTCGGGTCGGTGTAGAGCGAGTAATTGTCCGGCCAGCGGTTGTAGGCCTGCCAGGTGTTGTCGCTGCATTGAAACAGAATATCTGCCTTGCGGTCATCCGTGACGATGAAGACGATGTAGCTCTGCCAATACGGTTCATCCTTCGACGCGGGCAAAGTCGTCAGCCGTCCGAGATAGACACCGCTGATCCAATCCGCCGGGATCGTGAGCGAGGTCGATTTCTCCCAGCGGCATTCACGCAGCCGCTTCTCGCCAATCTCAGGCAAGGGCTGTTCTTTGCCCTCAAACGGTCCGAGTTCCGTCATCAAACGCGCGCCTTTGCCGCCGTAGTAGCCCGTGCGGAAGATCTCGATCTTGAAGCGAGCCGATGGCTGCGTGCTGACGAAAATGTCGAACGACTCCCCTGCCCTCACCGACTGTCGCGAGCAGTAGCCTTCGATCACGGGCGAACGAAAGCCCTCACTCTTGTCGAGGCGCATGCGGGTGAGCTGCCAGTCGTTCGATCCGGGCTTCGCGTTTTCTTCGGTGATCAGGGACATGCTCTGATTACGCGGCTATTGGGCCAAAACGATCAGTAGGTCGCGCGTCCACCGGACAAATCGAACACGGCACCGGTGGTGAAGGAGCAATCCTCCGAAGAAAGCCACGCGACGAGCGCAGCGGCCTCCTCTTTCTTGCCAAAGCGGTTCATCGGGATCTTCGAGAGCATATAGTCGATGTGCTGCTGCGTGAGCTGCTTCAGGATGTCGGTCTCGATCACCGCAGGCGTGACGGCATTGACGATGATGTTGCTGGTGGCGAGTTCTTTGCCCAGCGACTTCGTCAAAGCAACGACACCGGCCTTCGAGGCGCTGTAGTGCGCCGCATTGGGATTGCCTTCCTTGCCCGCGATGGAGGCGATGTTCACGATGCGACCGTAGCCGTTCTTGAGCATGTGCGGCACCACGGCATGGCAGCAATGGAATGGGCCGTTCAGATTGATCGCCATCACACGCTGCCAGTCGGCAGGATCGGTTTCCCAGGTCTTCGCGTTCGTTCCGGCGATGCCTGCGTTGTTCACGAGGATGTCGATCTTGCCAAAAGCGCCGATCGTGGAAGTTGCTCCGGCCTCGACCGATGCCAGGCTCGTCACATCAACGGTGGCGGTATGAACTTTGCCGAGAGCGGAGAGTTCGCCTTTCGCAGCATCCAGCGCCGCAGCATCCATGTCCCACAGGCACACATGAGCGCCGGATTGAAGCATTCGTTCAGCGATGGCGAAGCCGATGCCACGCGCACCGCCGGTGATGATGGCCACTCTGTCTTTGAGGTCGATTTGATTCATGAGGGCAGAGCAATCGCGCCTAGTCCTCCCAGACTTTCAGCAGTTCCACCTCAAAGATGAGCGTCTCATTCGGCCCGATGTCGATCCCAGCCCCACGCTTGCCATACGCAAGCTCCGGCGGGATGAAAAAGCGGAATTTCGCCCCCTCCTTCATGAGTTTCAGCCCCTCGGTCCAGCCTTTGATCACGCGCTTGAGCGGAAACTCTGCCGGTTCGCGTCCGGCGAGGTAGGAGCTGTCGAATTCGACGCCATTGAGCAGGGTTCCGCGATAGTTCACCACCACGGTGTCCTTCGCCTTCGGGCTTGGACCGGTGCCTTCCCGCAAAATATCGTATTGCAGACCGCTGGCGGTCGTGGTGATGCCCGGTTTGCGGGCGTTTTCAGTGAGGAAGGCTTTGCCGAGTTCGAGAGCGGATTGGGACATGCGAGTGGGAGTTGGGCCTGTTTTCTTCCTTCGGGACCGCACCGTTGCAACCGCAAATCCCGCACAATGCGCCGTTGGATTCGCCGAAATCCGGGCCACTTTCCAGACGTAACCTTTCAAGCCCCCAAAAACCGCTTTTTCATGCTCCGACGCCTCACATTCGCGTGCATCGCCCTGCCGTCCCTGCTCACCGCCGCCGAACGCGGCCAGGACGCCTACAACCAGCGCATCCTGCCGCTGCTGCAAAAGTTCTGCTACGACTGCCACGGCGATGGCTCCGACAAAGGCGACTTTGCGCTCGATGAATACCCCGAGTATTCCAAACTGATCGCCGACAAAGTGCTTTGGGACCACACTCGTCAGCAACTCGTCACCCATGTGATGCCGCCGGAGAAAAAGGACAAGCCCTCGCTCCCTGAGCGCGATGAAATCGTCGCCTGGATCGATAGCACTGTGTTCTGGTTCGATCCCCAGAAGATTGATCCCGGCCATATTACTTACCGCCGCTTGAACCGCACGGAATACAACAACACCATCCGCGATGCGCTCATGGTGGACATGCGCCCGGCAAATGAGTTCCCTCCCGACGACACCGGTTACGGTTACGATAACATCGGTGACGTCCTCACCATCTCACCGATGCTGATGGAGAAATACATCCGTGCCGCCAAAGCTGTGGCTGAAAAGGCCATGGACACTTCCGATGTCGAACGCGTCGATCTGGAGCTGGGAGCGAAAAAGTTCTGGAACCAAAAGGGTGAAACGAAGGAGTGGGAAGGCATCCGCTGGTTTCACAGCAATGCGGATGCCGTGACCAAATTCACCGCGCCTGCCACCGGTACCTATGAGTTCAAATTTCGCGTCTCCGCGACGCAGGCAGGGCCGGATGCGGCCAAAGTGGCGCTGCGTGTGGATGACAAGGAACTCGGCACCTTCGACGTGACCGCCCGTTACCACGGTGACAAAGGTCCGTGGCAGACGATTCGCCAGGAAGTCCCGCTTAAAGGCGGTGAACACAAAGTCGTGGTGCGCTTTTTAAATGATTTCAGCGATCCACAGAATCCCGATCCTGAAAAGCGCGACCGCAACCTCGCCCTCGACAAAATCGAAATCGAAGGCCCCGACGGTCTGCTCCCACCGCGTGGTTCACGCCTCATGCAATGGCTGCTGGATGGCAAACCCGCTGGTCTGCCTGCCATGAAGCTGAGCGGAGAGGACTTCGAGCGGGGCGAAGGTGACTCCCATCGTGACACCGGTGCCATTCAACTCGCCAGCAGCGGATATGTGAAACATCCCGTCACCATCGAGAAGCCGGGCAAATATCGCCTCATCGTCAAAGCTGGCGCGCAGCAGGCAGGAGGTGAACCGGCGAAGTTTGACGTGCGACTCGCTGGAAAAAACGCAGGCTCATTCTCC
The DNA here is from genome assembly GCA_945882215.1 of Akkermansia muciniphila. GTDB lineage: Bacteria > Verrucomicrobiota > Verrucomicrobiia > Verrucomicrobiales > Verrucomicrobiaceae > Prosthecobacter. Next base: position 2,035 of record CAMCWM010000192.1, on the reverse strand, counting down.
ATCACCGCCAAGAATCAGGCGCCGCAGTGGTTCAAAGCGGAAGCCGATCTGCCCGCAGGCAAACACGAGGTCCAGGTGTGGTTCCTGAACGACTTCTACGACGAAAAAACTCACCAGGACCGCAACTTCTGGCTGCACCAGTTCACAGTGGAAGGCCCAATCGATCAGCCAGCGGGCATCGCCGCGACGGATGTTCACCCTTTGATCGACAAACTCGGTCAGCGCCTCTTCCGCCGGCCTTTGCGTGAGGATGAGAAAGCCAAGTGGCACGGCCTCGTCGATCTCGGCACCAAGGAAGGCCTCCAGCCGATGGAATCACTCGGCTATGTGCTGCGCGGCATGCTGGTTTCTCCCGCCTTTCTCTATCGCGGCTCACCCCAGCCCGTGGGCGATGCACAAAACGGCATCGCCTTGATTGATGAATACAGCCTCGCTTCGCGGCTCTCGTTCTTCCTCTGGTCGTCCCCGCCGGATGACAAGCTCATGCAACTCGCCGCCAAAGGCGAGCTGCGCAAAAACCTTGCCGCCGAAGTGAAGCGCATGATTGGCGACTATCGAGCCTGGAGCCTCACCGAGGACTTCGCCGGCCAATGGCTGCAACTGCGCGACATCGATCTCGCCTCCCCCAGCGAACGTGCCTTCCCAGATTGGAAAGGCGGCATCGCCTATGCGATGAAAAAAGAGTCACAAACATTCGTCGATCACATCCTGCGTGAGAATCGCAGCGTGATCGAGTTCCTGAATGCCGACTACACCTTCTTGAATGACAAACTCGCCCGCTACTACGGCATCGATGGCGTCAAAGGAGACAAATACCAAAAGGTCTCGCTGCAAGGCACGCCACGCGGCGGCATCCTCACGCAAGGCAGCATTCTCACGCTCACCTCGAATCCCACGCGCACCTCGCCGGTGAAGCGCGGCAAGTACCTGCTCGAAAACATTCTCGGCACCCCGCCGCCGCCCGCACCCGGCGGTGTGCCGCCGCTGGATGAACAACAGGCCCGCCGGTCGAACCTAACGCTACGCCAACAGTTCGCCGAGCACCGCAGCAACGCCTCCTGCGCTGGATGCCATGCCTTCCTTGATCCCATGGGCTTCGCCTTTGAAAACTACGACGCCATCGGCCGCTGGCGTGATCAGGAGAAAAAGCAGCCCATCGACGCCTCCGGCAGCCTCGTGCGCGGCCAGACCTTCCAGAACCTTGCGGATCTGCGCACCATCCTTGTGCGCGACATGGGCGACCAGTTTGTCAAAAACCTCGCGGAGAACCTCCTGACCTATGCCTTGGGCCGCGGTGTCGAATACTCGGACAAACCAACGGTTGAGGAGATTCTGCGCAAGGCCAAGGCCTCCGGCAATCGCTTTCAGGACATCATCCTCGCTGTTTGTGAAAGCGTGCCGTTTCAAAAGATGCGCGTCAATCAAGCTGCCGAGTGATCCGGTTCACTGGTTCTTTGCACAGACCAGACGATTCACCTTTGAGCATTCTTTGCTCCGCGTTTACTCCCATTTATGCATTCCATCTTGATCATCGGCTGCGGCAGCATTGGCGAGCGCCACTTGCGCTGTTTTCAAAAGACCGGCAGATGCAAGGTCAGTGCCTGTGATGCGAATGCCAAACTGCTGACCGAGGTCAGCCAGCGCTATGCTGTGCCAGCCTTTGCCAGTCTTCAGGAAGCTCTTGGCTCACAACGTTTCGATGCCTTGGTCATCTGCACGCCCGCGCACACACATCTCGCCATTGCGCGCGAAGGCGCGGCACACGGAGCCGCCTTGCTGATCGAAAAGCCCCTGTCTGTGACTTTGGATGGCATCGAGGAGACCCGGTCGGCCATCGCCCAGAGCGGCCGTTTCACCGCCGTGGCGTATGTCTATCACTGCTTCCCGTGGGTCGCTGCTGCCCGTGATTTTTTGCTTGATGGTTCCTTGGGCGCTCCGCTGCATGCCAGCGTGGCTTCCGGGCAGCATTTCCCCACATTTCGTCCTGCGTATCGTGAAATCTATTACACCCGCCATGAAACTGGCGGTGGTGCCA
>CAMCWM010000191.1 GCA_945882215.1 Akkermansia muciniphila | reverse complement strand
CAGCATCGAAACACAGCCCGCCGAAACCGCCGCCCCAGGCTCCCAAGGGATCGCGCTCACAGAACTGCGTCCGCTGGGACGGGCTGAAATCGGTGGCAAACGCTACGAAGTGCGCTGCCAGAACGGTCTGGCAGCGGCAGGGACGCCTGTGGAAGTCATCGCGGCGGAACCGGGCAATCTGCTGGTACGTATTCTTTAAAGTTCTCCCATTTCTCAATCCAACCTCACCATCCCATCATGCCACCCATCGAAATCTTCATCATCGGCGTCGTCATCATTGTCGGGCTCGTCCTGTTCCTGCTGATCGCGAAATTTTTCAATCTCTGGCTGCGCGCGCGCATCGCCAACGCGCCGGTCAGTTTCCCCACACTGCTGGCCATGTGGCTGCGTGGTGTGCCGAACGCGCTGATCGTCGATACACGCATCACCGCCGCCAAGGCTGGCATTCCGATTGAGACCGACCAGCTTGAGGCGCATTTCCTGGCAGGCGGCGAAGTGACGCATGTCGTGCTGGCCCTCATCGCCGCAGACAAGGCCGGCATCCCGCTGGACTACAACCGCGCCTGCGCCATCGACCTCGCTTGCAAAGGCACCGGCAAGACCGTGCTCGAAGCCGTGCGCACCAGCATCAACCCGAAGGTCATCGACTGTCCGCACCCGGACATGGGCCGCGGTGGCAAGATCGACGCCGTGGCAAAGGACGGCATCTCGCTGCGTGTGCGTGCCCGTGTGACGGTACGCACTAATCTAGATCGCTTCGTCGGTGGTGCCACGGAGGAAACCGTCGTCGCCCGTGTGGGCGAGGGCATCGTGACTTGCATCGGCTCTTCCGACTCCTACAAGGCCGTGCTCGAAAACCCTGACAGCATCTCCAAGCTCGTGCTGCACAAAGGCGTCGATGCCGGCACCGCCTTTGAAATCCTCTCCATCGACATCGCCGACATCGACGTCGGTGAAAACGTGGGTGCCAAGCTGCAGACCGAGCAGGCCGAGGCTGACAAAAAGATCGCCCAGGCCATGGCCGAAATGCGGCGTGCCGCCGCTGTCGCTCTCGAGCAGGAAATGTCCGCCCGCACCCAGGAAATGCGTGCACGTGTGGTGGAAGCAGAGGCGCAGGTGCCATTGGCCATCGCCGAAGCCTTCCGCAACGGCCAGCTCGGCATCATGGACTACACCAAATACAAAAACATCCTCGCCGACACTGACATGCGCAGCAAGATCGCTGGGGATTCGCCAGCCTCGAAGTAACCCTCTTCCTTTGCTCTGGCCATGCCTCCCATTCTTCTGCGCGGCGAATTTGATCCGTTCCAGGTGGCGATCATCGTCATCGCGGTCATTGCTGGCTTCATCAAATGGCTATGGGAGAACTGGCAGTTGAAGCGTGAGGCGGCCAGTCGAGACACGCCGGTGGATGCCGAAGAGCGGCGCCTGCGTGAGGCCGCATGGCGCAAACAAACTGGACAGGGACAGCCGCCGCCAATACCCACGGTCACAGTGCCATCGCCGTGGGAAGAGTTGCGCAAGGCCTGGAAGGAATTGCAGGAGACGGGCCGGCAATCCCCGGCTCCGGCACTTCCGGTGAAACCCGCCACACCGCCACCTATGCCGACGCAGCGGCAGGTCGCCCGCACTGCACAGCCTGTTCCAACGGTTTCTGCTGTGATGCAGCCGGCTGCGGTGACCAGCGAGACCTATTTTCCACAGCAGAAAACAACCACGGTCTCCGTCCTCGCCGCCTTGCACAACCTGCGCCGTGAGCCCGCCCTCATGCGGCAGGCGATTTTGATGCATGAGATACTCGGACCGCCAAAAGCCTTGCAATCCTCCGCTGATTTCGCTATCTAGAGGCCGCTTCTTTGAGACAACGCCGGTGTGGTGAAATTGGTAGACGCGCTAGACTCAAAATCTTGTGTCCGTGAGGACGTGTCGGTTCGAGTCCGACCACCGGTACCAAAGAAGCTCGCAGGAGTCAGGGAAGAACAACGTATCACTCCCCATGAAACCTTCCCGAGCCGCACAAGTCCTCGTTGCCAGCCTGGCGTTGCTCGGCTGCCTCGTTTTGGCGGCGCAAGAGGAGAGCGCGGGAGGCAAGCCGACGAATTTCGGCATCAAGGACGGCACCGTGCCAGAGAATCCGCGCGAATATCGCCGCAATGGCTACGACATCTATCCCACCTGGCCTGTCAGCAAGGAACTTCCCAATGATGTCTTCACCTTCGCTCGCATACGCTACAACTCGGCCTACGGCGGTCGTAGTTGGGGGCGCGGCGGCGGTCGGCAGTGGTCCACGGATTACCCTGATTCCGATCTGAACATGTCCTACCGCCTGCAACAGCTCACTTCGCTTCAGGTGAATCCCAACGGTGCTGTCGTGGACATCGAGCCGGAGCAGATGCGGCATTACCCCTTTCTCTACATGATCGAGGTGGGGCACATCAGCATCACCGACGTGGAGGCCAAAACCATGCGGGATTACATGCTCAACGGCGGCTTCATCATGGTGGATGACTTCTGGGGCACCGAAGCCTGGGACAATTTTGAACTCGCCCTCAAACAAATCTGGCCGGATCGCAAGATCGAGGAGATTCCGCTGGAGCACGAGATCTTCCACATGGTCTTCCCGCTGAAGGTGAAGCCGCAGATCCCGCACATCCGTTACGCCGAGTACGTCATCCAGCAGGGCATCACCTGGGAGTTCGACAAACCCGGCTCCGAGCACGTCCATTACCGCGGTGTCTTCGATGACAAACGCCGTCTGATGATGGTCATCTGCTGGAACACCGACACCGGCGAAGGTTGGGAGCAGGAAGGCACCGATCCGTGGTATTTCCGCGAGTTTTCCGAGAAGTACGCCTACCCGCTCGGCATCAACATCATCTTCTATGCGCTGACGCACTGAGGCCTTTTGTTTTCGCTTTATGAACCCGGAAGACATCAATCCGTATGCGCCGCCACAGTCAAACGTGGGGCAAATCGAAGAGGAAGTCCAGTTTGATGCGCCGAGTGCGGGCAGCGGGAAACGCTTTCTCAACTACTTGATCGATCGCGTTGCTGTCTTCGGCATTTTCTTTGTTCTCGGCATTATCCTGGTCATCCTCGATGAGAAAGGCGTGACCTTTGAGGCAGCTTCCATCTTTGAGGACATTGGCTTCTTGCAGGACATCCTGTTCACCGGTGTTGTGACGGTGATGTACTACTGCTGCTTCGAGGGAGCCTGTGGCAGATCTCTTGGAAAATGGATCACAGGCACCAAGGTGGTCAGCGTGTCAGGGGAGCCGCTCTCGTTTGGCAAGATTCTCGGACGCAATCTCACCCGGCTGGTTCCATTCGAGGCCTTTTCCTTTCTCGGAGGCGCTGACAGCGGCTGGCATGACGCATGGTCCGGCACACGCGTCATCGATCTTCGTGCCGCGCCTGTTCCCAAGCCACGTCCGATGAGCGCCAGCAGCATGCCCCGCTTCTACAAACCGCAGGCACCTGTGGCTGCGCAGTTGGATTCACGGCCCCAAGACCCTTCGTGATCCCGATGGGATCACGTTCAACCAAGCTGTTGGAAACTTATGCAGCAGCACCTTCGAGCTGCGCTTCGGTCTTCTTCTTTTCACGCTGACGCTGGCTGCTGTCGAGAATGCGTTTGCGCAGGCGGATGCTCTTCGGTGTGCATTCTGCCAGCTCATCGGGAGCGATGTATTCGATGGCACGCTCCAGGCTGAAGCGAACGGGTGGCGAAAGCGCGATCGCCTTGGTGCCGCCGGCTTCGCGGAAGTTGGTCAGGTTTTTACTGCGTGTCGGATTCACCGGGAGGTCGTCCGCGCGTGGGTTTTCACCGATGAGCATGCCATCATAGACGAGTTCTCCCGGGCCAATGAAGAGCTTCCCGCGAATCTGGATCGTATCCAGTGCATAGCTGGTGGCTTCGCCGCCTTCGGTACTGACGAGAGTGCCCGTCGAGCGCGTTTGCATCGGTCCGGCATGCGGGGCGTACTCCTTGAAGAGATGGCTGTGAATGCCATGACCGCTGGTCTGGTTCATCAGATCAAACTCGAAGCCGATCAATCCGCGTGTGGGAACGTAAGCCTGGAGGCTGGTGCGTCCGCTATGCGCGTTCATGTCCTCGATCTTGCCTTTGCGCTCAGAGATCGATTTCATCACGTTGCCGAGGTATTCATCCGGCACATCGACGTAGAGTGTTTCAAACGGCTCGCAGAGCACGTCATCAATGCGCTTCATGATCACCATCGGGCGGGACACGAGCACTTCGAAGCCTTCACGGCGCATTTGCTCGACGAGCACGGCGATCTGCATCGAGCCACGGGCGCTGACGTCAAAAATGCCGGCGGTGTCCGTGTCTTTCACGCTGATCGTCACGTTCATCTTCTGCTCGCGGTCCAGACGGTCGCGGATCTTGCGGGAGGTGACGTGATCGCCTTCGCGACCGGCCAGCGGGCCGTCATTCACGGCGAACTGCATCACAATCGTCGGCGGATCGATGGCGACGAAGGGGAGGGCAGGGGCGTCTGCGGCGCCGGCCACGGTTTGACCGATGTCCACATCTTCAAAGCCGCTGATGCCCACAATGTCTCCTGCGGTGCCTTCCACGGACTCGCCGGTGGTCAGCGTCGTGTATTGGAAGACTTTGGTCACCTTCACTGGCTTGGCTTTTTCCTCCGGCGTCTTGCCCAGCAGGAACACGCGGTCACCGAGCTTCACGCTGCCTCGGGTGACCTTGCCGATGGCCACACGGCCCACAAAATTGTCCCAGTCGATGTTGGAAACGAGCATTTCAAAGCTGCCCTCAACCTCGGCCTTGGGTGCCGGGATGTGCTCCACGATCTTGCCCAGCAGGAAGGTCATGTCATGCTGTTCACCGTCCGGTTTGTCGCTCACCCAGCCAGCGCGGGCACTGCCGTAGAGGAAGGCGGCGTTGAACTGCTCTTCTGTGGCGTCGAGTTCGAGAAAGAGCTCCAGCACCTTGTCGTGAACCTTCTGTGGCTCGATGTTCGGGCGGTCCATCTTGTTGATGAGCACGATGGGCTTGATGCCCTGCTGCAGCGCCTTCTTCAACACGAAGCGCGTCTGTGCCTGCGGTCCGTCATAGGCATCCACCACGAGCATCACGCCATCCACCATCTTCATCACGCGCTCCACCTCGCCGCCGAAGTCGGCATGGCCGGGAGTGTCGACGATGTTGATGATGTGGTCGTTCCAGTGAACGGAGGTGTTCTTCGCCTTGATGGTGATGCCCTTTTCCTTTTCGAGGTCCATCGAGTCCATGGCGCGTTCGGCGATGGCCTGGTTCTCACGGAAGTTGCCGCTGGAGCGCAGCAGCCCGTCAACGAGCGTCGTTTTGCCGTGATCGACGTGGGCGATGATGGCGATGTTGCGAATTTTATCGGGGGTCATGGGCAGTTTTTCTGGGGAAGGGGGCCGCGAGGGTAGCAGCGTCTGCGCCATAGGCAAACGGTACGCTCTGTTGCTTTCGCCACCTTTGAAAGACTCATCGTCCCAGGGTTTTCCACACTGCAGGCAGGCGTTCACGCACCAGCCTGGCGCTGTTGGCCGGAATCAGGGCCAGAGAGAGCGGTACGTTCTTCGTGTCTTCGCAGTCGAACTGGCCGGGTGAACGCGAATACTTGTAGTCACGGTCCAAGTTGCCGTCGGAGGAGAGTTGAAGGCCAACTTCATCGACGCGGGGCACGGAGAGGTAGAACTGGCCGTGTTCGAGGATGCAGTGTTCGCCGGGCTTCAAACGCAGCTTTGCCTTGGCAAGTTCACGGAACAGCTCTTTGGCCGTCGCTTCGGCTGGATTCACGAAGATGCGCTGTTCGGCGATCAAATCGCGAAACGCAGGCTCCTGTCTCAATGAACCAAGGGCGGCGTCGATTTCATCTTTGGCGAGCGGGTAGTGCGTGCAGCCAAGGACGATGGTTTGCAGCGGTTTCGCCGGTTTGGAGTCACGATAGGCTTCCGCGAGGGAGCGAGCTTCTTTCAAGGCATAAGCGGCAACAGAATCAGGGAATGCCGCATCACCTTCGATGGCTCCGGCGAGCGTGGCGCTGCCCTGCTGGGCGATGACGGGGACGCTTTGACCGGCAAGGCCGAGGGTTTGGGTGATGGTGCGCGGATAGACGCCGCTGGCGCAGGTTCCGACCGTGGCGAGGATGCCAATGCCGCCGGTGGTTTTGGATTCGAGGACACCGCGTGCTCCGGCTTCAACGACACCGACGACGATCACCGGAATTTTCCATGCGGCGACGGCTTTGCGAATGTCTTCGAGGCCGTAGGCGGTGGCGGTGTTGCAGGCGATGACGATGGCTTTGACCGGCGGCTTGGTGAATGCGGGGACGCTGCCCTCCGCAGGCCAGAATCGTCTTCCGAGGAGGAAAATCGCGTCCTTCACGATCAATTCGCGCAGGTAGTCGGTACGATTGACGGCGGAGTAGTTGCCGTAGGGCATGTTGGCTTGGTCGCCGAAGTAGATGAAGCGTTCCTGAGCAAAATCGGCCACGCCATCGGCTCCGGGTTGCAGCGTGTCGTTGTGAAAGGCGTCGAGCGTGAGCAGCGCTTCCAGCACGGTAAGTCCGCCGATGCCGGAATCGAACACGCCGATGGGCAGGTGACGGGTGGCTTCCTCATCGCTCCAGGCGGTGGAATCGAAGCTGAACGCCGCTTTGCCATCGGGATGTGCTTTTGCATGCTCGATGAGGTCTGCGGCGTGAACGGCGCAGACGAGCAGCCATGGGAGAAGGAATTTCATGAGAAAAGCATTCGGCCAATGATGACAGCCATTCCCATGCCAACCACATCGGCGGTGAGTCCGGCGGCGAGGGCGTGGCGGATGCGGCGGATGCCAACGCTGCCGAAATAGACGGCGAGGACGTAGAACGTGGTCTCGGTGGAGCCGTACATGATGGCGGCGGTGTATTTGAGCAGATCGCTGCTTTCAGGCCGGAGCAGGATGTCATTGAGCACGCCGAGCGAGCCGGAGCCGGTCAGCGGTCGCATCAGGGCCATCGGCAGCAGTTCCACCGGGAAGCCGATGAAGCCGAGCACGGGCCGCAGCATGTATTCGAGCAGCAGCAGCATGCCGGAGCTGTTGAAAACGGCCAGCGCGGCCAGCATCGCCACGAGGAAGGGCATGATGCGTGTGGCCACGGCAAATCCTTCCTTCGCACCTTCGACGAATTCCTCATAAACCTTCACACCCTTTGCCATGCCGACACCGAGGGTGATTACGAGCACGATGGGGATGGCGAGGCCGGAACCGCCGTTCATGAAGCGCTTCCACGCGGGCTCGATTTGCGGCGCTTCAGCGGCAGCCGGGCTTGGCGTGGCTTTGGCGACGGGCGCGGCCTTCAGCTTGGCTTTCTCGACGATCTGGCTGAGCCCAGTGGCTTGCAAGACGCTCTCACGAGCGGTGGCAGGCATGAATTCGAGAACGGCACAGGAACCAAAGATGACGAACAGGGCGATGAGCCAGAAGCGGCGCTTTGGCGTGATCTTTTCGGACACGGGAGCGGTTTGATCGGCTGCGGCCGTTGATTCCACGCTGTCATCCGGCTGGATGGCAAACATGGGCAGCTTGCCATAAAGTTTGGCCGCCAACACAGCGGTGACGACGGTGCAAGCCGTGGCGAGGATGGTGGGGACGATGATCTGATGCGCGCCTTTGACCCCTGCGGCGTTGAGGTAGTTGATAGCAGTCATGGGCACGAGCGTGAACGCGGCGGTATTCATGGCGAGGAAGGTCACCATGGCGTTGCTGGCGGTGTGCTTGTGCGGATTGAGCTCCTGGAGATGGGTCATGGCCTTGAGACCTAGTGGCGTGGCGCTGTTGCCGAGGCCGAGCATGTTGGCGGCCAGGTTCATGATCATGGCGCTCATCGCGGGGTGATCGCGCGGAACATCGGGAAAGAGGCGGCGCATGATCGGTGAGAGGGCGCGTGCGGCCAGTTCCAGCAGCCCGGCTTTTTCCATGACGCGCATGACGCCGAGCCAGAAGATCATCAATCCGGCCAGCGGCAGCGCGATGTCCATGACCGCAGCTTTCGACTTGGAGAGGATGGCGGCGACGATGCCGCCATCACCGGAAACATTGCCCAGCAGTGCGGCGGCACACATGCCAGTGAGAAGGAGAAAGGCCCAGATGTAGTTCAGCATGTGGCGGAAAATGTGACAAGACAGTAGCCAGAGGCGGCGGCAATGCGTAATCGTTCCAGTGCCAGCTTCAAATGGCAACTGCCATTCGACATCTCCTCCCGATGCCCTGTCCCATCCAGCACGCCAGTCAGCTCAGCGGTCTCAGTTCCCATGTGATCCGCATCTGGGAACGACGCTACAACGCGCTCAGCCCCAGCCGCACCGGCACGAATCGCCGCATGTACTGCGAAGAAGCCATCAAGCGGCTGAAGCTGCTGCGTGTGCTCACGGAGAACGGCCACCGCATTGGCGGCGTCGCGCGTCTTTGCACGACGGATCTGGAGGAGTTGGTGAAAAAACTGCCCGCCAGCACGATCGCCGCCCCGGAGGCGAATTTCGAGACGGCGGAGCACTTCGTGGAGGCCGCCATTGCCGCGTCGAAAAAGTATGATTCAGATAAATTGCGTGGCGTGTTGCTTCAGGCACGGCGGCAGCTCGGCCAGCGCGGCATGCTGCATCAAGTGATTTGCCCGCTGATCATCCAGATTGGTGACAACTGGCAGCATGGCAGCTTGCGGCCCAGCCACGAGCACATCGCCACGGCGGTGATTCGCGAGTTGCTGCTCACACCGGTGCCGGGCAGTCAGACCGCCACGCATGCGCCGGAACTCGTTGTCGCCACACCGGCGGGGGAATTGCATGAACTGGGGGCTCTGATCGTGGCGGCCTCGGCACGGGATCTTGGCTGGCATGTGACCTATCTCGGGCCCAACTTGCCGGTGGAGGAAATTTCCGCCTGCGCCATCGCCCGTCATGCGAAGGCGGTGGCGCTGAGCGTGGTTTATCCGGAAAAATGCCCGGTCATCGAGGAAAAGCTGCGTCGCATGCGCGACCTGCTGCCGCCCTCGATGGGGTTGATCGTAGGCGGTCGTGCGGCTGAGAGCTATCGAGACTGCGTGGCCGTTGCTGGAATCCAGTGGGCGAGCTGTCTTCACGGTCTGGATGAGGTATTGCTGAAGAATCAGAAGTGACGCTGGTTGCACGCGGCGCGAGTCCCTCTAGTCTGGCCTCCTCATGCTTCTTTACCGCACCTCTTCCGGCATCTTCATTGAAAACGCAGGCACTTGGCACGCCGTGCCGGAAACGAACTGGGATGCTCTCCTCGAAATCGCAGGACTGGCTTCTTACCTCTCTCAAATAGCGGCTTCTTCTCCTGCCGTCGCCGCTCCGGTCCCGGAGAGCATTCTGGCTCCCATCGTCTCGCAGGAAGTGTGGGCCGCAGGCGTGACTTACTTCCGCAGCCGCACGGCGCGCATGGAGGAATCGAAAGACGCCGGTGGCGGCAGTTTTTACGACCGCGTTTATGCCGCTGAACGCCCGGAAATTTTCTTCAAAGCCACGCCCCAGCGCGTCGCGCATCCAGGTCAGGCGATGCATCTGCGCAGCGATTCAAAGTGGATGGTGCCCGAACCGGAACTCACGCTTTGCATCAACTCACGCGGAGAGATCATCGGCTACACCATCGGCAACGACCTTTCCTGCCGTGACATCGAAGGAGAAAACCCGCTCTACCTGCCGCAGGCGAAGTGCTTCAAGCTCTGCGCTGCTCTTGGGCCTGCCATCTTGATTCAAACAGAGGCACCTGTTCCCTCGACTCGCATCCACCTGCAAATCGACCGTGCTGGCGTTCCCGCTTTTGAAGGTGAAACAACACTGTCCCAATTAAAGCGCACTCCACAGGAACTTGCCGGATTCCTCTACCGCGACAATACTTTCCCCACCGGCACCTTCCTCATGACTGGCACCGGCATCGTCCCAGGTGATGAATTCACGCTCAAGAGCGGTGACATCGTGAACATCACCATCGACGGCATTGGCACGCTCATGAACCCGATGGCCTGATTCATTCTTCACACACACTCATTTCAACACCATGACACTCACCGGACACCACTTCATCGCCGGCCGCGAGACGGCCCCGCACGGCCATCTGTTCCATGCTGCCAATCCGACCACCAGCGCCCAGCTTGAGCCAGCCTACGGCGATGCCACGCATGCGGAGGCCGATGAAGCCTTGCAGGCTGCGGAAGCGGCTTTCGATGGCCTGCGTCTTGCCACGCCGGAAACGCGCGCGGCTTTGTTGGACGCGATTGCGGATGAAATCACCGCGCTGGGCGATGCATTGCTCGAACGCGCGCATGCGGAGACCGCTTTGCCGATGGCACGCCTCACCGGCGAACGCGGACGCGCGATTGGTCAGTGCAAACTTTTCGCGGCATTGATTCGCGAAGGTTCCTGGGCGGAGGCACGTGTGGATCATGCGATTCCGGATCGCCAGCCGTTGCCGAAACCAGATGTGCGCCGTGTGATGATGCCAATCGGACCGGTGGTCGTGTTTGGCGCGAGCAATTTTCCCTTCGCCATCGGGGTCGTCGGCACGGACACGGTCTGTGCGCTGGCGGCGGGATGTCCAGTGGTGGTGAAAGGCCATCCGGCGCATCCAGGCACCTGCGAGATGATGGGACGTGCGGTAGTCAATGCACTGCACAAGGTCGGCCTGCCTGCGGGCAGTTTTTCGCTGCTGCATGGCAAGGGCAACGACATTGGTACAGCACTGGTGAAGCATCCGCTCACGCAGGCCGTGGGTTTCACCGGTTCATTGCGTGGTGGGCGTGCGCTCATGGATGTGGCTGCGGCGCGTTCGCATCCGATTCCGGTGTATGCGGAGATGGGTTCGGTGAATCCGGTGTTTGTGCTGCCCGGCGCGCTCAAGGAGCGTGCCTCGAAGATCGCGGAAGCTTACGTCGGCTCGGTCACGATGGGCGTGGGCCAGTTCTGCACGAACCCCGCCATCGTGCTGGGCCTGCAAGGAGGCGAATTGAATCAGTTCATCAGCAATGCGGCGGCTCTTGCCGGCAAGGTGGCTCCGCAGACGATGCTGCATCGCGGCATTTGCGAGGCCTACGATGCCGGCACCGCCGTGTGGCAGACGATTGATGGGCTGCATCTGGC
>CAMCWM010000190.1 GCA_945882215.1 Akkermansia muciniphila | reverse complement strand
CAGTCAAGAGCACACTACGCCTTCGCGTAAACTTCGGCTCCGCTTTCGACGAACTCTTTGCTCTTTTCCTCCATTCCGCGCTGGAGCGCTTCTTCCTCGGAGATGGCTTGTTCGGCGGCGTATTTGCGGACGTCTTCGGTGATCTTCATGGAGCAGAAGTGGGGGCCGCACATGGAGCAGAAGTGGGCGCTTTTGGCTCCGTCTTGGGGGAGGGTTTCGTCGTGGTATTCTCTCGCGGTGACGGGGTCGAGGGAGAGGTTGAACTGGTCTTCCCAGCGGAACTCGAAGCGGGCTTTGGAGAGGGCGTTGTCGCGGTATTGGGCGCCGGGGTGGCCTTTGGCGAGGTCGGCGGCGTGGGCGGCGAGTTTGTAGGTGATGACGCCGGCTTTGACGTCTTCCTTGTTCGGGAGGCCGAGGTGTTCCTTGGGCGTGACGTAGCAGAGCATGGCGCAGCCATACCAGCCGATCATGGCGGCGCCGATGCCGCTGGTGATGTGGTCGTAGCCGGGGGCGATGTCGGTGGTGAGCGGCCCGAGGGTGTAGAAGGGGGCCTCGTGGCACCACTCGAGCTGCTTGGCCATGTTTTCCTCGATCATGTGCATGGGGACGTGGCCGGGGCCTTCGTTCATAACTTGCACGCCTTTGGCCCAGGCGCGCTTGGTGAGCTCGCCCTGCACTTCGAGTTCGCCGAACTGGGCTTTGTCATTGGCGTCGGCGATGGAGCCGGGGCGCAGGCCGTCGCCGATGGAGAAGCTCACATCGTAAGCGGCCATGATGTCGCAGATGTCGTCCCAGTGGGTGTAGAGGACGTTTTCCTTGTGGTGGGCGAGGCACCACTTGGCCATGATGCTGCCGCCGCGGCTGACGATGCCGGTCATGCGGGAGGCGGTCATGGGGACGAAGCGCAGCAGAACGCCGGCGTGGATGGTGAAGTAATCGACACCCTGCTCGGCCTGCTCGATGAGGGTGTCGCGGAAGAGTTCCCAGGTGAGGTCCTCGGCCTTGCCGTTCACTTTTTCGAGCGCCTGGTAGATGGGCACGGTGCCGATGGGCACGGGTGAGTTCCGCAGGATCCATTCACGGGTGGCGTGGATGTTCTTGCCGGTGGAGAGGTCCATGACGGTGTCGGCACCCCACTTGGTGGCCCAGCGCATCTTTTCGACTTCTTCCTCAATGCTGGAGGCGACGGCGCTGTTGCCGATGTTGGCGTTGATTTTGACGAGGAAGTTCCGGCCGATGATCATCGGCTCGAGCTCGGGGTGATTGATGTTGGCGGGGATGATGGCGCGACCTGCGGCGACTTCACTGCGGACGAACTCGGGGGTGATTTCGTTCGGGATGCGCTGGGGGAAGCGCTTGAAGATGCCGGGGGTGTAGTCGGTCTGGACCTGGGAGGAGCCGACGTGCTGCTTGTCGAGGTCGTTGCGGACGATGTCGTTCGTCCGGTCGGCAATCTTGGCGCGATACATGTTTTCGCGGATGGCGATGAACTCCATCTCGGGAGTGATGATGCCTTGTTTGGCATACCAAAGCTGGGTGACAGGATGGCCAGTGGCCTTGAGCGGGCGGCGGCGCTCGCCGTGGAGGCCGGGGAACTCGACGAGGCGATTGCGCTCGGCGGTGCTGGCAAATTCGGCGTGCTTGCCGGAGAGGTAGCCGTTGTCCTGCGGCTTCACTTCGCGGCCATCGTAGGCGATGACGTCGTTGCGGGCTTCGATCCAGCTTTCGCGGAGGGGGGGGAGACCTTCGGAGGAGTCGCCTTGGAAGGTCGGATCACCCCAGGGACCGCTGCAATCATAGACGCGGACGGGTTCATTCATCTCGATGCGGCCATTGAAGGCTTTCGTCGGAGAAAGCGTGATCTCGCGCATGGGGACGCGGATGTCTTTATGGATCTGCCCCTCGACGTAGATGCGGTTGCTGGCGGGGAGGTGCTCGGAGGAGTGTCCTTCAAAGGAGGTTTTGGGATCGGCGATCATGGGGGAAATAGGTTCTCGGTTCGCTGTTTGCGGTTCTCTGTTGGCTGAGGCGCTGAGCGCAAGAAACCGAGAAACCTCCGAGCGAACTCCCTTCGGCGGCATGACCCGCATCAGGTTCGGAGGGTTCTTTCCCTGCGGAAAGTCTCAGTCCCTGCGCGGGACGCCCCTGTCGTAACGAGGCGGAGTGTCCGGCTGCAACGGCGAAGGTCAAAGGCAATTTCGAGGGGCTGGGAGAGGCGGGATGGTTAAGGAGGCGAAAGGAATTGCTGGATCATGGAAATTATAATAGATTTACTCGATTGAGTCACCCATGCGCCACCTCCACCTCCATTTTTGCCCCCTGCTGGCTTGTTTGAGCCTGCTGCTGGCACCGTTTTCGGTGTCGCGGGCGGATTTGGTCACGGAGTGGAATGCGCTGGCGCTGACCACGATGCGCACGAACACGGAGGCCCCGGTGATGACGCGTGATCTGGCGATCCTGCACACGTCGATCTACAATGCCTCGGAAAGCATCCGTGGCGTGTATCAGACCTACGGCTTCGGCGGTTATGCCGCTCCTGGGGCCGGCCCGGCGGGAGCTTCCTACGAAGCCGCGATGATTTCGGCAGCCAATACGGTGATGCAGAGCCTTTACTCAGGATCGAGCGCGGCTTTCACCTCGCTCTATACCACGCAGCTCGGTGCGATTGCCGATGGGCAGGCGAAGGACGACGGCATCGCCTGGGGAACTTCCATTGCCAATGACATGTTGACCTGGCGCTCGACGGATGGCGCCTCGACGGCGGCTGGCACGCCGTACTCGCCGGTCGGCACCGCTGGCTACTGGGCGCAAACGTCTCCCGCAGGAGCCCTGCTGCCGGGCTGGGGAACGGTGAACACCTTTGCGATTCCAGGCACGGGTGCCTACATGAGCAGCCTGCCAGGTGGCACTGTCACGGCGTACATGCTGACCGGCCAGTATGCCACGGACTACAATCAGGTGAAGGACATCGGTGCCTCGTTCAGCCTGACGCGCACCTCCGATCAAACGAACCAGGCCTACTTCTGGGCGGCGGGTGAGGGCACGGTGAAGACCACCGGCATGTGGAATCAAGTGGCGGAAGCGGCTGCCGCGAGCGCTGGTCTCAGCGTCGCAGACACCGCACGTTTGCTCGCGGCGGTGAACGTGGCGATGGCAGACGCCGGCATCACTGCCATGGCCACGAGCTACGACACCCAGTTCTGGCGTCCTGAAACGGCCATCGCGAACGGTGATGCCGATGGCAATGGCAGCACCGACGTGGACGTGGCGTGGACACCGCTGATCACCTCACCCTCGTTTCCTGAATACGTGGCACTTGGCAGTACAATCAGCGAGGCCGCCGCCACGGTTCTCGCCTCTTATCTCGGTGACAGTGTCGCCTTCAGCCTCGGCAGCGACATCAATGGCGACGGCAGCACGGATCTGACCCGCAACTACACCAGTTTCAGCCAGGCGGCGGACGAGGCGGTGCTCAGCGGCATCTACGGCGGTTATCAGTTTGGCACTTCGGCCACGGACGGGCAGCTCATCGGCAGCGCCGTGGGAGATTATGTGGTGGGCAACAATTTCGCCCTCGTGCCGGAGCCTGCAGGAGTGCTGCTGGTGATGCTCGGCGCCGGTCTGTTCCTCTTCGGCCCACGCCGGCGCTAGATCACGCTGAGCGCGGGCGTTCTGTCGCGATGCATCCCATCGCACGTTGTTTCGCCCTCACATTCGTTCTGGTTCCCGCGCTGCTTCACGCGCTCGATGAATCGAAGCTCGCCGCCATTCATCCCGCCATGGAATCGGCGGTGAAGTCGAAGCAGGCCGCCGGCATCGTCACACTGGTGATGGAGAAAGGAAAAATCGTGCATCATGACGCCGCAGGCATGGCCGATGTGACGAAAGGCCGGGCGATGGAGAAAGACGCGCTGTTCTGGATCGCCTCGATGACGAAATCGGTCAACGCCACCGCTGTCATGGTGCTCGTGGATGAAGGCAAGCTGGCGCTCGATGAACCGGCGTCCAAATGGTTGCCGGAACTGGCGAAGGTGAAACTCGCTGACGGCAGCGCACCCGAAAAGCCCATCACGCTGCGCATGCTGCTCAGCCACACCGCCGGCATTGCCTTTCCCTCTCGCAAACCGACCGACGGGGCGATTTCATTGAAGGCCTACGTCGCCACGCTGATCAAGACGCCGCTCTCCTTCCAACCCGGCAGTGGCTACGAATACGGCTTCGGACCCACGGTGGCCGGACGCATCCTCGAAATCGCCTCCGGCATGAAATATGACGCGTTTTTGCAGGCCAAGATCTTTGGGCCGCTCGGCATGAAGGACACGATGTTCAATCCCGATGAAGCGCATCGCGCACGCATCGCCCGCACCTACAAGATAGACGACGAGACGCACGAACTCGTGCCCGGCTACAATCCTTTTGTCACCAGTGATGCAGACGTGACGCACATGGTGGAACCCTCAGGCGGTTTGTTTTCCACCGCCGCCGACATGGGTCGCTTCTATGCGATGATCGCGAACGGCGGTGAGCTGGATGGCACGCGCATTCTCAGTGAAAAATCCGTGCATGACATGACCACGCCCGTCACCGCCGGCGGCAAACAGCTCAACTACGCCTGCGGCTGGCAATGCAACACCGAGACCCAGCGCGTGTGCTCACAGATGCCCGTCGGCAGCTTTGGTCATGGTGGCGCCTTTGCGACCAACGGCTGGATCGATCCGCAGCGCAAAATCGCCACGGTGTTCATGGTGCAAAACGTCCTCGTGCCTGACAGCGGCAAGCCGAAGGATGCCTTTCAACATCTGGTGATGGAATCTGCGGGCATTCAGGTGGTGCCTCCATCGGTGGCGAAGAAGAAAGACAAGTGAGCGGATTCTGTGGCGATCCCGTTGGGGGCGTTGAAGCAGGCACCTCTGCCGTGTGTCCCTCGGATCGCCACCTCCCCCAATCGCGTCTGACAGGGGGGCTTCGACGACCTCAACGTGAGGGATAAAGCTCCGGCATCAGCAGCGGGCGCAGCACCATCGGCGTGAGCTCACGTGGCAGCGGCTTCCATGGATAGCGGTCTTGGGAGACCTTTGCCCAGGCGAGAACGCCGCAGTGGCGCCAGGGGTCGAGAACGATGCCGTCCTCAAAACGCTGGCCTTTGGCGGTGACGACGATGCCGTTGTGTTCGAGCAGGGTGGCACGGCGCGCCGAGGTGAGGTGCAGGTCCATGCTTTGCAGATGCAGGCGATGGAGGAATGGAAACAAATCATCACGCCACTGGTAGCACAGACCGCGTTTGCGCAGCCCGGTGTTCACGAGGCCGTTGTTCATCCACGGAAAACGCAGCGGCTTGAAATCACGTGCGAGTTCGGCTGAGGTTTCGATGGCGGTGAGGGCGAGTTTATCGGCTTCGCGGGCGTTGATCGTGGGACTGAGCTGCTGGAGGTCGTGGCTGAGGCGCCGGGTCTTTTCCTGGCGTTCGTCGAGCGTGCCTAGGTTGACGCAGGAGGCGATAAGAAACGGGAGAAGAACGGGCGTGAATCGTGAAATGGCGTGCATGCGGAATTTGAAAATTAGAGAAGGATGCCGCCGTGGGCGGATTCGTGCAGTATGCGGGCCTGTTCCTTCCATTGTTCGCGGGTGGCGCGGTTTTTGAAGGCCAGGAGTTCGCTGAAGACGCGCAATTCGTCTTCATCCCAGTGTGCGATTTGCTGCCAGGTGCGGATGCCGTGGGCTCGAAGCTGCTCGTTGATGACTTTTTTGATGCCTTTGATCTGCGTGAGGTCGTCATCAGGCACGTGGGCGAGCGCGGCGGCTTTTTCTTCGGTGCGATGCAGCACGTGTGTCTGACTTTGCAGGCGTTCGATCTCGGTGGTGGCAGTGAGCAGGCGTTTTTCGCTGTCGGCCAGGCTGCGGCGGGCGAGACCGAGTCCGGCGGGATCGGTGGGTGTCTGGCCTGCTAATTTGCCGACCTGACGCTGCCAGTCGTCACGTTCCCGGGCGAGTGTGGCGACAGCAGACTGGTGCGCATTGAGCCGGGCTTCGAGCGCGGTGATTTTTTCGCGGAGGGAGGCGGGCGCGGCTGCCGTCGTCGTTTTGGGTCTGGCTGCAGTGGCGCGCTTGCGCTTGGGTTTGGCGGGAGGCTCTGTGCCGATGGGCGTGGGGCTTGGGACAGCCTCGTCGGCGGCTGGCTGTGAACTGCGGAGGTGTGCAAGCTCAGCCTGTGCGGTCATCAGGGCGGTGGCCGTCTGATCACGTTCAGCGCGCAGGTGATCACGCTCGGTGCGGAGGTGATCGAGGTTGCGCAACAGTTTTGCCACTTCTGCTTCGAGAGCGCTGGCGGCTTCGCGGGCTTTGGCGGTTTCGTCCTGACTGCGCCGGATTTCGGCGCGTGCGGACTTCAAATCATCATGCAGGGTGCGCAGGTCGTCTTCCACTTGCACCGGTTGAACATTCGTCCCGGCATGATGCAGGGCGTTTCGGGTGTCGCCGACTGGAGCTTCAGGTTCGTTGAGTTGCTTTTGCATGCCGCTGCCACGCCAGTGCCAGCCAAACCAGGCGAACACCGCGGCGGTCAGGCCGAGCAGCGGTGCGAGGTAGAGCAGCAACCAGAGAAAAGAGGACATCAGCGGGCCGGAAGTTGAGGGTGGAGGGTGGAGGATTGATTGCTGAGATGCAGGCGGAGCTGTTCGATGCCTTCGGCGGCGAGTTCCTCGACGATTCCAGCAGGAATGTCGGCAGGAAATTGAGGGGATTTGGCAAGGCCGCCTGCCTCGATCAGTTGCGGAGTGACGGGGATGACTTTCCAGTTATTGCCCGGCGTTGCGATGGCGAGGATGCCCGCACTGCCGGCAGCGGGAGCAGGAGGAAGGCTCTTGAGGGTGTGGAAGATGTTGCTGGCAGGCTGGCAGTTGCCACGCACACGGACACCATCGCTGAGGAGAAGGATGCGCGGGCCATAAGCCTGACGTGCGGCAGCGATGAGTTGGGCGCGCACGGATTCTTCGGCGATCTGGCCGGCAAGGATGGCCTTCGATCCGAACAGCACGAGAGTGAGGACGGCAGGCTCGGGTTGAAGAGACGGCGCTGTTGGGTGGGTGCCGGCATCCTGAAGCCAGCCGGAGAGCGTGGCGCTGTCATTTTGCAGCAGGGCGGGATTGAGTCCGGCGGGGAGCTCTTTTTTCCAAGACTGCTCGGCGGCGGCGATCTGCCAGTCCACCGGCTTCCAGGCATCGCCCCCGAGGCCGAGGAAGAGGGAGCGTGAGTTTTTTCCCTTTTCTGAAGGCAGCAAGGCGGTGGTGATGGGGCCGAACTCACCGCTGGGACGACGCTGCGGGCTGACGCGGATCTCATCATGAACACGGCGTGGGGCGAAAACGGAGAGCGCTTCATCGAGAATCGCACGTTTCATCGACGTGGAGCCGACTTCACCGCGCAGGATGACCTGCTGATCATGCGCGGCGATGAAAAGATGGCCTGGTGGCAGTCCGGCGAGGCGAATGCTTTCAGCCTCGGCGAGGCGCTGCTGCTTGAGCGTGCCGCGCAGTTCACGCAAGGCGGGCAGGAGGTGCTGCCGCCACTCGGATTCGCTGACGCCGAGGGCGCTGGCTTCAGCGAGCAGCGCGTCGTCCGTTTTAGCGAGCGACAATTCTCTCCACGGCTGGCCGATACGGGCTAGATGGGCCTGTGCGGCTGGCTGCGGCGAGGGCACGCCGCGCAGCGTGGCCGAGACATTGGCGGCTTCGTCGTGGGTGTCAGCATCGGTGCCGGGAGAGCCCTCGACCATGCCGCCTTTCGAGCTCCAGCTTTCCTGTACGCTGCGAGCGAGGTCGCGTGCTTCGTACTCGCTGGCGGCGGTGCCGAGCAGACGGGCGCGTGTGCCAGCGGCGGCCAGCAGCATCCAGCCGGGCGGGTAGGGGGCTATTTCGATCTCATTGAGCACGTTGCTGACGGGATTGAGACGCATGCCGAGACCGCCGGTCAGCGGTGTGGGCGCTCGCACGAGATCCTGCACGGCGGCTTCGATGATGAGGCGGTCCTGGATTGTGCGCACGCTGCCGGAGAGGTGCGCCTGCTGGCCGTCGAAGACGAGACGAAGCCCGCCGAGCCGTTTTGCCAGCGTGGCCTGCTGTGAGAGCGTGTTTTGAGCGGCGGCTTCAAGATCACGCTGCATGCGTGGCACGAAGATGAACGCGCCGATAAGCCAGAAAACGAGCAGGGTGGCAGCAGAAAGGATCCAGCGCGCGCGATTCATGGCGGGTGGGGATCACTCTTTCTCGGTGAGCATGCGCACCTCGTCGAAGCGGAGGCGTCGCACCTCGCCACGCTGGCTGGTCTGCACAAAGGTCTCCGTGCCGACATCCAGCGCGGTGAGCCAGCCTTCGCCATACACCCAGGTGTCGAGGCAGATGCGGCCGGGCCAGATGCGGGGCAGGCCGTCTTTCTGCGCGGTGTGGCCGCAGATCAGTGTCTTGCCGGAGAAGTGCGGATGCGAGTCGTCAAACCGCCGCCAGAACAGCCAGTCATCGCTTTGATCCGGCATGGGGAGCATGGCGTTCACGTTTGCGTGGGCGAAGATGTGGGTGTCCGTCACATGCCAGCGGCGCAGGCGCTGGCTGAGAAAATCCCAGTGCTCCTGGGGGATGGCGTTCCAGTCAGGGGTGTCCATGCAGCCGTAGGACTGCATCGTCTGCCGTCCGCCCACGCCATACCAGGAGTCGGAATCGACGTGGTTGTTGCGGGCATCGAGCATGAGGATTTCATGGTTGCCGAGCAGCGGTATGAGCTGGGTGCTGGCCTCCAGTTCCAGCAGGTGGTGCAGCACACCGCGTGTGTCTGGCCCCCGGTCCACGTAGTCGCCCAATGTCACGACGACGTCATCACTCTGAGGTGACAGCTCCTCCAGCATCAGTTCCAGCGCCGTCGAACAGCCATGGATGTCACCAATGACCAGGGTGCGCCCGCGGGTGCGTTCACGTGGGGACAAACGAACCCTCGACGTGTGGATGTCGGGGGCGTCGTCGCTGACCAGGATGGGCATCCGCCATTCTTGCGCGAGGAACGCCGGACGCAACCACCGATCATCGTGATGGCACAATGACTTTCGCCATGCAAGATGTGCCGATGCCCCGCCGCCAGCAGACCCGCTCCGAGACTCCCAAAAAACAGACGCCTACAGCCACCCAGCCGATCTTTGAGGCCCGGGGACTGCGCAAAGTGTATCAAACGGGCGAGTTGGATGTCGTGGCGCTGCAGGGCGTCGATCTCGATTTCCACCCCGGGGAGCTGGTGGTGCTGCTCGGCGCCTCCGGCAGCGGCAAATCCACGCTGCTGAACATCCTGGGCGGGCTGGACATCCCCACAGCGGGAACCTTGCGCTACAAGGGCTGGGATCTTTCCGGTGGCGGCGAGCGCACGCTGACCCAGTTCCGCCGCAATTGCGTCGGCTTCGTGTTCCAGTTCTACAACCTCATCCCCAGCCTCACCGCCCGCGAAAACGTCGCCCTCATCACCGACATCGCCCCGGACCCGATGAAACCGGAGGATGCGTTGGATCGCGTCGGCCTCAGCCACCGCATGGATCATTTCCCCTCGCAACTCAGCGGCGGCGAGCAGCAGCGTGTGGCCATCGCCCGTGCCATCGCCAAAAAACCCGAGGTCCTGCTCTGTGACGAACCGACCGGCGCGCTCGATGTGACCACTGGCATCACTGTTCTGGAGGCCATCGAGCGCATCAATCGCGAACTCGGTACACTGACCGTTGTCATCACGCACAACGCCGCCATGGCCGCCATGGCCGACCGCGTGCTGCATCTGTCCGACGGTCACATCGTCAAGGAAATCCACAACGAGCAGCGAGTGGACGTGACGACCTTGCAGTGGTGATCATTCCCGCGCTGGTGTCACGCTGCATGAGCGCATGCCCCGAAGGATGCGATGAGTGCATTGCTCGAAGTGCGCCATGATTTCATCGGCGTTGGTTCCCGGAGGCAGTTTTCCGTCGGCTTGGACGGGTTTGTCGCTAAGGCCGTCGAGAAAGAGCAAAACCTCGGTCAGGTGGTGGAAGAGCTGTTTCTCCTGCTCAGCTTCCGGCAGCATCACAAAGGCGAGGTTCAGCAGCCAGCGACCGTCTTTTTGCAGGATGAAGCGCTGCGGCTTGAAGGTGCTGCTGCCCGGTTCGTAGCCCTCCTGGCGTACAAGATAGGGGCCGTGGCCTTGCGGGCCGTAGCCGAGGTTCATCACCTCACAGCGGGCGGGATCGTTGCTAAGCGCGGCCATCTCAGGTGAAAAGAATGTGCGTTCCTGCTCCGGCAGACTCTTCGTAAAACTGGCCGACGGTCAGCACGCCATCGACGCGGTCCATAAGGTCCTCCTTCTTCAGCTTGAACATGTCCATCGCCAGCTTGCAGGCATAAATTTTGCCGCCGGAGTCGGAGATGAGTTCGAGAAACTCGCGCACGGGCGGGATGTCGAGTTTCTCCATCTCCTTGTTCATCAGGTGCGTCGCAAAAGCCGAAACTCCGGGGATCGCGCCCATCACGGTCGGAAACGGAATCGTCATCGGCAGACCGAGCATCGGCATGGCCATGTTCAGCGCGGAATTGCCGACGGTGGCGACTTTCAAGTGGTCCAGCGTCTTGTTCGCCAGAGCATTGAGGCCAAAGAAGGTGAAGAACAGCGAGGCTTCGATGCCTTCCATGCGTGCGCCGTTCGCCATGATCAGCGCCGGGTAAATCCCATCCAGCGAGCCTCGGCTCACGATGATGGACATCTTCTTAACAGGTTGTTTGTCGTCGGACATAAGGGTTCGTAGTTCTTGGTCCCTTGTTCTTCGTTGGTTAAATGCATCCGACCGGTTTTGGAATGCCCGCGATTTTCGAGGACTTCTTCAGCGGCCCGCCGGGGAAGAGGTCGTAGAGTTCCTTCGTCGTCACGACGCCACTCTTGCCCATGCTGCGGATGGTGAGAGCCGCGCCCTTGGCCTGCTGCTCGCGCAGGTAGCGGATGACTTTCATGTGCGCGTCGGTAAGCGGACCCACACTTTCTTCTGCGGCGATGGCGGCAGCGATGGCTTCGTTCCATTGCGACGCGTTGGTGAGATAACCTTCCTCGTTCACGTCGATTTCAGTTCCTGCGATGGTCTTGGTCATAATTCAGTGGGTTGGGGTGATGATTACGCCTCGGCCGGTTT
>CAMCWM010000189.1 GCA_945882215.1 Akkermansia muciniphila | reverse complement strand
GAAGACGAGGAAGACGACGTGGAAGTGCTTGAGGGACATGACGGCGGGCGGGTTTGCTATTCGTTACGATCGTAGAAGCCCTCAAAGGTGAGCGGATCGCCGTGAGAAAAGATGAACAGCACAAAAAGGACGAGGGCCAGGACCACCGTGAAGAACAGGATCTTGTAAATGACGCTGCGCTCGTGATTGAGATGCATGAAGATCAGCGCGACGAGGGCGGCCTTGAAGGTGGCCACGATCATGCCGACCAGGATGTTCAGACTGTGCGTGGGCAGCTCCACATAAGAGAGCCACACGGTGATGCCGGTGAAGACGATCAGCGTGGCCCCGATGACTAGGTACTTTTTGACCGATTTCTGGATTTCTTCGAGGTTGTCAGACATGACAGTGAAAGTGGAAGTGATTACAGGAGATACAGCAGCGGGAAGAGGAAGATCCAGACGAGATCGACGAAGTGCCAGAACAGGCCGCCGACTTCGACGCGGTTGGCCAGATGCTCAGGGTCTTTCTTAAGACGCTTGTTGTCGAACACGAGGAAGTACAACAGCACCAGCGCCCCGGCGACGACGTGCGCGCCGTGCAGGCCGGTGAGCGTGAAATAGATGGCGTAGTAGGTGTTGAGCTTGGGCGTGAAGTTGGAGAAGAAGGTGATGTCTTTCTTCTCGATAATGACCGTGGGGTGATGCGCTTCGCCATGACCGTGGGATGCGGCGGGAGCGTGGGCTTCAGCGCCGTGCTTGTCACCATGAGCCGCGCCTTCGGCAGGCGGGGTGGCGGAGTGGAGCTTGAAGTACAGCGACTCTTTCTGAAGCGTGGCGGATCTGGACTTGTCACGCGTGGGGTACTTGTGCTCGAACTCGGAGACGTGATGGTCACGGTTGGCGACGAAAGCCTTCTGCCAGTTGGCAAGATAGCGGTGATCGAAGGCCAGTGACTTCTCAGGCTGCGCAACTCCGCGTGTGTCGATGCCATCGACTTCGAGGGTCATCTTGTCGTCGATGAGCTTGCCGGTGGCTGTGGTGCCGTCACGGAAAGTGATGGTGGTGGCGGTGTAGCCGAAGATTTCCGAGGGTCTGGCGGCAACTTTGAACGGAGCTGTGGCGGTGAGTTTCACCGTGGCGTTGTCTTTCTTGTCAGCCTTGGCCTTGGCAATCGCCGCGGCGCGGAGCTCGGCAAACGCTGCCTTGTCGAGAGTGATTTCCTTGCCGTCCTCAGTTTTGAACTTGGGCGCCTCGCCTTCGACGTATGGCAGCACATGATCCACCGGATCAGCCGTGACAGCGCTTTGCTTCACCGGAATGCCGAGGGAAAGCTCGGTCACGTCGCCGAACTTCACAGTGTAGTGAATGGTGTGGCCATGCTCATCCTCAGGCATGTGGCCGGTGAGGATGGTGCCGTCGGTGAGCTTCACGGCGTAGTGCTTGAACTTCGCGCCGTATTCGAGGCTCTTGTTAAACATGAAGACGCCGGCGCAAATCACCGTGATGGCCATGTTGATGCGATACCAGCCAAACTTCCGCAGCTTCAAGCAGGCCCAGGCCATGACCACCGTGACGGAGGAGGCAATGAGCACAATAGTGTTCCAGAAGCCGAGAGTGACATCAAGGTCATGCACCGGCCAGGGATAGTCCGCGCCGAGGCGGAGGAAGATGTAAGCGGAGAACAGACCGCCGAAGAGCATGACTTCCGAGGCGAGGAAGAGCCAGATGCCGATCTTGGCGTTGAAGAGGCCGGTGTCCGGGCGGGCGTGGACTGTGTACGGGATTTCCATTGAAGTAGTCGCGGTTCGCGGTTCTCAGTTCGCGGTTAGTGATGCGCCAGCACCTTGTCGGCGGCAGGTTTGGTTTCGGGTTTGCCGGGTTCGGATTCCCACTGCGGATAGAAGTCGGTGACGTGGCCGGGAAGGCTGTACTCGTACGGGCCACGATGAGCGACCGGGTCGAACAGGAAGTTGCCATGCGGCGGCGGCGTGGGCGTGGCCCAGTCCAGCGTGGTGGCATCCCAGGGATTGTCGCTTTCGGCTTTTTTGCCGCCCTTGATGCTGAACCAGAAGTTGAAGATGAAAGGCACCTGGCCGAGCGCGAGGATGAAAGCGCCGACGGACATCACGATGTTGAGGGAAAGCATGTTGTCCGGGATGTCGAGTCCGAAGAAGGCACCGATCTTGTGCGTCAGCGTCGTGGTCCAGTGGGAGAAGCCGGAGGTGTTTTCGAAGTATTTGCCACCGTCATACCAGCGGCGGTGGAAGCCCGCCATACCCTGGAACATCATGGGCAGAAACACCATGTTCATGCCGATGAGCGACGGCCAGAAGTGCCATTTGCCGAGCCGGTCACTCATGAAACGACCGGTGATCTTCGGGAACCAGTGATAAATGCCGGCAAACAGGGCGAAGATGGTGCCGGGGGCGACGACGTAATGGAAATGGCCGATCACGTAGTAGGTGTCGTGCAACGCGAGATCGATGAACGAGAAGGCCAGCGGCAGACCGGTGAGGCCGCCGAAGCCGAACATGGGCAGGAAAGCACAGGCGAAGAGCATCTGCGTGTTGAAGCGGATGGAGCCGCCCCACAGCGAGATCATGAGGCAGGTCAATAGAACCACCGACGGCACCGAGATGAGCACCGTGGTGATCTGGAAGTAGGTGGACATCATCGTGCCCATGCCGGTGAGATACATGTGATGCGCCCAGACCAGGAAGCTGAGGAAACCGAGCGTGAGCACGGAGTACACCATCGACTTGTAGCCCCACAGCGGACGGCGGGCATTGCAGGGAATGACTTCCGTGAGAATGGCGAACGCGGGCAGGATGAGCACGTAAACCTCAGGATGAGCCAGGAACCAGAACAGATGCTGGTAGAGCAGGGGACTGCCGCCGCCGGAAATGTCGAGGTGCTGGCCGCCTTCCATCAAACCAGTGGGCAGATAGAACGACGAGCCGAACACGCGGTCGGAAAGCTGCAGGATGGCGGCCACTTCGAGCGGCGGGAAGGCCAGCAGGAGCAGGAAGCCGATCACAAACATGGCCCAGCAGAAGAAGGGCATCTTCATCCATGCCATGCCTTTCGTGCGCAGGTTGATGAGAGTGGCGATGAAGTTGACGGAGCCGAGTAGTGACGCGGAGATGTTGAACACCATCGCCGTGAGCCACCACGTGTGACCGTGCGACCAGACACTCGTCACGCCGATGGCCGTCGTCGATGCCAGTGGCGAATACATCGTCCAGCCGGTCTGCACCGGACCGGTGCCGACAAAGAAGCTGTACATCATCAACACACAGCTGATGAAGAAGAACCAGTAGCTGAGCATGTTCAGGCGGGGGAACGCCATGTCGATGGTGCCGATCTGCAGCGGCATGACAAAATTGCCGAAAGCGGCGAAGCCCAGCGGCACGATGCCGAAGAACACCATGATCGTGCCGTGCATGGCGCCGAGCATGTTGTAGATCTCGCCGTTGAGCGAGCCGTCCGGATTCAGCCAGCGGCCGAACATGGCCTCGAAGAGATCCTTGATGAGGGGAATGTCGCGAATCAACTCGATCGCCGGCACCGGAACCCCCGGATAAGCGATGCTCCAGCGCATGAGCAGCATGAGGAAGAAGCCGAACAGCAGGAAGATGAGGCCGGTGAGGCCATACTGGATGCCGATGGTCTTGTGATCGCTGGAGAAAATGTACTTCCACACGAAGCTCTGTTCATGGTGCCCGTGCGCATGGTCATCATGCGAGTGATCGTGGGCGTGATCGTGAGAGGTGGCGGCGGCGCTCATAGGCTGGGGGTCAGAAGGTCAAAGTTGAAAGGCTTTCGCGAAATCAAAGGCGAAATCGGCGGTGGCCTTGCCATCACGGACGGTGACGGTTTGCGAAAGTTTTTGCGGAAACTGCGGATGCCAGGCTTCGACGACGTATTCGCCGTCCGCGAGCGCGCGCGTGATGACAAAACGACCATCTGCGGCGGAAACTGCGGCGTGAATGCCCTCGTGAACAAACACCCAGGCGCTCATCCAGCGGTGTACATCGCATTCGAGGCGGTAGATGCCGGGAGCATCGAAAGTCTTCACGTTTTCATCACCGCGTGAGGGCTGGCCGATGTTGTCGATGTTGTCGCCTTTGCCACGCGTTCCGGCTTCATGGCGGGCAATGCGAATGTTGTGGAAGGTGAGATCGCTGTTGTGGAAACGGACGCTTTGGCCGGGCTGGACCGCCACCGTGTGCGGCACAAACTCGCACTTCGTTTGATCAATGAGCGGCGCAATGGGAGGCAGATTGCTGGCGCGTTGGCTGCCGCGCACGGTGATCACCGCATCCGCGAGCGAACCATCGGCAGCGACGCGCCATGACGCATCGATGATGTCGCCGTGGCCGGTGCAGAAGGGATTGCCGCCGACATCGACGACCTTGCGCAATTTCGTGACGTCCGTGCCTTGAAGCGTCACTTTGCCAATGATGCTGGACGTTTCAGCGATCTCGACCGCAGGAGTGAGTTTCACCTCACTGGCAGTCTCGGGCATCTTGCCGCAGCTCACGTTTGCGATCAGCATGACGGCTCCGAAGGCAGCCCAAGGTGCCTGGCGGGAGACGGTTTGCTTCACACGGGTCATTGTGGTTTGAAATTACTTGGCTGCGGGAGGAGCGGCAGCCGCTGCGGTGGCACCGGGGCCGGCAGGAATCTCGCCGGGAACGTTTTTGTCAGCGAACGGCTTCAGGCCGGCATCGGTCCACTGGGTGGTGCGTTTTTCTTCATCACGCACTTTCTGCACCATCTCCTTGGTGATCATGGTGCCCTCATTTCCCCAGGAATTGCGAACGAAGGTCAGCACGTTGGCGAGATCTTGAGAGGACATGGCACCGCCGAAGGCCTGCATGCCTCCAGGAGTGTTGAAGCCCTGGCCTTTGACGGTGATCGGCCCCGTAAGACCGTGCTGCACGATGCGAATCAAACGCTCGGTACCGCCAGTGACGTATTCCGAGCCGGCGAGAGGGGGGAACTGGCCGGGAAGGCCTCCGCCGTTGCCCTGATGACAACCACCGCAGACGGAGTAGCCGCTGGCACCTTTCTTCATGGCCATTTGGAAGGGGTCCATGGCGGCTCCGGCTCCGGCTCCACCTGGACGTGGATCACCACCACCGGCGAGGGCAAAGGGATTGCTGACGTCAAAGCTCCAGCCGCCCGTCATCGGACCGAGCTGACTGCCGGCGATGATGGCGATGAGCATGAGCAAAAACGTCGCCCACAGCGGTGCGGGCTGGCTTTCGGGAGCAAGGTCTTCCTTCTCGCGCTTCACGGCGGCGTGAAGGCGGTCAAGATCGGTGCTGTCAGGATGGGCGGGGGCGCTCATGGGGCGTGCGGGTCGCGAGAGGGGCTATTTTTTGGCAGGAGCGGCAGCAGCGGCGACGGCTGCGGCCTGTCCGGGGACGGGATAGTCCTTTTTCAATGAGAGAAGGTATTCGACGAGACGATCTGCCTCCGGCGTCGGGACGACTTCATAGCCTGCGGGCACGGCGAATTTCTTCGGCAGTTTCAAAGCGCGATCCGAAGCCGGACCCTGGATCTTCTGCACTTTGTAGAGCTTGGTGTAGGCTGGCATCGTGCTCCAGTCATGCACGGAACGCGGGGCGAACAGATGAACGTGGAGCTTCGCGGCTTCTGGGGCACGCCAGCCGAAGTTGGCGAGATCAGGTCCAACACGCTGAATGCCGAGGAGGGCGTATTTTTCGCCGAGGTAGTCACGCAGTTCATTTGGTCGGGCAGGAGTGGTGGGGCGAGCCTCCTGATCCTGACCCCAGCCTTTGTACCAGCCATCCAGGCCAAGCTGAACCGGACGGATCATCTGCGTGTGGCACTGGTTGCAACCTTCACGAATGTAAATGAGCTGGCCCTGCCCATTGATGGGAGCGGGGGGATAGAATCCTTCGACGCCGTCTTTCTCCTTGTCATAGGCGACGGGAGTGAGCTGCTGGTACTTCATCGCCGGAATGACGATGAGGCACAGCCAAGGGATACCGAAGGAAGCAGCGAGGCCGAGTATGAAGGTGCGAAAGTTCATCATGCGTGGGCGGGAAGGGCGTGATCGTCATGCTCGTGATGCAGCAGTGTGGGCGCCGAACTGCGGCGGCCCAGACCTGCGACCATGAGCAGGAGGTGAATAAGGAACATGAAGTTCGAGAAGCTGATGAGCGCCCAAGCCACCGCGCGCGAGACGACGTAAGCGCGGGAGTTGACGACGTGATTCATGAAGGTCTGGTCCCAGTGCTCCGGATTGTTCAGATCCGCACCCTGCTGCCAGCCAGCGACGAGGCTCATGATGACGATGGTGCTGACTCCATAGACGGAGAACCAGAAGTGGTTGCGGATCAGGCGCACGCTAAGCCATTCACAGCCGGAAAGACGTGGGACGATGTAGTAGATCGCGCCGAACACGCACATGCTGAAGAAGCCATACACGCTGACCACCTGGAACGAATACCACGACTGGGTGAACTGCAGCCCGGCACCCGTCCAGAAGGCGGAATTCAGCGCCAGAATCAAACCCGAGACGGGATAGAACAACGCCCCGAAGAAAACGAAACGCAGTGTCGGACTGGCAGCGACAGCGCTGTGCTTACCAAGCGTGGTGAGGTGATGATTGAGACCCACAAGACCGACGGGGATGAGCAGAAGCACGCCGGTGGCAGCGCCAATGGCAGACATCCAGGCGGGAAGGGGACCACCCATGTATTTCTGCATGCCGGTCCAGCCGCCAAGAATGGCGAGCGTCCAGAAACCTGCGGAAGCGAGCTGCGCGCTGGCGATGGGCTGGCCGGTGATCTTCGGAATGAAATAATAAGCGGCACCAATGCCCACGGGGACAAAGAACAGCAGGATCACGCCGTGAATGTACCAGGCATCAATGCCGGCACCGAGAGCACCGAGGCCTGGCAGGCAATGCAGCGCGACGTTGGCGGTGATGAAGATCCATGGGAACCAGAAGCAGGCGCCCAGGATGTACCAAGTGCTGACCATGAAGCCTTCAGGACGGAAAGCGCGGCCAAACATGCGGGCGATGGGCCAGGCGAAGCAGAGGAAGCAGATCAGCAGCACCGGCCAGACAAACTTCGGCATTTCGAGCCACTCGATGGAGGTGCTCTTGCCCATCAGAATGGCAAGGATGCCCACGGTGATGGTGATGTTCCAAAAGACGCCTGCGGTGATGAGCAGGCTCTTGCCGCTCTTCAATTCCTGGCCGGAGCGACGGGCCATGATCCAAAGCATGACGCCGAGCGCGGCCTGCACGCCCCAGCCATAGACGAGCGCGTTGATGTGCGCGGGCTGAAGGCGGCCGTAGGTGATGTACTGGCAGTCGCCAAGGAACTCGGGCTCCACCAGCTTGATCGCGGCGAGAACACCGAGCAGCGTGGAGAGCATGAGCCAGAAGGCTCCGTTGGTGAACAGGAAGAGCACAGGGCCTCGCACCGACTTGTCGATCGCCGCGCGGCGAAGATTGTCGGCCTGAAGGTCCGTGTCAGGAGTGGAGGGAGAGGTCTGCATGACTTACTTGGGCGGAGCGGGTGCGGCAGGAGCCGGTGCAGGTGCTGCGGGAACCGCAGGAGCAGGGGAAGCGGGTGGTGTTCCAGCAGCAGGAGCAGCAGGAACTGGTGCAGGGGCTGCCGCGGCGGCCTGCTTGAGCTGGGTGGGTGATCCAGGGACAACCTGGGTGCTGACCGCAGGTTTTTTCACGCCGAGATCAGCGAGCGTCTTTTCAAACACGGCCTTCTTCTTGGCAGCGTCGGTCAAACCCAGCTTGGCGAGGTTCTCGCTCTGCGCCTTGAGGATCTCAGCGGTGTAGGCCGTGCGTTCCGCTTCGCGCGGGTCGAAACCCTGCTTCGAATCGTTCACGGCCTGGATGATGGTGAACAGCACGGCGAAGCCTGCGAAGGCTCCGAGCACCCAAAGGAAGGTGGCTCCGGCTTTTTGAGGTTGATCGGACTGCGACATGGAAAAGCGGGGGATCAGTTGACGACGTTCACGGACTCGATGAGGCGCGGATCACGCCAAGGATACAGGCTGTATTTGGCAAGGCCGCGCAGGTAAAGGAAGCCCATGGTGCCGAACACTGCGCACAAGGCGGCCAGATCCTGCACCCAGGCACCCGGAACCCAGTAGCCAAGTCCCAAGGACGGGCCGCGTTCAGGGATGACGTTCCAATAGATGTCCACCAAGTGCATGAACAGAATCCAGATACAGACGAGGCTGACGACGACGGGGTTCTTTTTGCGTGGCTGGGACAGCAGGAGCAGGAACGGGCCGACGAAGTGACCGACGACGATGAAGATCGACACACCGCGCCAGGCTTCGGTGTTACGCGTGAGGTAGAAGCGGGTTTCTTCCGTGATGTTGGCGTACCAGATGAGGAAATACTGGCTGAAGGCGATGTAGCCCCAGAACACCGTGAAGGCGAAGAGCAGCTTGCCCATCAGATGGTAATGCTCGTCGGTGACGACCTTGTTCAGGTAACCGAGGCCGCGCAACCAGGTGAGAACGAGAATGGAGAGCGCCATGGAGGCCCAGGCACAGCCGGCGAAGATGTACACGCCCCACATCGTGGAGAACCAGTTGTAGTCGAGCGACATGAGCCAATCGACCGACGCGAAGGTCACGGTCAACGCGTAGAAGAGCAGCCAGCGGCAGGAGAAAGCGCGTGCGGCGATGGTGTGCTTGATGTCACCATCCTGCTCCTGCTTGAGCGACTTGCCGCGCAGCGTGCGGGCGATGTGCCAGAGGATGAGGAAGTAGAGCACGAAGCGCACCTGCCAGCTAAACGGCGGCAGGAAGTGGTTGCTGATGTTCAGGTAGCCGAACTTCTCAACCAGGATGTGCAGATGTGGGTTGGCCTCGATTTTTTTGGCCTCGTCACCCACGGTCATGTGGTGGAGCGCTTCTTTGACGGTGCTGTGATCGTGATGCGCGTGTTCAGCGGCGGCACGATGATGATTCATCCACTCATAGAGCGGCTTCTGCACCGCCGGAATGAGCAGCGGTGTGGCCAGAATGCCCAAGGCGAGGATCATGTTGGCCAGATTTTCCCAGATACGGCGCACGGCGACGCCCCAGCTCGAGTTCGAGGCGCTGTGGAGGAGGATCCAGAAGCAGCCGCCAACCACGAAGGTGAAGGTGAAGAAAACCGCGAACAGCCAGGAGTAGGCAAAGGTGTCCGTTTTGGCGAAGAAGAAGTAGCCGGAGGCGATGAGGCCGAGCAGGCCGACGAGGCCCAGCGAGCCGATGAGCTTGCCGCCCTTGGCCGGTTCGAATTTTTCTCCGCCCTGGGGCAGATCGTTGAAGGTGACGTGGTGACTCATGCCGGGATTCGCGTGATCGTGCCGTTACTGGAGGGGAAGGGTGACGCCGGACTCTTTGGCGGCGAGTTGCAGGGAGCGGATGTAGGCCACGATGGCCCAGCGGTCGCGCACGGTGATGTTGCCGCCGTAACCACCCATCAAGCCTTTGCCGTTGGTGATGACATCAAAGATGGCACCATCCGCGCGATAGGCGGCGGCATTGGCAGGATCGGTGTTGCCGGGCTGCTGAAAGCTGAAGGCGGTGAGGATGCCGTACTTGGAGGTGACACCCTTGCCATTGCCAGAAGCGCCGTGGCAGATGGCACAATGGATGGCGTAGCGCTGCTCACCACGCTTGATGAAGGCATCGTTAAAGACGGTTTTATCTCCGGTGATCTCAGTCGGCAGGCCATCGCCGTAGAAATCGCCCATCTTGCCGGTGTCGTAGTAGCTGATGCCGTTGGTGAAGGCCACGCGGGCGGGTTTGGCACCGTCAACGGCGGGTTTGGCAGGAATCTCGAAACCCATCGGCACCGTGCCTTTGACGGGCATGCGCGCACCACGGCCATCGGCGAAAAATTCGCTCACGGCCTGGTATTTGATCTTGGCCTGATGATCCATGTCCGGGAACACTTCGAGCGGCGGCAATTCGGACTTGCTGCCACGGAATCCGAACGCGCTCACGAGGATCGCGCCGACAAAGAGAAAGCTGAGGAAGTAGTACTTCATGGTTCGTGCGGTGCGCGAGGCTTAGACTTCGTCCTCCACGAGTTCGATGTTTTTGCCGCCGGCTTTTTCGAGAAGGGACTTGGTGCCTTCCTGGGAGAATTTCGGGTCGCGGGCTTCGATGCAGACAAAGAAACCGTCATCGGAGAATTTCGGGAAACGCTTGGAGGCGAACAGCGGATGGTTCCAGCGTGGCAGGCCGATCAAGGCGAGCAGTCCAAACAACGTGGTGAAGGCGCTGAACAGAATCGTCAGCTCGAACATCACGGGGAAGAAAGCTGGCAGCGTCCAGATGTCCGTGGGCTTGCCTTGAACGACCGTTGGATAGGTTTCGACGATTTTTTCGAGGAAGCCGAGCCCAATGCTGCTCCAGAAGTTGGTCTGGGTGATGGTCTGCAGGATGAAAGCCACCGTGGTGCCGGTGATGCCGCCGCAGAAGACGAGGTAAGGCAGCTTCGAGCGGGAAACGCCCATGGCTTTGTCCATGCCGTGAATCGGGAACGGGGAATGCACATCCCAGCGCTGATAGCCAGCGTCGCGCACGTGCTCGGCGGCATGGTACAGCTCCTGAACGCTGTCAAATTCAGCGAGGTAGCCGTGGACTCGTTTGAGGGTGGTGCTCACAGTCGAAGTGCAGTTGAAAGGTTAGGCGGCAACGGGTTTGGGGACGTGACGGTCGGAGTAGTCCATGAGGTCTTCCTCCTGAATGCCGGGCTCGGCATGATCGTCACGATGCGGGTTCGACTGCGGCAGGACGCCCTTCACTTCACCGATGGCGATGACGGGCAGGAAGCGCAGGAACAGCAAGAACAGCATCATGAAGAAGCCGAAGGTGCCGAGGAAGGTGTACTTATCGACCCAGGTGGCCTCATAGACACCCCAGGAGCCGGGGATCATGTGGCGCTCCAGCGTGGTGGCGATAATGACGTAGCGCTCGAACCACATGCCAGCGTTCACGCACATGCAGACGAACATCACGACCCACATGTTGTGGCGGCACCAGCGCACCCAGAAAAGCTGCGGGGCGAACACGTTGAAGCTGAACATGAAGTAGTAGGCCCAGGTGGACGGACCGGTGAGGCCACGCAACGTGAAGGCCGCGCCTTCATACGGATTGGCGCTGTAGTAGGCCATGAACAGCTCCATGCA
>CAMCWM010000188.1 GCA_945882215.1 Akkermansia muciniphila | reverse complement strand
TCCCGGAGCTTGTCTCGGTCCCGATGGGGTTGAGCATGATGGGGCGCGCGCAGGAGAAGGGGATTCTGGACCTGCGGGTGCATGATCTGCGCGAGCAGGGACTGGGGAAGCATCGCCACGTGGACGACACACCGTATGGCGGCGGGCAGGGGATGGTGATCCGCCCTGAGCCGGTGTTTGCAACGTTGGACCGCCTCGACACGCCGGAGGCGCGGGTGATTTACCTGTCGCCCGCCGGAAAACGCTTTGATCAGGCCACAGCAAGACGACTCTCCGCAGAACCGCATTTGATTTTCCTCTCCGGTCATTACGAAGGCGTGGATCATCGCATCATCGAGCACTGGGTGGATGAGGAAATCAGTCTTGGCGATTATGTGCTGACAAATGGTGCCATCGCCGCCGTGGTGGTGATGGATGCGATTGTGCGTCTGCTGCCCGGTGTGCTGGGCGATGAGATGAGCGCCGTGGAGGAAAGCTTCGGTGCGAGCGGACTGCTGGAGGCGCCGCAATACACAAAACCGGCCGAGTATCGCGAATTGAAAGTGCCGGAAATACTCCTGAGTGGGAATCACGCCAAGATCGCCGAATGGCGGGCACAGCAAGCGCTGGAACGCACGCGAACCAACCGTCCGGATTTGCTGTGAGATGGAGTTGCGCTTCGAGATGACATTTCGTTTGACGATCTCCCGCGTTTCACGCTAAATAGCGTCGCGCCGCCCGACTGGCGGAGCGCAACGGTGAGGTGGCTGAGTGGTCGAAAGCACATCTTTGCTAAAGATGCGTAGCCTTAACAGCTACCGAGGGTTCGAATCCCTCCCTCACCGCCATTTTCCCAGCCGGAAGCGTTGGTTTATTTCACCGTCTTTGGCTTGAAAACGCTTTCGCCGAAGTTTTGGAGGAGGGCGGTGCGGGTTATGTAGAAAATGTCAGGATCCCCCTTGATCTGACCGAAGTAGAAGGCGGTTTCGGCATTGGGCTGTGTGGGGGAGAAGTGGATTTCGACCTCGCGAATTGGCCCGTCGGTGCGGCCGGGTTCACCGAGGACGACCTGGATGGTGAGAAAAGGGTTTTGGAGGGCCTGAAGCGCGTCAGACCGGTCGGCGGCCCAATCCTGCACGGTGAAGCGTGCGAGGTGGTTGGCGAGCTGATCGGCCTTCACACGGTCGATTTCTTCGGTGACATCACGACCACCTCGCGTGGCCTTCCATTCCGCTGTGACGGGGTTATAGTCGAGAGTCGTGGTCGAAGTGGCACCGCGTGACATGGTGATGCGACGCAGGGCGAAGGTGGTGAAACGCAGGGTTCCCAGCCCCTTCCATTTGATGCCGTCAGTGGGGAGCGAGGGCAGGAGGGAGGCGTCGATGCGGTAAATGAAGGGCTCGCTGTCGTATTTGGCGAAGAACTGTGTGTTTTCAGCATTGTGACCAAACATGAGCTTCACTGGTTTTTCGCGTGATGGTGTCCAGGTGATGGTTTGGAAGGGGGCATCCAGGCCGTAGGGGGCTAGATCAGCGGCCGTGTCGGCGGTAAATTGAAGGATTTCATGGGTGTTGAGCGCGTTGAGGCAGCGGGCGATGCGGTCTCCGTTGGCTGCATCCCATTTGCCATGACGCAGAAGATACCAGGAGCCGCCTTCATTGCGCAGATTGATCTCCGGGTGGGTCTTGCTGGTGATGGTGATGTAGTCAAGGCGTTCGCCATCGATCTGGGCGAGCAGGTGATCGCGCAATGCATTGGGATTGACCCAAAGGTTGGAAAGGTTTTTGGCGGCCACGGTGAAGACTGATTTGCGGTAGGCCGTGGTGGCGGAGGTCAGCGCTTGTTTCTCATCGGCAGGTTTCTTCACCGTGAACTCGTAGGACTTGCCGCGTGGCTTGGATTCGATGATCACTTTGATTTCATCCACCGGAGCTGGCTGGGCATCCGCGCCTTTGGCTGAATTGCCATTCGCTGTGACGGTGCTGTCTCTGGCCTCGGCGATTTCAATATTGAGGATCGTGGAAAGCAGTTCGGTGATGCGCTCCTTGCTGCCGCGAGTTTTGAGCGGCTTTTCGAGCGACCAGGGGGCGTGTTCGTTTTCGCGGGAAAGCACGATCTGGCCGGAAGCCTGGGTAAGAGTGATGCCGGTGATGACTTCGGCAGGCAGGCGCAGCAGCTTGGGGTCACGCCAGGAAGCGGCAGGAATCTGAAGCACGGCGGGTGCCTCGCTTTTGGCAAGATACCATGCGGGTTCCTGGGTTTTGGCGTCGGGAATGCCGATGTAAACACTGTTTTCAATGACTGCCGGGGCGCCAAACCAGCATTCATGCACCACGGAGTCACCGGCCAGCAGGCGCACTTTGTAGCGCGGCTGGTCGAGGCCGGTTTTTTGCCACTCACCCTCGTCAAATTCCTCGCGATGGATGCGTTCGATCCATTCAACACCGTCCAGAGTGAGAATGAGCGCGGCGACCTTCTGCGGATCGGCCAGGTCATCGAACGGTGCCTCAATACGCCAGGCATTGCCGTCACGCACTAGGGTGAGCGGGGTGTTCTCGGCTGTGAGCACCTCGGCACGGGTGACTTTCTCTTTCTCAAAACGTGCGGGGCCACGTTTGATCTCACGCAGTTCCTGGGCGGAGGGGAAATAGCGCTCGATGCCGAGAATGACCGCGGCCAACGCGGCTACCAGCAGGAACAGGAGAAGGGTGGTGCGTGCGCTCATGCGTCAAAATCAGTTCATGCGGCCCGCCGGCTGGCCCAGACCAGGAAGCCCAGTCCCAGAACGATGCCGGGCAGGGTGATGGAGGTGATCCAGAAGATCAGCTCATGCTGTTTTTGGGTGAGCTGGATGCGGTAGGAGCGTTTGGACTTGGTGGGGATGCCGATGTTGCTCTCGCGATTCATGAGCCAGTTCAAGCCGGCGGCGATGAAGTCGCGGTTCACGGCAAGCATGGTCTGCTTGTCCAGCAGGGTGGCGTTGGAGACCACCACCATGCGCGAGCTGTCGGCACGCTGGCTTTCGTCACGCACGGCACCACGTTC
This sequence comes from Akkermansia muciniphila, assembly GCA_945882215.1. Taxonomy (GTDB): domain Bacteria; phylum Verrucomicrobiota; class Verrucomicrobiia; order Verrucomicrobiales; family Verrucomicrobiaceae; genus Prosthecobacter. The sequence goes on along the minus strand of CAMCWM010000188.1, from coordinate 8,377 downwards.
GATGCTGGCTGCCAGATAAATGGGCGGCAGGGTGTCCTCCTCATCAACCACGGGCAGTTCTTCAAGAAATTGACGTTCCCCCCAGTAGCGGGGCGAGGCTCGCACGAGTGGCTGGGCACTGATGGACTGCTCTTTGAGCGCGTTGTCCTGATCGCGCAGTTCCAGGGATTCTGACTGTCCGGCCAGCGTGATGGCCGACGAGGCTAGATGACGGATGAAGGGAACCTCCTTCATGAACTCGGCGATCACCGTGAATTCCTTCCTCGCGCCGGTGCTGGTGCTTTCAGCGGTGAGCACACGGTCTCCTCGCGGACGCACGCCGTTGGCGTTTAGGAATGTGTTGAGGCGTGTTGTCTCGCCCCCCGGATCCAGCATGATGAAAATGCCTGCTCGTTTGCTTTTCCAATAATCATCGAGCATGCCGATTTCACGCTCGGAAAGGTCATAGCGAGCGCCCAGAATGAACAGGCCGTCTGCATCTTCCGGGATGCGGCTGATTTCGGAGAGGTTCGCCTGGATGACTTCAAAGTTCTGCTGCTTGCCCAGATCGACTGTGGCGTTGTGGGCATCACTCAGCGCGGCGTCGGAACGGCTGCCTTTGCCGACGACATAGTAGAAACGACGCACGCGGCCTTCGACGACAGAGATGAGGGCGGAGCTGATGGCGTCTTCTCCGCGAAACTCGATGATCTGTTTGTTGGTGCTGGTGCCTGACTCGCGGATGACAAGTTCCTCCTCGGTGATGAAACGTTTGTTCACGCCACAGCGGACGAGGACGCCATTTTGCGCGAGCGAGAGTCCGGTGTCCGCCTTGAGCTGCTCGGCGCGCTCAATGTCACGGACAGGATCGATGGAGCGGACTTTGACGCGCTGTCTGCCATGCAGGCGGTATTCCTCCAGCAAGGACTGCACTTCGCCATAGACCTTCGAATCCCGGCCAAAGACGATGTAGATCTGCACATCACGGGAGAGACTGCTGAGATAGTTCAGCGTGGCCTGGCTCAAAGTGTAATCCTGGCTGGGGCTGAGATCCCAGCGCCAGTAATGACGGTAGCTGAGACGGTTGATGCCGACAAAGAGCGCCAAGGCCAGGATGATCTGGATTATGACGTTCAGGCCGATGCCGTAGCGCTTGGGCATCGCAAGCGGCGGCCTCACATCTGCGGGTGAATGGTTCTGGACAGAATCCGGCATGGTGGTGAATCAATCGGCGTTCATGGTCGCCAGCGGCGGAACTCGACGACGTGATGGGTGAAAGAGAGGAACAGCAGCGACATGCTGAGATAATAGACCAGCGCCCGGCTGTCGATGAGTCCGGCGGTGAAGATGCGGATGTGCTCGGTGGCGGCGAAATAGTTGACGACATCCACAATGCTGTCGGAGAGTTTGCGCCCGACCACCATGACGAAGATGCCCACGAGGAAGTGCATCAAGCTCAGCGTGAAGGAGAGAATCGCAGCAACGATTTGATTGGCCGTCAGAGAAGAAGCAAAGCAACCGACCGCCAGATTGAACATGCCCATCACGACCAGGATGAGAAACGCGCCTTGCATCGCCCCTGAGGGCACTTCCACCTGTCCGGCTGAGATCCACTGGGAGAATTTGAAATTGAACAGGCTGGGCAGCCAGAGCACGCAGTACACGATGACCGAGGCAAGGTACTTGGAGCCCACGACCTGCCAGGCGCGCACTGGCGCGGTGAACAATGTCTCCAGTGTGCCCATCTTCTTTTCCTCAGCAAAGAGACGCATCGTCAGCAGCGGGAAGATGAAGAAGTAGGACAGCCAGAACCACATGGCGTGGAAGGTCCAGGTGACGATGGAGCCTTCACTCGGGGCGCTTTCCAGAACGGACAGGGCGGCGCGGAAGGCAAAGCCATTGAGCACCATGACCAGCGCCAGCACCACGTAGGCAACGGGGGAGACAAAGAAGGCATGCAGCTCTTTTTTGAGCAGAATCCAGAAGATCCTCATAGAACGTGAGTGGGGATGTCGGTGGGGGTGCCAGCGTTCATGGAGAGCTCGACGAAGACATCCTCCAGGGTCGGGAGCTGGCGGTGCATTTCGCGAATGCGCCATTTCTGCTTCATGGCGAGATCCATCACCGCGTCACGAACGTCCTGGTCCGGTTCCACGCGCAGGGAAAAGCGCCTCCAGGGATGCACGATCACCTTTTCCTCCGTGGTTTTGCGCACGCCGGGCAGCGCGGCGAGTTTTTCCGCGAGATTGCCCTGACCATCGATCTCCAAGTGCAGCAGCGTGGTGGAGCGCATCTGGTGAGTTAAATTCTGTGGTGTGTCATTGGCGCGGAGGCGGCCCTGATGGATCATGATCACGCGGTCACATGTCTGTTCGACCTCATGCAGGATGTGCGTGGAAAGCAACACGGTATGCTTCGTCTTCAAGCTGCGCAGCAGATCGCGCACGTGACGGATTTGCACGGGATCGAGGCCGTTTGTCGGCTCGTCGAGAATGAGCAGCTTGGGCTTGTGCACCAGCGCATCGGCCAGTGCCACGCGTTGCCGGTAACCTTTGGAAAGATTGCCGATCAAACGCTTCCGCATGTCGGTGACCCCGGTCAGCTCCATGACCTCGCCCACACGACGGCGCATCGCCAGACCGGAGAGGCCTTTCAGTTCCGCACGGAAGCGCAGGTACTCTTTCACCTTCATGTCAGTGTAGAGCGGGGCCATCTCGGGCATGTAGCCCACCGACTGCCGCACCGAGATGGATTGATGAAAAACATCAAATCCCGCCACTTGCACCTGCCCAGATGTGGCCGGCATGTAGCCGCTGAGAATCCGCATCGTCGTCGATTTTCCGGCGCCGTTTGGTCCGAGAAATCCCACAATCTCCCCCGGTTCCACATGGAAGGAGATGTTGTTCACCGCAGTGCGCCCGGCATACTGCTTGGTGAGATTCAGAACATCAATCATGGGTGGGAAGAGACGGGCGACGGGGTTGAGAGGGCGGAAATTAAAGCCTATGCCCGCCTGAATGACAATTCGCAATCAGGCTTTCGCAAAATTGATGGAACCGGGCTTCCTGCCCCTTCGCCCTGCCCGATACTACTTTCCTGCTTCGCGGGTGCCCGTTCCCTTGGGCAACTTCATGAGGCTGTCACCGAGTTCAGCTCGAATGCTCTCTGCGGATTTTTGGAGCCTGGCTACCTCGTCAGGGTTCTGGGCGGCCAAATTCTTGGATTCACTGATGTCTGTGTAGAGGTCGTAGAGCTCGGGCTGCTCGATCTTGACCGGCTTGTAATTCACCGGTTTGCCGCCGCTTGCCTTGGGAATGTCTGTCGGCAGGCTGCGGTAAGTGTGGGGAAGCTGGAGTTTCCACCGGCCATCGCCGCTGGTGATGGCCTGGAGTTGATTTTGATCGTAGTAGAAGGCGTAAAAATCATGCGGGTTCTTCGTGTCAGGTCCGCCGGAGACGACGGCCCAGCAATCAAGACCGTCAATGGGGTGCTCGGGAAGTTTCGCATCAATCACGCGGGCGATGGTGGGCAAAATGTCGATGGTCATCATCATCGTGTCCGTGGTGGTGCCGGCGGGGATTTTGCCAGGCCATTTCATGATGCCTGCCACTCGGGTGCCGCCTTCCCAGCAGGTGCCTTTGCCTTCGCGCAAGGGGCCGGCGCTGCCCGCATGCTCGCCGTAGCTGAGCCATGGGCCGTTGTCGGAGCTGAAAATGACCCAGGTGTTGTCTTCGAGGCCGTTCTTTTTTAACGCTTCCATGATCTGGCCGACCGACCAATCGACCTCCATCATCACGTCGCCAAAGAGGCCTTTGCCGGACTTGCCCTTGAACTTGTCGCTCACAAACAACGGCACATGCACCATGCTGTGGGCGAGGTAGAGGAAGAAGGGCTTGTGCTTGTTCTTCTGGATGAAACGCACACCGCGCTCGGTGTAATCGGTGGTGAGCTGGGTTTGATCCTCCGGCGTGATCTCTTCATCAATGATGCGATCATTCTCGACCATCGGCAGCTTCGGGTAGGCTCCCTTCTTTGCTTGTGGGTGGTAGGGCCACATGTCATTCGAGTAAGGAATGCCGTAGTATTCGTCGAAACCGTGTTTCACAGGCAGGAACTGCGGCAGGGAGCCGAGATGCCATTTGCCGACAGCAGCAGTCGCGTAGCCTTTTTGCTTCACAATCTCGGCGAGGGTGGTTTCACTGGCGTTGATGCCGTGTTTGGCTGACGGGCCGAGTGCTCCATGAATGCCGACGCGGTTCGGGTAGCAGCCGGTCATCAGCGCGCAACGCGAGGCACTGCACACCGGCTGTGCCACGTGGAAGTTGGTGAACTTGCGGCCCTGCGCAGCCAGTTTGTCGATGTTCGGCGTCTGATAGCCCTGCGCCCCAAAGCAGCCGACATCGGCATAGCCCATGTCATCCATGTAAATGATCACAATGTTGGGCTGCTCCGCGGCGAATGACGAAGCCAGAACGAGGAATGACGAGATCAGGGGAAGGAAGGAGCGCATGTTGCTGCTTCAACGTCATCGGCATGGCAAACCTTCGCGTACAATTCGCCGTGAGGATGCCATTGCCTCATGGCGGTTTAGAACGGTATTGACGTACTCGGTAGAATTGGTTCTCATCAAGAATAGTCGGCCAAAAGCGACACCTTCCTCATGGCAAAGAAGACGACAGACTTGGATGATGTCCGCGAGATGGCTCTTGCGTTGCCGGGTGTCGAAGAGAGTACGATGCACGGCGCTCCCTCATGGAAGGTGCGCGGAAAGCTGCTGGCCTGTCCGGCGCTTCATCGCTCTACCGAGCCTGACTCGCTGGTGGTGCGGATCGCTCGTGCGGAGCGGGAGATGTTGGTGGAGGAGGATCCGGAGGTTTATTACGTGACGGATCATTACCTGAATCATCCCATGGTGCTCGTGCGGCTGTCGCGGATCGAGCGGAGTTCGCTCAAGGAGTTGCTTGGCAAGGCGTGGCATTTCGCGATTTCGCCGCCCAAGACGACTTGATGCCAGAGTTAGCGTTAAGCCCCTGGCACGGCCAGATCGAAGTCGAACGTGCGATCCGGCATGATGGCGATGGTAAAGCCACCTGGCATGGACTCCGGTGCTCCCGGCACCATCTGCACCGGACCATTTGGTGCCTTGGGCTTGTCTTGGGCCCAGCGTGAGACTGGCCAGGAGCAGCAATGGCAGGGAACGGAGAATCATGTTGTGTTGCAACGGTGGGCGGGGTGGTTGTTTGCAGAGCGTTGCCCTGCCGTCAGAAACCCTATGACGCCACGGAATTACAGCCGTTTTTCTGCTTGCCGATTCCTAACACGCCTTTATGATCCGCGTCCTTCCCGGACAGAATTAGCGTTTTCACGGCGAGAGTGGGGCCTTCCCCGCTCTTTTTTGTCTGGTGGCATCACGAATTTTTATGATCAGCGAACTTAAAGCCCTTTTCGATTACTACGAGAAAGAGAAAGGCATCGACCGTGGCAAAATGGTCGAGGCTCTGTCGCAGGCATTGCTCGCCGCCTCCAAGAAAAGCATCGGTCCCGCACGTGAGCTGCGCATCGACGTGGATCCTGACAAAGGTACCATCAAGGCCTTCGCCAAGCTGCTTGCCGTCGAGACGGTCACCAACCGCTGGGAAGAGCTCCCGCTCGCCACGGCCAGGCGGTTCAAGAAGAACGCGGTCATTGGCGACGAGATTGAAGTCGAAGTCACGCCTAACAACATGGGCCGCATCGCCGCGCAGACCGCGAAGCAGACGATGCTGCAGCGCCTGCGCATGGCGGAGAAGGAAAATCTGTATGACGAGTTCAAGGATCGCACCGGTGACGTTGTCAGCGGCGTGGTGCGACGTTTTGAGAAGTCCGATGTCATCGTCGATCTCGGCAAATTTGAGGGTGTGATGACCTCGAAGGAACGTGTGTCCACCGAGGACTACACACCTGGCGATCGCATGCGTTTTTACGTGAAGGCGGTGGAAAAGGACAGCGGTCGTGGACCGGAGATCATCCTCTCCCGTGCGCATCCGAACTTCGTCCGCCGACTGTTCGAGTTTGAAGTCAGCGAAATTGGCGACCGCACGGTGGAAATCGCCAGCATCGCCCGTGAGGCCGGTTACCGCACCAAGGTGGCCGTTCACAGCGCCGATGAGAAAGTCGATCCCGTCGGTGCCTGCGTCGGTCTGCGCGGCGCACGTGTGAAGAACATCGTGCGCGAGCTGAACAACGAGAAGGTGGACATCATCCGCTGGAAGGCCGATCCCGCCGAATTCGTCCGCGAGGCATTGAAGCCGATCAAGGTCATGTCGATCCAGGTGAATCCGGAGAAGAAGGAGGCCCGCCTCACCGTCACGGAGGAGGATCTCTCGAAGGCCATTGGCCGTCGCGGTCAAAACGCGCGCCTGACCTCACGCCTTGTCGGCATGGATCTGGTCATCGAGAAGGATCAGCACGCCGCCGAGGTCTTTGAAGGCCAGATTGGCAGCGCGGTGCATCATCTGGTGGATGCCCTGGGCATCAACGAAGACACCGCACGTCTGCTGACTCAAGGTGGCCTCGCCGACCTGCGCAGTTTTGCCGACGCGGATGTCAGCGATCTCACCGAAATCCTGGGCGGCGACAGCGCTCTCGCCCAGCAGATTTTCGACAAAGCCAAGGCACATGCTTCCGCTCCTGCAAAGGAGTAGCCCCTGTGCCGTCATGAAAAAACTTTCAAACAACCTCCAACTCTCCGACCAGCCAGCACCCTACGCCGCTCGCCAGATCAAACTCTCTCATGCCCAGCAAGTCCTCATCCCCCAAAAAGAGCAAATCTCCCGCCGACGAGGTCGGTAGTGGAGAAGTGCCTGCCGAAAGCACCAAGCCCAAAAAAGCGGACAAAGGGAAGGTGCTTTCGTTGATTGAGGACAAGAAACCCCGGAGCAGGGGAGCGGCCAAGGAAGGTTCGTCATTGCCGCATCTGGGAGCCAAAAAAGCAGCCCCAGCCGTCGTGAAGAAGGAGGATGAGGAGCCTGCCGCTCCCGCCAAACCCACACTGGACGAGCGAAAAGCAGCCGCGCTCAATCTCTTCGAGGATGATGACAAGCCCAAGGTGCGGCGTCGTGCGCCGGATGAAAACGCGCAACAAAACGCGTTGCCGCCGATCTCGCTGCTGAACGAGCCGCCACCGAAGCCGATCGTCCCCATCGTTCACGCGCCTCCAGCCGAGGTGCCGGCGCCCGATTTTGAAATCGGTGAAGGTGGTGAGAAAATCATCCACCTGAAGCCGCCGATCGTGGTCAAGGACCTGGCGGACAAGATGGGCCTGAAGCCCTTCAAGATCATTTCCGAACTCATCGCCTTCAAAGTCTTCGCCAGCGCGGACAAGGCCATAGACATCGAAATTGCCGAGAAAATTTGCGAGAAGCATGGCTTCAAACTCGAGCGCGACAAGCGCGAGAAGGGTGGCGGCGTTCACAAAGTCGAGGAAGTCATCGTCGAGCCGGTCGCCCAGGTCGTCGAAGAGGTGGCGCAGGAAAAGCTCGAGCTTCGTGCTCCGATCATCACCTTCATGGGGCACGTCGATCACGGCAAAACCTCACTGCTTGATGCCTTGCGTAAAACCCAGGTCACCGCAGGCGAGGCCGGAGGCATCACCCAGCACATCGGCGCCTACTGCATCTTCCACCACGGCAAGCCCATCACCTTCATCGACACCCCCGGTCACGCCGCGTTCTCCGCCATGCGTGCCCGCGGTGCCAACGTCACCGACATCGTCGTCCTCGTCATCGCCGCAGATGACGGCATCATGCCACAGACCAAGGAGGCGCTCAGCCATGCCAAGGCCGCCGGCGTGCAGCTCATGGTCGCCATCAACAAGTGCGACCTCCCCACCGCCGATGTCATGCGGGTGAAGGGCCAGCTTCAAGACATCGGCCTCGCGCCGGTGGACTGGGGTGGCGAGATCGAGTGTATGGAGGTCTCCGCCAAGTCTGGCCTCGGACTCGACAACCTGCTCGAAACCATGTCCCTCCAGGCCGAGGTGTTGGAGCTCAAGGCCGACCCCAGGGCCGAGCCCCGCGCCACCGTCATCGAATCCTCGATGGTCGCCGGCAAAGGCCCCGTGGCCACCGTCATCATCGGCCAGGGCACACTCACCGTCGGCCAGCCCTTCATCTGCGGCCCTTACTGGGGCAAGGTCAAGGCGCTCATCAACGACCGTGGCGAAAACATCAAGGAAGTCCTTCCCGGCATGCCCTGCGAGGTCATTGGCTTCAGCGACATGCCCCATGTCGGCGACGAGGTCGTCGTGATGAAGAGCGAGCGTGATGTCAAAAAACTCAGCGAGGAGCGTCTGGAAGACATCCGACAGAAGAAGCTCACCGTCCCGCGCCGTTCCACCCTGGAGCATCTCTTTGCCAGC
>CAMCWM010000187.1 GCA_945882215.1 Akkermansia muciniphila | reverse complement strand
CTTTGTCATGATACTCGCTCAACTCATTGTCTGTCGGACGAAGCTCCACAATCTCCATCCCCTCCCGCGACCCATAGCGCGGATCGGTGAAGTAAATCCGGCCCTTGGAGTCCATGCAGAGGTCGTTGGGCGTGTTGAAGCGTTTCCCTTCGAAGCGATCCGCCAGCACGGTGATGCGGCCGTCTTTCTCGGTGCGGGTGACGCGGCGCAGGCCGGATTCGCAGGCGACGAGGCGGCCTTCGCGGTCGAAGAGCAGGCCGTTGGAGGCGTTGTAACGGAAGACGGTCGTTTTGCCGTCCGGGTCCATGCGGTTGATGTGCTTGCCGTCGGTGAAGTAGAGCGATCCATCTTTCCAAGCCGGTCCTTCACCCGCGCCGATGTGCCCGTGATCTTTTGGCACCGCGCCGGGCACGATGGGCGAGCGCAGGGACGAGCAGGATGAGAAGACGAGACCCGGGATGAGAAAGAGGAGTGGTTTAAGAGACATGGTTTGGCGGTGGTCGGTTGGTCAGTGGTTCAGTAGGACAGTGGATCGGTGGGCAAAGAGCAAGCTTATGGTTGGCTTGGCGCGATTTGGCGCGATTTTAAATCACGCCAAAAACTGGTTGAATCGCGCCACAATCATGCCAAAATCGCGCCAATCATGCCAGAGTCCCTGAATCGCGCCATTTGCGAGACCCCCAATGGTCTCGGGATTGACGAGGTCGTGGCACGATTTGGTGACCAAATCTCCCGCCGCACCCTACAGCGCCGTTTGGACGAGATGGTCCGCTGTGGGCAGGTGGAGCGGGTCGGCAAGGCTAGGGCCACGAAGTATCGCGCGGCCCAACAGCCTCAAAAAACAGCCCAAGCCCCGATTCCTCTCTCCGAGTCCAACATCCTCCGCGAGGATCCGCCACCGTCCGCTTCGGACACCGATCCGCTGCGGGAACTGCGGGACTACTTCCGCGAGCATTACTCGCTGAGGAAGCCTGTGGGCTACCGCCGCGAGTTCCTCGACAGCTATGTGCCGAACGAAACGGCCTGGCTGCCGGAGAATCTGCGCGCGCATCTGCGCTCCTGCGGGCTGCCGCCGGACATGGAAGGCATGCCGCCGGGCACTTACGCACGGCAGGTGATGGACCGGCTCGTGATCGACCTCACTTGGAACTCCAGCCGCCTCGAAGGCAGCACCTTCTCACTGCTGGAGACGGATTTCCTGCTCCAGCAAGGCCGCAGCGATGATCCGGTGCGGTCGATGGAGGCCCGCATGATCATCAATCACAAGACCGCCATCGAGTTCCTCGTCGAGTCGCAGGCCGAGCTCGGCTTCAACCGCTACACCTTCCTCAACCTGCACTCTGTGCTCACGGAGAACCTGTTGAAGAACGCGAAGGCGGAGGGAGCCCTGCGCACCACGCCGGTGGGCATCGGCGGGAGTGTTTTTCATCCGACGAACAATCCCGCCCTCATCGAGGAGTGCTTTGATCTCATCCTGCAAAAGGCCGACGCGATTCGCGATCCGCTGGAGTGCAGTTTCTTCCTCATGGTGCAGATGCCGTATCTGCAACCCTTCGAGGACGGGAACAAGCGCACCTCGCGTCTCGCGGCGAACATCCCGCTCATCCAGGCCAACATGTGTCCGTTGTCCTTCATCGGCGTGCCGGTGCGGGATTACACGACGGGCATCCTCGGCGTGTATGAGCTGAACCGCATCGAGCTGCTGCGGGAGGTCTTTGCGCATGCCTACGAGGAGTCCTGCGGGCGTTATGGCGTCATTCGTGATGAGATGGGCGAGCCGGACCCGGTCTCCTTCCGTTACCGGACGGAGATCGCGGACTTCACGCGCGATGTGGTGGTGCGGCGGCTCACGAAAATGCAGGCCGCCGACGAGCTGCGCCGCTGGGCCACCCGGAACATCACCGCTAGCGACCGCGCCCGGTTCATCGAGCTGGTCGAGGAAAAGCTGCTGGCGCTCACGATGGGCAGCATCGTACGCATCCGTGTGCGTCCTTCCGAATTCGAGGCGTGGTGGCCGGTGTGGAGCGGTCAAAGGGCGAAATGACCGCGCTGCCGTGCGCCACTTGAAGTCGGGGGGCAGGGAGGGTATGCAAACCGCATGCTGCTGCGTGTTTTTCTCTTCCTTGCCTCCTTTGCGGGCCTGCTGCGTGCGCAAAACGCCGTGCCACCACCGGCGCGTGAGCTGCGCGGGTCGTGGATCGCGACGGTGCGGAACATCAACTGGCCTTCGGAGCCGGGGCTGCCGGTGGCGAAGCAGAAGCAGCAGTTGCTCACGCTGATCGAATCGGCGGCAAACGTGGGACTGAACGCGCTCATCTTCCAAGTCCGCCCGGCGGGCGATGCGATGTATGCCTCGGAGATTGAGCCGTGGTCGCCGTTTTTGACCGGGGAGATGGGCAAATCGCCGGGCTGGGACCCGCTGGAGTTCGCGGTGGCGGAGGCGCACAAGCGCGGGATGGAGCTGCATGCGTGGTTCAATCCTTACCGGGCGCTGGCGGGTGAAAAGCACGCGCCGAGCGCGACGCACATGCGCCGGGCGCACCCGGAGTGGACGATGAAATACAGCATCGACTGGTGGATGAACCCCGGCGTGCCGGAAGTGCGGCAGCAGGCCGTGGCGGTGATGCTGGACGTGACGCGGCGCTACGACGTGGATGGCATTCACATCGACGATTACTTTTATCCGTATCCGATCACCGACTCGGCAAAAAAGAAGATCGAGTTTCCCGACAGTGACACGTTCGCGCGCTACAAGGCCGCCGGTGGCACGCTGGAGCTGACGGCATGGCGCAGGCAAAACGTGGATCAGACCGTGCAGGCCACTTACGAGGGCATCAAGGCGATCAAACGGCATGTGAAGTTCGGCATCAGCCCGTTTGGACTGTGGAGGCCGAATCATCCCGAAGGCACGGGCGGCGGACTCGATCCATATGAGGATCTGGGCGCGGACTCGAAAAAGTGGCTGCAGCAGGGCTGGGTGGATTACTTCACGCCCCAGCTCTACTGGACGATCGACCGGCCGAAGCTCGGCTTCATCACCTACTATGACTGGTGGCTGGAGCAGAACACGCAGGGCCGCCACATTTGGCCGGGGATGTACACCTCCAAAATCGGCGATGACCGTAATGCGGGCGAGATTCTGCGTCAGATGAGTGTTTTGCGTGAACGCGGCCTGAAAATGACGCCGGGGCACTTCCATTGGAACTTCGACTCGCTGCACAAAAACCTCGGCAAGATCGGCACCTACACGAAAGAGCGGGCCTACACGACGCATGCGATCCCGCCTGCCTCGCCCTGGCTCAGTCAATCGGCATTGCCTGCGCCGGTCGTGGGAAAAATCGTGCCGGGAGGCAAACTGACCGTGGCCTGGCAGCACAGTGACATTCGCTGGATGTCGCAAACCCGCTGGTGGGTGATGCAGGCGCAGATCAATGGCAAGTGGGTGACGTGGGAAACCTACTTCAAAGATCAGCTCAGTGACGAGTGGCCGGACAACGCCACCGCCGTGGCAATTCGTGCCGCCGGACTTGGCTGGGAAGTGGGCGAGGCAGGTGTGGTGGTAAGGTAATCACCTCCTTGTCACAGCTCACAAAGGACCGCATGTTGCCACCATGAGACCGAGGACGTTTGAAATCCGTGGATGGCCCGCGTTGCTGATGCTGGGCGTCTTCGCAGTCGTGGCTGTCGGGGTCATCGCGCTGGTGCTCATGGTTGGTGCGGCGGTGGCTGTCGCGGGGCTGGCGATTTCGGCCGTGGCGGCGTTGTATTACGCGGTGCGGCGCAAACTGACGCAAAGCACGAAGACGGCGGACTGGAGAGTCGAGAATCCGGCGTCAGAACAGACTTCGCTGGTGGTGCGGGAGATTGAAGTCGAGGTGCTGCCGCAGAAGGAACGCTAATGCGGCTTCACGCGCAGTAATCCCTGAACAGGCCGCCCATCATGCAGCCAAGCTGATTGCCCGGAGCGAAGTGGCCGCGCGTGTAGAGCACGATCGCGTAAGGCGTGCCGCGATGGTAGAAGAAGAGGGATTCGTGATCCCATTCACCGTAGTTGCCGGTCTTGCCGCCGATGTAGGTGATGCTGGCGGGCATGACCCAGCGGCCGAGGCCGTATTGATCGCGGCGCATGGCTTCGAGCAGCAATTCACAGCCGTGATCAAGCCGGTAGTTCACGCAGCGCTCGTAGAACTCGGCGTAGAAACGCGGGGACTGCCAGTTGTTGATGATCTCGACATTGGGGAGGTTGTACTTCCACTCGAAGCTGCGTTCGTCGGCCTGATTGATGCGGGCCAGGAGGTAGAACCACGAGGCGTTGAGGCTTTTGTCGCAGGCATAGACGACATGCTGAAACTCATCGCGAGTCAGATTCCCCCGGCGTTTCTCCAGCAGGACGGCGGCGACGGCGGGTTTGGGCATTGAACCACCGACGAAGAGCTTGTCGGCCTGGAATTCGGCGAGATAACGGCCGGTGGCGAGATTTTTGACGACGTAACCGATGCGCGGATCACGCCGGTGGGCGCGATAGACCTGCTCCATGCCGGAGGTGAAGGGCCTGCCATGCGCGGAATGAGAGCGGAAGCGCAAACGAGCGCCAGAGGCGAGGAAGCGGTTGTGATACTCCCATTGCGCACGGGCTTTGCGCGCCGAGTAGCCGAGCATGGAAGATGCAGGAGCCGCGCAGCCAACGAGCAGCGATGGCGACGCGGCCAAAGCACGCCGCAACCACTGGCGACGTGATTGCGCAGGCGATGAAGGCGCAGGTTCAAGCATGAGCGGCAAAAGTGTTCTTCTTCGGGGTCTGCTGCCAGAGAGAAAGTGTCAGAAGATTGTGTGCGGCGACAGACGTGTGCGATCCGAGTCGCCATGAACATGCTGGCGCTGGATTTGCTACAGGAAGCTTGCGCAGAGAGCTACTTCACCTGCTGGACTCTGACGTTGCGAATTTCGATGGCTTCGTCGGGGCGCAGCTTGAAGCAGAAATAGCCCGTCAGTTGACCCTGCAGGTTGCTGACTTGGGGGGAGATGGGGGTTTCTCCAAGTCTGGCGGCCAACCGCCCCATTCTTCGGCTCAACATCACCGTGCGCCATTGATCGTCCTGCGGCAGCCCCAGACAGGAAATGCGTCTGTCGTGGCCATCGGCGGCTTGCATGTCGAAGGATTCGATTTTGCCGCGATAGTCCGCCAAGGCGGTAAAATCTCCGCCCAAAAGAGCACGGTGATAGACCAGAATGGCGCGCGGCCAGTTGCTGTTCGTGGTGTTCCGGACCGACAGCACGCCGTTCTGGATCTGGACTGTCATCTTCTCCAGCGGGTGCTCGATCCACCGTTTGTCCTTCTTCGACCAGCACCAGACGCGCCAATCAGACGGGTTGATGCCCGTCGTTGCTGCGGGAAGCGGTGGAACCACGGCGACGGGGTTTGCCGCAGGGCGCAGCTCCCGGATCTTGAGATTGCGGAAAGCGACTTCTTCGCCGTGATCTTGCAAAGCGATCGCTGTGGCGATTTTGGTCCCAAAGCCGGGGTAGCCCTTGAATTTGCTGCTGGCAATGATGCGTTGCAGCGCGGGGCTGCCCAGTTTGGTTTCCGCCACCTTGCTGTCATTGAGCCAGTGCTCGATGTGATTGCCATTCACAATGATGCCGCCCTGATTGAACTCACCCACGGGTCGCAGGGACTTGCGAGTCGCAGCGACCAGCGAGTAAATGGAGGCGGCCAGACGATCCACTGAGCTCTTCGCATGGGCGGCATCATCGAGCACCTGATACTCAAAGCCCAGCGGGCTGTCTCCTTGGTCGCCAGGATAAAACGGAGTCGTTCGTTTCGCGCCTTCAGCAAAGAGATACTCCACTCCGCTGTTACCACCCGGTCCGATGCGCCATTCGAATTGAAACTCGAAGTTCGTAAAGGTGGCGTTCGTGACGAGATCCCCGCCGCTGCCGTTTGGACGACCGTTGCTCCGGGGATTCACGAGGCAACCCTGCTCGACACGCCAGCCTTTGGTGGGAAACGCGTTTGTCCCATAGCGGTGCCAGCCCGAGGTGGTGGCGCCGTCGAAGAGCAGCTTCCAGCCTGCTGCCACCTCCTGCGGCGTCAGCGTGTTGGGTGCGGCAGTCAGAGCCCAACTGACAGGGAGCCACAGAGCGGCGGAGATGAAGAGTGTGGTGCGTTTCATGACCACTCGGGAAAGGACGCGCGTGTTTGAATCAAACGATGCAAGCGCAGAACGTGTTTCTGCGCATCCCATCAAAAAAGAAGGGACGCCTGGCGGCGTCCCTTCGTGGTTGATCGTGTTGTGAGGCTTGGATCGCCGATTACTGGCCGCCGGGGCGCCATTCTTCGGTGGCGAACTTGAAGGCCTGCTCCAAACCGACGAGGTCGGTGCTGGGGCGAAGGGCTTCGAAGGCCTGGCTTTCCTTCTGGATGTCGGCCTCGCTGTAGTTCATGGCCTTGATGGAAAGGCCGATGCGGCGCTCCACCTTGTCCACCTTGATGACGCGGGCTTCGACTTCGTCGCCGACGTTGAGCTTGTCCTTGACCTTCTCGATGCGGTCCTCGCTGATCTGCGAGATGTGCACCAATCCGTCGATGTCGTCTTCGAGTTCGACGAAGGCGCCAAAGCTGGCAATCTTCGCGACGCGGCCCTTGACGATGTCGCCCACCTTGAAGCGGGTGTCGATGATGGACCATGGGTCGGTGTCGAGTTGCTTCATGCCCAGGCTGATGCGCTGGTTGGCCTTGTCGATGCCGAGAACGACTGCGTCCACTTCCTGGCCCTTCTTGAGGAGCTCGGACGGATGGTTGATCTTGCGTGTCCAACTGAGGTCGGAGACGTGGATCATGCCGTCGATGCCTTCTTCCAGCTCCACAAACGCACCGTAGGCGGTGAGGTTGCGGACGGCGCGCTTCATCTGCGTACCGATCGGATAACGGGCGTCGATGTCGTCCCATGGGTTGGCTTCGAGCTGGCGGACACCAAGGCTGATCTTGCGCTCTTCCTTGTTGATGCCCAGCACGACGGCGCTGATTTCCTGACCGACGGTGAGAACATCCGAAGGACGGGCGATGCGCTTCGTCCAGGAGAGTTCGGAGACGTGGATGAGGCCTTCGACGCCCTCTTCCACTTCCACAAACGCGCCGTAGGCGACGAGCTTGGTGACCTTGCCGCGGACATTCTGGCCCACAGGATAGCGGCCTTCGATGTTTTCCCACGGGTTGTTCTGAAGCTGCTTGAGACCGAGGGAGACGCGCTCTTTCTCGCGATTGACCTCAAGGATCTGCACTTCGATTTTCTGGCCGATGCCAAGAAGCTCGGAAGGATGGTTGAGGCGGCCCCAGGACATGTCCGTGATGTGGAGCAGTCCGTCCATGCCGTTGAGATCGACGAACGCACCGAAGTCGGTGATGTTCTTGACGATGCCGATGACCTTGTCGCCGGGGGTGACGCCGTCGAGGAACTTCTGGCGCTGCTCGGCGCGCTCGGCCTCGATGACTTCGCGGCGGGAGAGCACGATGTTTTTGCGCTCGTCGTTGATCTTGACGATCTTGAACTCGAACACCTTGCCGACGTACTCGTTGAGATCCTTCGGCGGGATGATGTCGATCTGGCTGCCGGGGAGGAAGGCTTCGACGCCCACGTTGACCATGAGGCCGCCTTTGACGACGCTCTTGACCTTGCCCTTGACGAGGCCGCCGTCCTTGAACACGGCGTAAATTTTTTCCCAGTTCTGACGGTGGGCGGCCTTCTCCTTGGAGAGCACGACCATGCCTTCGTCGTTTTCGAGGCGTTCGAGGAGGACTTCGACCTCATCGCCAACCTGGATGTCTTCGTCTTCGAACTCGTTGGAGGGGATGGCCCCTTCGGACTTGTAGCCGATGTCCACGAGGATGACCTGCGGTTTGATTTCGAGGATCTTGCCTTTGACGATGGATCCTTCGGAGAGCTCGCGGAAAGAACCTGCGATCAGGTCTGCGAGCGTGGCGGTTGCGTTCATTATCTGTTTTACGGGTTGCGAGTGTTTGGAGGGAACCGCACGCACACCTCCACTCCTGAGGCGCACAGCGGGCTTTCGTCCCGCAGAACCAAGGGCTCCCGGACAAGAGGGCCGCCATAGTCGGGAAAGTACGCGGTTTGGCAAGGGGGAAGATGCGGCTATTTCGCGGCATCGGGGACCGGCAGAACGACTTCGAACACCGTCTCATCCTCCCGTGAACTGACCAGCCGCAGCTGGGCACTGTTGGCGCGGGCGAGTTCGGTGGCGATGTTGAGGCCGAGGCCGAAGCCGTCGGTCTGGCGATTGTGGGCCTTGTCGCCACGGAAGAAGCGTTCGAAGAGGCGTGATTGATTCTCCACGGGAATCGCCGGGCCGGTGTTGGTGACGGTGAAGGCGATCTGGGAGTCCTGACGCGTGAGTTGCAGCGCCACGCGACCGGCGGGGCGGTTGTATTTGATGGCGTTGCTGAGCAGATTTTGAAACACCTGGCGCAGCAGGGCGCGGTCGGCATGCACACTGATTCCTGGCTCGATTTGGTGTTCCAGCGTGAGTCCGGCCTGCTCGCAGAGAATTTCGGCGTCTTCGAGAAGGCGTGAGAGGTCGGTGCTGAGGTCGTAGGTTTCGGGATGGGTGGGCAGGCGGCCTGCGTCGGCTTGGGAGAGGAGCAGGAGGCTTTGAGTGATTTGTTTGAGCCGTGAGGCCTCTTCAAACAAGGAAATGAAGCGCTCATGTTCCGTGCTGCCGGGTGTGGTGTGACGCACGGCGTCATCCAGCGTGGCGAGCATGATGGCGAGCGGCGTTTTGAGTTCGTGCGAGGCGTCAGCGGTGAAGCGTATGGCCTGCTGAAAGCTTCCTTCGAGACGTTGCATCATGCCATTGAGCACGTCGATGAGCTGGGAGAATTCGCGATCATCATCCCGGCTGAGGTGGATGCGCTCGGCGAGATCGCTCGCGGTCAGGCGCTGGGCGGTGCTGACGACACGTTCCAGCGGACGCATGGCGCGTTTGGAGGTCCACATCGCGCCGAGACCTGCGAACGCAAGACCGATGACGCCCGCGCTGACATACCACCAGGCCATGCGGTTGATTTCCGCGTAAAAATCTGTGAGCGAGAGGCCGATGAAGATGGTGTAGCTGGGGCTGCTGAAGGCACCGAAGCGCCAGTCGATCCCGCCGGAGCGGGCGGTGAAGGTGGTCGGCTCGCGCACCATCGGCATCTGCGGGCGGAAGGGGAGATCGCGCCCGACGGGAGGCTCTGGCGGAGAAAAATCGGGCAACGTTCCGAGCAGATCGTCAAAGTCCGTGTTCCGGCGTGGCGGCGGCCCATGGCGGCGGCCGGGGGGTGAGCCCGGCCCCGACTCCGGCATCTGCGGCACGTGGCTGAGTTCATCCGCAGTGGGGAAGCAACTGCGGAAATACACGTCGAGATCCTTGGGTGCGTTGGGCGTGGCGAAGATGGTCTTGCCCTGGCGGTGATCCTGCACCACCAGCACTGCGTTGGTGGCATTATGATCCGGGGAGGTGCCAAACACGAGATCGGCGATTATCTTGAACTGCTCGTCAGTCGTGTAAGGATCGATCCGGCTCCAGACCCGCTGAGCGGGGGCGATGATGCGGTCATCGACACTGCGCTCGAGCGTCTGGCTGGCATACCACCAGGCGGCGGCTCCAAACGAAGCCACCAGCGCCCCTGCGACGAGCATCGTCTGCAGGGCCAGACGGATGCGGAAGCTGCGTGTGTTGGCCGGGGCGCTCATGCAATGAAGTGGACACGGCGAATCTCACGCGGAGAGCGGTGCCACGCACGAAGATAAATCGCAATTAATGCTGCACCACAGGCGGGCGTCATGCGCGGCGGCTCCAATACCTGCATCAACAACCCATCAGACGCCATGCACCCCGGAGAAGACTACGCCGCCAGTTACACCACCGATTCATCCACCCAGGCCGATGCCTCAGCACTTTATCGACGCCACTGGCATGCGTTGTGTGCCTTTGCGCGGGCGAGAGGCTGTGAGGCACACGATGCCGAGGATGCCGTGCAGGAATTGTTCGCCAAGCTCGTGGCCCAAGGCCAGCATGAACGGGCGGCGGCCATTGCGGATCATGGTGAGCAGGCGGCGTTTCTCTTTGCGCGAATGCGCACCCACCTCATCAAGCGCTGGCAGCATCGCACGCGGCAGCGGCGTGGTGGCGGCGCGGTTTGCTTCTCATTGAGCGATGAAAACGGCGAAAACATCGACGTGGCCGATGTTCATGCGTCTCCAGATCGCGAACTCGATCGTGGCTGGGCCCGAAGCGTGATCGACCGCGCCTTGAATTGCGTCAGTGTGGAACTGTGCGCGCAAGGGCGCAATGATGTCTGGTGCTGTCTGGAGGAGAACTTGATAGAAGGGCACCGCGCCGCACGTCCGCAAAGCGGGGCGCTGCGCACGGCTCTGCATCGTGCGAGAAAGCGGCTGCGGAGCTTGATCCAGGCTGAATGCCGCGAGGACGAGGGCGTCCTGCATGCCGTGCTTGCTTGATGGATTGAGGCCCCCAGCTTAACGGAAGATGCCGCGCTTCGGCTGCTGCGGGGGCTCCTGCTGCTTTTTCGATTCATCCGCGCGCAGTTTTTCCGCCGTGTCTTTGTACCAGAGAGGGCCGTTGACCTTGAAGTTATAGATCAGGTCGCGGAAGTCCGTCATGAGGCGCTGGTCGTTCATCAGCGCTCCGAGCAAGCCTTTGCTGGATGAAATATTCGCCGCGGCCACGGCGAAACTGTCAGCCGCCTTCTTGATGGATTGCAGCGATTCATCTGCCGTGGTCATCACTTTGTCCGCCTTGGTGATCGCAGGGTCGAGCTTGTCGAACATGGGACCGAGTCGCTTGCTGGATTCCTCGATGTTTTTGGAGGCGGTTTTGAAGCTGGTGGCGGCGTCTTTGAGTTCGGCCAGCGCGGTTTTGAGAGTCTGGGCGTTTTCGTCACCGAGGACTTTTTCATCGACACGTTTGAGCGTGCTGTGCAGATGCTCCATTCCTTCCGTGAAGTTTTGAATGGTGGCGTCGGACAAAGCGTCCTTGTTGACCTTGGTCATTGCCTCCTTGATGTCCTTGAGCGCGATTTTCACCTCGTCGAGCACGACATCGACTTTTTCACCGACAGCTTTGGCAGTTGTTTGCAAATCATTGAGACCACCGGAATTTTCGCCTTCGATGACCTTGTCGTAGTCGTGGGGCAGGAAGACATCGGTCTCCTTGCCAGTGGGTTTGATCTCGACCAATGCATCGCCCATGAGACCGGCGGAACCGATGGCGAACGTGGCATCTGCAGGGATCTGCACGTCTTTGAAGAGCTCAAGATCAATGATGACGCCGGTGAACGTGCTGTTGAGCGCCGGTTTTTTGTCCACCTTGCCAACGCGCGAGCCACCTAGGAAGACGGGTGAACCCTCCTTGATGCCTGAGGCGTTCGCGAAGGCGAC
>CAMCWM010000186.1 GCA_945882215.1 Akkermansia muciniphila | reverse complement strand
TTGTTGCAATCTTTTCCATAATTTACATAATTGTCTCGCAATTCGCTAAAAATACTATGAAGAAGCTCATCCTCATCCAAAACGACTATCCCGGCACCGGCAAGAGCACTTTGGCGCTCTGCTTCCACCGCTACCTCCAGCAGTATGGTGTCTCCCATCAGCTCCTCTCCCTCACTGAAGAGGACAGCCCCGCCCAGCCGGGTTCCACGGCTCTTGATGTCAGTTCGCTGACACCCCGAGATTTTCTCGACCATGTCGATGCCTCCCCACTGACTATCTTGGACGTGGGAACCGGCTTGGGAGAGTTCTTCAACAAATTCTACCAAGCTGCGGAGCTGGACCAAGTCCTCCATGAGGCCGAAGTGGCCGTTTCCGTGGTGCTGCCGGTCACGGCGGACCGCGAAAGCTTTGACTCCGTGATCGAAGCTGCGGAGGTCTTCTCCGACAATGCAGAATACCTCATCGCCCATCTCGTCACGAGCTGCTACGACGAGGACGACAAGGTGTGGGACACCAGTTACGCCGCCCGCGTGATGGACATGTTTGAAGCCGTGGAGCTGCACATCCCGGAAATCACCTTCCACCTTGAGCTGAGCAATGAGCGCATGAGCCTCGACCACGCACTGCAGCAGGGCGATGTCGAAGAACGCCTGGGCAAGGAATACACCAAATGGAACCGCCGCGTCATGGGCCAGGTGGACAGCGCGCGCCAGTATCTCTTTGGCGACGCCTTCCGCCCCACGATGGCACCCAAGCCTGCCAAGCCCGCCCGCAAAGCGAAGACCAAACTCGCCGCTTAACCCCAAAACCACGGGCTACTCGAACAATTCGGGGTAGCACCGGTCCGCCACAGCCCGGCTGAGAGCCAGAATCTCGGCCGGGCTGGTGCATGTCTGGGAGGCAAGCGCCAGCTCCTCGCATTCCGACACGGACAAACGCCGCACCGCGTGCTTCACCCGCGCGATCTGCGTCGTCGCCACGCTGAGTTCGTTCAAACCGAGACCGATCATCAAGGGCGTGAGCCGCAGGTCCGACGCCATCTCCCCGCACATGCCGATGCGGATGCCCGCGCCTCGCGCGGCTTTGACCGACATGCCGATCAGCCGCAGCACGGCAGGATGCGTGGGCTGGTACAGTCCTGCCACGCGATCGTTCAGCCGGTCCACGGCAATCGTGTACTGGATCAAATCATTCGTCCCCAAGCTCAGGAAATCGACCTCCGCCGCGATCAAATCCGCCGACAGCGCCGCGCTGGGAATCTCGATCATCGCCCCGACCTCGACCTCCTCGGGCACGTCGAATCCTTCAGCGGCAAGTTCCTCCGCGCAGTCATTGAGCACCGCCTTCGCGTCCACCACCTCCTGCACGCCGGAAACCATCGGGAACATGATGCCCACCCGGCCATGCGCCGCCGCACGCAGCAGCGCGCGAAGCTGGCGCTTGAACAAATCCAGCCTGCCCAGTGAAAGCCGGATGCCACGCCAGCCGAGGAACGGATTCGGCTCCGGCTCCACCGCCAGACGTTCGTCGATCTTGTCACCGCCGAGGTCCAGCGTGCGAAACACCACGCGCTTCGGTGCCAGGGATCGCACGACGCGGCTGTAAGCCTCGGCAAGTTCGTCCTCCGTCGCGTCTGGATTCTCGAGATGCAGAAATTCCGTGCGGAACAACCCGACCTCCTCGGCCCCGCTGTCTTCCACGATCCCCACTTCCTCGATGAACTCCGCGTTGGCCCCCACGCAGATCATGGTGCCGCAGAGCGTCGTCGAAGGCTTGTGACGCTCCTCTTGGAAGACATCCTCACGCCGCTCCGCCTGCTCTTCACGCACGCGGTAGCGCGCCAGCGTCTCCGCTGTGGGATTCAGGATCAACTGCCCGCCCTCGCCGTCCAGCAGCACCGTGTCGCCGCTGTGCAGTTCCTCGCAGATGCCGTGCAGCTTCACCACGGCCGGCAGCGCCAGCGAGCGGGCAATGATCGCCGCGTGCGACACCGCGCTGCCCGTCTCCACCGCAAAGCCCAGCACCTTGCTGCGGTCCAGTTGCACCGTGTCCGAGGGCGTCAGGTCATGCGCCACCACGATCACCGGCTCGTCAAACATCGGATGCTGCATCAGTTCACCGCGCAGGTGGCGCATCACTCGCTGCGTCACATCCTTGATGTCCAGAAAGCGCTCGCGCAGATAGGCGTCAGAAAGCCCGCGCAGCGCGTCCATGTGCTTGCACATCAGCTTGTAGTAGGCCGAGTCCACGCAGACGCGCTTCTCGCGCACGGTTTTCTCTGTCTGCTTCAGGATAGTCGCGTCCTGCAGGATCAGCAGATGTGTCTCAAAGATCTCGCTTTCCGCACTGCCCTGCTCCCCGTCCATCACACGTTGCAGTTCCTCAATCTCCTGGCGTGTCACTGCCAGCGCCGCGTGCAGACGAGTCATTTCCTGGTCCACCATACCCTCCTCGATGCTGTCCTCGTCAGGCTCGTCGAAATGATCCTTCAACACATGCACGACCGCATGCGCCACACCCGCCGACACGGCGGTGCCGGTCCAGATTTTTTCTTGGGGAGCAGGCGTTGAAGTCATCCGCGCGCACCTTTCATGCGGAGAGAGCGTTTGGCAAACGTTGCGGTGCCTCAAAGCGCCGCCAGCGCCTTTTCCAGGCGCTTTTGGAAGGTCGCAGCCTTGCCTTCTTCGCCGATGATCTCCAGCATCGCGATGTAATCCTGCGCGATGGCCTCGTAACTCGCCGCTTCCTCCGGCAATTGTGCCTCCAGGATGCCCAGGCTCGCTTCAAAGTGCTGCTGTGCCGCGGCGTTTTCACTCAGTTCATGGCAGGCCGTGCCCAGATTGCAGTAGGACTGCGCCGCATCGCGATGCTTGTTTCCCAGCACTGTGATGCGGATTTTGAGGCCGTCCTCAAACATCTCCTTCGCCTGATCGGGAAAACCGGCCGCGTAATAAAGACTGCCCAGATTGTTGAACACACACGCCACCGATTCCGACTCGCGCCCGCGCTTGTTCTCCAGCGTCTCCAGCGCCCGCAGGTAGTGCTGTTCCGCCAGCGCGAACTTCCCCATGCTCTTGTAGGTCATCGCCAGGTTGTTTCGCAGTTGCGCCGCCACCTCCAGGTTCTCCCCGCCCAGCGCCTCGTGATTATTGATCGCCTCCTCGTAGTAAGGCAGCGAGTCGGCCTCGCGCCCCGAGAAATCCAGCAGTGTCGCCAGGCTCGTTCGCACATTGGCGATGGCATCGGCGGGCAGCTCCAGTTTCGATCCAGCCTCCAACGCCTCACGGTAGGTCGCCTCAGCCCCCTCAACATCTCCGGCTTCACGCAGTTCATCCCCCAGCACCTGCAAAGCACGCACCAATGCCGGAGCCTTGCCCGGATACTCCTTCACCGCCTCACGCTGCTCCCCCACCGCCATGCGGGCGGCTTGAATGGCAGAATCAGAGGAAGAATGGGGGGACGAGGAGTCAGACATGATCGCGGTCAAAGCGCTCAGGGGGTTGGGACGGTACCTTCGCGGACAGAAACACACCACGTCAAGTACCGCGTGCATTCAAGACTACAAAAACCGCTATGCGAAGCCCCACCTTCCGGCCGACAGCCTCACTTCATCGCCCGCACGTGCTTCAGGGCCGCGTCCTGCATGAACTTGGAGGCGGCGGGGGTGTTGGTGTGACCGGCGAGGACGTCGGTGTGGATGACCTTGGCCACCGTGAGGGCGTTGTAGGCCGCATAAACGCTTGTCGGCGGGCAGGTGGTGTCGATGAAGCCGACAGTGACGGCGGCACCCTGGCATTTGGCGCGGGTGGCGAAGTTGACGTTGTCAAAATAGCGCGAGGCCTGCAACGCGGCGGCGTTGGGTTTGCCCTCGGCATCGTTGGGCACGATCTTCGGCCAGCCGTTGACGCGATTGGCCTGGCTGCCGGTGTGATCGCAGCCCGCAGGCACCCCGGCGCAGATGAAGGAGACGCGCGCGTCGAGTCCCGCAGCGGCGAAGGCCTGGAAGCCGCCCTGGCTGCTGCCATAGACGATCAGGGTCTTGCCATCCCACTCCGGCTGCGCGGTGAGGAAGTCGATGGCGCGGATGAGGCGCAGGAACATGCCTTTGAAGTAGCACTGCTCGCGGTCCTGATTGCCGATCTGCGGATAGCCCTTGAGTTCGCCTGCGGTGAGCGCGTCGTAGAACTCTTTCGGCTTCCCATTGGGAATGCCATGCGCGTTGATGTCGAGCGAGAGCATGCCGCCTTCGTTCGCAGCCCAGTAGGCGCTGCCGAGATTGGCACTGCGCACGCCCGCGCCATGCACGTGCAGGATGGCTGGCAGGGATTTCGCTTTCGCGTTCTTCGGACGACCAAAATAACCGCTCACCGGTTTGCCAAGGCAGTCGATCTGCACATCGAAGGCGTCCACGCCCTTCACGGGGGCTTGCACCGGCGTGAGCATGGATTTCATCGGCACCTTCGCCAACTCGGCTTTCTGCGCGGTCCAGAAGGCATCGAAATCCTCCGGCACGGGCATGCTGGGCTTGATCTCCAGCGGCGCGTAGCCCGCGCCTGCCATCGCAGAGGCCTTGCCGCTCGTGGCACGCAGCAGCAGGAAGCCGGGTTCATCAAGCTTGCCGACGAGCGTGGCCTTGCCGTCCCGCACGTTCAGCGTCTGCGGCGGCTGAGGCTGCACGCCGTCCTTGGAAAACACACACACCACCTTGCCCTCGGCGAGCGGCTTGCCGTCCTGCTTCGCCTCAATGGTGAAGGTGGCGGTCTCGCCAATCTGGTAGAGCGCGTCCGCGTGATCGGTGCTGGCTTTGAGCGTGAGCAGCGGAGCGGGCGTCTGGGCATGCAGACTGAACGAGACGAGCAGCAGGAAGGTGGGGAGCAGTTTCATGACGTGGTGTCAACGAGAACGGGACAATGGGTTTGTCCAAGGCTTATCCGCTCCCCGTATCTGAATGACATCGCTCTTGATCGCGCCGGAGTTGTTCTCCATGCTGGGTCACCCCCATGCCCAAAAAACGCGGATGCCTGAAGCTGCTTCTGCTGCTCGTCCTTTCCGGCGCGCTGCTGACCTGGCTCGTGGGCGAGTGTTTTTTCAACCTGAACAGCAACCTCGTCGCTGTGAGCGTGCGCGACTCCAAACAGCCGCTGCAAATCCTCTCCAAACGCGGCACCTGGAAGCCCGCAACCGCCCTCACAACCGCGGATCTGGACGCCGCGCTCATCGAGCGCCACCAGGAAACCGGCATGCGCTGGTCCACGCTGAAAGTTCGTCGTGAAGGCGGCCTCGCGGCAGACATGGCGCAGCGCGTCTTCGGCGCGGAGGTGCATGTCGTCACGCTTTCGCCCGAACGCTTCGACTTCCTCACCACCTTCCAGCCGAAGTTTGCCCTCACCACGGCGAGCGAGCGCATGGCGGAGGAAAACCTGTGGTTCTCCATCACCGGGAACTTTCGCGATCCGAAGGGCCGCCCCATGGGCTGGGTCTATCATGAGGGCCGTCAGGTCAATGTGCCCTTCGGCGACTGGAGCGGCTGTTTCTTTGTCAAAGACGGCCGCCCATGGTTCGGCCCGAAGTCGCTGCTCAACGAGGTGCCGGGCCTGATTCAGGAGGGATCGCAGGTCTATCCCTCCGTGATGAAGAACCACACCATCTTCTCCTATGTCGAACTGAAGCCGGATGAATTCTTCGACGGCACCAAGATCAGCTACCGCTCTCTCGGCGGCATGCGCCAGGACGGCACCATCGTCTTCGTGCTCTCCGGCGACGGCGGCGTGATGAACGTCAGCGAAGTCACCGAGATCGCCCGCAAGCTCGACGTACAGCACGCCACCCTGCTCGATGGCGGCCGTGCTTTGCAATACTCCATCCGCACCGACGATGGCCCCTGGCACTTCACCGCCTTCAACACCCTCCTGCCCTTCACTCACAAGTATCTTGAGCGCCAGCGCTCCCCAGTGTTCATCGGTGCGCGCAGAAAAGCTCCGGTGATCGTCGGTGGCAGCGAATGACGTGGCATCAAAGCGAAAGCGCCCGCGTGGCCTCCTCCACCCAACCCGCATCCGGCAGCGCGAACGGCCTGAACGTCTCCAACCGCGATTCGTGCTCGCTGTAAAACAATGCGCGATGCAGACCAAGCGTGCTGGCCTTGGGCGAGTCAATCAAGCTGGCGGAATCATTCGCGCTCATCTGGAACAGCACTCGCATGCCCAGCTCGCTGACAGCCTTGCGGCTGAGACAGCGGTTGATGTTGTTGAGAGTGTCGAGGCTGGTGATGAGGTGAATGCCCAGCGGCGGCCCTTCGGCGATGAGGTCGTTCAATTGATTGCCGGGCTTCGGCGCGTCGTCGCCGCCGAAGGAGAAATCCTCCTCGTGGCGGAGTTTGCGGAACTTTTGCAGGCCGTGGATGAGCAGGAAGATGGGCGGAGCGCCCGCGCTGCCTTCGTCACTGCGGCGTTTCATCTCGGCATGAATTTCGGCGATGAATTCCGGCGCTTCATGGCCTTGGCTGATCTTGGCGCGGCCTTGGGCGATGCCTTCGAGGAATTCGCAGTCCGGTGTGCCGGGAAGAGCGCTGTGGATGAGATAAAACTGCGGTGCTTGAATGCGTGGATGCTGCGCGGCGAGCGCGAGCATGCCCAGGCCCATGATGGCGGCGATGGCCTCGTCGTTCTGGCCGACGAGCAGCAGATGACGGCCGCTCTGACGCGGAAACATCGCCTCGGTGGGGCCTTTGATCGCATTCGGCAGGCCAAGCCAGCATTTGGGATCAGCAGGCACCTTGAGCGGCGGATTGGCAAGGCTGTTGGCAAGCAACGCGTTGTCGCGCACATCGGCGGGCATGTTACCTTCGAAAACGATGGGGCGTTTTGTGCCGAAACCGCGCTGAAGCGCGAGCTGTGCGACTTTGACGAGGTTCGCATCCCGCTCCTCATCAGTGAGCCAGACAACCTGGAAGGGGCTGTTCCCTTCGACGGCACCGGCAGCGTCGTTGTAGATGCCTTCGCCCGGACGTGAGAGCAACCGCGGCGCGGTGTTGGTGTCGTCCATGATGAGCGCGGCATCGGCCTCGTTGCACTGAAGCGCGATGCGGATGACCATCTGGCCGAGCGTGGTGCGCGCGAGCGTGTACGCGCCGCCAAGCGTTTGCGAACCGAGGAAGACATGAATGCCAAACGCACGGCCCTGACGCACGATGCGGTCCAGCAGCAGCGCGGCTCCCTGCGCCACGGCGTCGTCTTCGACAAAGAACTCCTGAAACTCATCGATGATGAGCATGCTGCGCGGCATCGGCTCCGTGCCACCAGCCCGCTTGTAACCGGCCAGATCCTGCGCGCCGATCTTGCGATACAACTCGCCGCGACGCTTCAACTCCTCGTCGATGCGTTGCAACACGCTGAGCGCGAACTCACGATCGCTCTCAATAGCGATGACCTTGGCGTGCGGCAGCTTCGCGTCGGCGTAGCACTTGAACTCGACACCTTTCTTGAAGTCGATGAGATAGAACTCGACTTCATCCGGGCTGCACGTGAGCGCGAGATTTGTGATGATGATGTGCAGCAGCGTGGATTTTCCGGAACCGGTCTTGCCCGCGAGCAGCGCGTGCTGCTTTGTGCCTTTGCCGATGGCAAGGTATTGCAGCTTCGTGGCACCCGTGCGGCCGATGGCGATGCGCAGTTCGCTGGTGGTGCTCTCCGACCACATTTCATCCGGTGCGACGACACTGAACGGCACCTGCACGCGATTCGAGTCGATGCTGGCCTGGCCGATCTGGTGCGCCAACTCAGCAGCGATTGCATCCGGTGGCGCAGGATCGAGCGCGAGCGTGGTGATGCCACCGAAGGTGACAACGCCCTTCTCCCGCACGAGACGCAGGCAGTTCTTGCGCAGATCCTCAGCCACAAGCCCCTCCGGCAGCGGCTGGCGGCGGTCCCAATGAATGAGCACAAACACGCCGCAGCGCGCGCCGCTCATCACGATGCTCTTGAGCCTCGCCATCGCCGACTCGCTAAACGCGGCGGGCAGTCCGGCGATGACGAGGAAGTGATACTTCTCCGCCACGCTGCCGGCCTGCTCGTTGTACTCGGTGATCGTCGCGTATTCATTGCGCAGATACATCTGGATGACTTTTTCGACATGCTCGTTGAGCTCGGCGAGGCGCTCCTCGATGTGATCACGCTGCGTCCAGATACGGCGGTTGATCAAAGCAGGCTCGTAATCGGCCAGATGCATCAAACCGGCGAAGTTTTGCCCGAGACCGACCGGGTCGATGATCGTGAAGGCGGCCTTCCCCGGTGGCGCGAGGCTCAGCAGGCGGAAGACGATGCCATTCATCACATCGGCCACCCATTTGCCGCCATCATCATCGGTTTCGATGAGCAACGAGCCTTCCTGCGGAAACGCGAGCGCGAGTGGCAGTGAGATGTGCTCATGGCTGGCGAGACTGAGCGGAGTGTCCTTGGCAAACAGCGCCGCAGGAGCGCTCAAATCGAGATTGAGCTGCCCGAAACGACTGGCATGCGGGAACAAATCGCGCGGCTGATAATCCGTGCTCCACGGCACGAAGTGGGAGGCTGTGTGGCAACTGATCTCATCCACCTGCGCCAGCAGGGCTGGGATCTTTTGATTCCATTCGGCCAGAAGATCGTTCCAGCGTTTTGCAGCAGCCGCATCCATCGCTGCCATCGCGGCGGCATGTTGATCAATGATCTGCTGGCGCTGCTGCGCGGCAGGGCCACTCACCTCCGTCAGACTCGCCGCCTTTTGCTCCTCGAAGCGCCGCAGGTTGCGGGCGAGGAGCCGCTCATTGCGTGCTTGGCAGGCGGGGATCTGCGTGGCCAGTCGCTTGAGCATCGCGACACGGTATTTTTCAGCCACTTCCTCAGCACGATTCCAATCGGCGGTGATTTGCACATCAGCGACCTCGTACTCGGCCTGAAGGCGTGCCGCTTCTGTTTCCCGCGCGATGTTCAACTCCTCCACACAGGCTTCGTAATCGGACACTGCCTGGCTCAATTGCCGCAGATCCACGCTGGGCTTGGAAAACATCTTGAACAGTCCGGTACTTTTGCCCGAGGCGAGTTGATCCTCCAGGCTCTGCGCCTGTGCCTCAATGGCCTCGACCCGGACGGGAATATCCGCCAGCGTGAGCCCGCCCTCGGCATGTGGCGTGCCCTTGCGGTTGAGACGCTCCCCCGAGCTCTTCAAAACAGCCAGCAGGCGGTCTTTCGCGGCATTGAGACGCTCGAGCAGCGCGTTGACGGCATGATCCGCCTCCTGAAGGCCGCGTTTGCGCAAGGAATCCGCCTGCACGCGGCGCATCTGCTGCCTGCCGAGCCAGCGCTCGCGCTCTTTCTGCGTCATGGCAGGGAGGTCGCGCTTGATGCGGTCCTCGTAGCGTTTGAAGGCGGTGGCGCGTGTCGCATGCCGTGCGTGAATCGAATGCGCGTATTCATCCCACCGCGCCGCAGTCTCACCGAAAGCAGCGCTGTTCTCCGCGTCGAAGGTTTCGAGCTGCTGGAGATGACTCTGCTCCGCCGTGTAACGCCGGGCGCGAATCTCGCGGGAGATCTGCTCGCTGCGCTGTGCGAAATCGCCGATGGCGGCGCGCAGCGAGGTGTGCAGGGCAAGGATGCGCGAGGCGCGGAGATCAAGGGAGCTGTTCACAGTCTTTGCGGATCTTTTTGAGCAGGATTTCGAGGTCATTCAAAACGGCACCCGTCTTGCTGATGAGACCGGGCAGTGGTTCCAGGTAGCGTTTTTCAAACTCCAGTGCCTTGGCATCGCGCCAATGCACCTTGGTGGCGTGCCAGTGCTCGGAAAGTTCGCGGGCGTTTTGGATCAGGTTCATGACGAGTTCGCTGTTCTTGGTTCTCAGTTCGCGGTTTCTGAACTTGCCGCCGGGGCGGGAGCTTCGTTGTAGGCTTCAATGATCTTTTGGAGCTCGACGAGATGGGCGACGGCAAGGACGAGATCGCTGTCGATGAAATCACGCAGGGAGTCGAGCTTGCGCGAGAGAGGATCGACGGTGCGGTCGTAATCTCGCGCCCACAGCTTGGTGCGGTCCATTTTGGCCTGCGCCTCCTCCAGCGCGGCGCGGGCCTTGCGCACGGCCATCTGCTGCGCGGCAGGCGTCTCCACAAACTCGGACATGCGTGCGCTCATCAGTTCCGCATTGGCCTGGTCGAGCCGCTTCTGCCGTGCTCTGATCTGCGAAGCCCAAAAGGCAGGCTGCTCTGTTTGCAGCCATGCGCGAGTTTTTTTCACCGCATCCTGAGCTGTGTCGAGCGCCTGGCGTGTCTTGCTGATGAACACGATGAGCGCGGAGCGGAAGGCCTCGATGGCGTCGAGATTGGAGATGCGGGCTTGGTCAGGCATTTATGATTGATGATTTACGATTTTTGATTTGAGCACAGCCGGAGCCAGGGAGGATTGGGAAATCGTAAATCATAAATCCACAGCTCAGCGTTGATTGAGATAGTCTTCAATCCTTTGCGCTTTGCGCAGCAGGAAAGGCGTGTGCTGCTCGGACATCTCCATGAATTTCTTGATGGCCTTCATGGTGGTGACGAACTCCGTGGCGAATTTCTCATGCTCCGCGTCCTGCCAGGTCTCACCGAGGGAGGAAAAGCGACTTTGCAGCGCGGAGGCGCGCTGTTGCATGTCCGTGTTGAAACGCTTCAGTTCCTGCGCAAAACGCCGGACCTCCTCGGGATTCATGATTGCCTGGGCCATGGGGCAATGATGAATGACGAATGGCGAATGACGAATGGTTTTCTGCGGGACAGACGGGAACACCGACTTGACCTCCGACGATTTTTTCGATTCAATCGGTGCGTTCGTCCCAAGTCCATTCCCTTCGTGGGTGCAGGCTTGTCACCTCAACCCATCCCCGAAAAACCAAAAAAACTGTGGGCAAATTCGATTCACCCGCAGTTTAGTGTGGATAAACAACGTTCGACAGAATCAAAATGAGTCCAGCTTCAAAAGTGGTATTGAACTTCATCGAAGCGATAAACCAACAGGACTGGGGCAGGCTTCGTGAAGTTGTCATGCCTTCCTTTCGGCGGCACAGCCGTGCGGGCGGCGACATTGAAGGTGTAGAGTCACTTATAGGGTTTCTCCAAAGTGAATTCACGTCATTCCCTGATGCGAAGGAGGTCTGCACGCATCACTTCGCTGATGGAAATATGGTTGCGACCATCATGAAGTTTTCAGGCACACAGAAAGGCCCGCTGGGCGACTTCGAACCCTCCGGCATTTTTGTTTCTGCTCCTTACATCGCAGTTTACAGGATAAATGGAGATCGTATCGCCGAGAGCTGGGCAGAGTGGGACAATCTTTCTACACTGAAGTCGCTGGGACACATGAAATGAAACAAGCCGAACAAGGCGTCGCTACGCGCTTCCTGTGAAACGAAAACTCCCAGATGACATCGCTTCCGAGGTTAAACGACTCAGCGCGGCGGGA
>CAMCWM010000185.1 GCA_945882215.1 Akkermansia muciniphila | reverse complement strand
GTGGACTTGCCAGCGTCAGCACCTGGGCTTCAAGAGAGGTCAGAGAACCATCATTCCAAATGACGGCATCTGCTCTTTCAACCTTGGCTTCGATGGGCCATTGGGCCTCCAGGAACTTGTGAACGGTCTGTTCGTCGAGCCCCCGGGTTTCCATCATCCGCCTGACCTGTATCGACCGGCTGGAAGCCACCACGATGACAAGGTCTGCTGAAACTGAGCCACCAATCTCATAGTGGAGGGGGACTTCCGCAAGGAAAAGATTTGCACCAGACCGGCGCGCACGCTCGCGGCTCGTTTCGAGGGCTTCGAGCACGGAAGGATGCAAAATGTTTTCCAACCGCCTACGCAAAGCCGGATCAGGCAGCACCTCGTCGCGCAGCCACTGGCGGTTCGCCTCGCCTGATTCCAGCCGCACAGCGGAGCCGAAGCATTGCTCCAGTTCCAAAAGCACCCCTTGGCGGCTCAGAGACTCCGATACAGCCAGATCGGCGGAAAACAAGATCGTCGCAGGCAGGTGTGGCAGCAGGGACTTCATCAGCGTGCTTTTGCCGCAACTTACACCGCCTGTGATCACCCAAGATTTCATGATTGATGGAAAATACAGCCCTCAAATGAATCAGGCAGGAATGATCGCATTCCTGCCTGATTTGAACTTTCTCTGACTGATTCAACCGTATCAATTCCCTGGGGCCACCGGTGGGAGAAGTGTGCCCACTGAACCCGGGCCGCCAGCAGCATCGGGATTCGAGATGATTTTGGTGATGCGCTGTCCAGACGGATCGATGAGGTGGGCCGTGACGAAGATCATCAAATTGCGCTTGAAGTGTTGTTCTGACTCCGACTTAAACATGCGACCGATAAAGGGGAGATCGCCAAGAATTGGAATTTTATCCTCAACATCCTGGACATCTTCCCGGATCAGCCCGCCCAAGCTTACCGTCTGCCCATCCCAGATGGACACTCCAGTAGTCACTTTGCGAACTGAGAAAACGGGTTGATTGATGATGTTGGGAGTAATGACACGCTCTGGCTGATTGAGAGGGATGTAACCAGTAAGGGTATTTGCTGCTGCTGCAATGGGCTGAAACGACGAACTCGCTGGTGATAAGATGGGTGAGCCATAGTTGATGAATCCATCGAACTCAACCACTTCAGGAGAGAGACTAAGCTCGATGGTATTGCCATCTGCACCTACCGTGGGCTCGGCCTCAAGGCGAACGCCGGTCTGGCGCATCTCAAAGGCTGTGGGTGTCGTGGGGGTGGCAATTTGCCCGCCAGCGCCCCCGCCAAGGGTGATGTTACCGCCAGCTCCCTGCGGCAACTGCGGTGGGTCAAACTCGGTGGGATAGATGAACTCTCGCGTGACCTCCATGGTGGCTCGGGTACCACTTTTGGTCGTCACACTGGGGGCACTCATCAAATCCACTCCTTTTTTCTGACTCAATCCACGAATCACTGTCTGAAATTGAGGGTCGGTAAAAATCCCAGCGATAGAAAACAAACCAGGCGCGGGTGCCGCGCCACCCGTCGTGGATCCGGTTGTCAAAAGGTTGTCAATGCTATTATTGTTGAGAGCAAAGCCGCCGTTCCGAAGTCCTGAAGTAATTGGCCCCCCGCCGCCGCCGTTCACCGGGGTTACACCCAGTGGCACCGCTCCGCCAACAGCACTTTGCACTGTTTGCGCCGGGAAAACTGCCGTACCAACAGGAATTTCCACAGCCGGTATCGTTGCAGTGCCGCCGAAGGGATAGTTAGTGGGAGAATAAGGTGCTCCACTTCCTGGAGAACCGCCGCCAGCAAATACATTGTTTCCATTGAAGCCCACACCACCCAGCAACCAATCAAAACCCAGTTCTTCGGAGTTTTTCTGCGTCACCTCGACAAATTTAGACGTGATGACCACCATCTTGGGGGCGTTCTTTGTGATTGTATCCACAAAAGCCTCGACCAAATCCAAGTTCGGTTGGGTGTTTCTAACCACCAACTGTGATGTTGCAGGGTTAAAACTGGCGGATGAACCATCTGAGAACGTAATCCCCTGCGCTTCGAGGATCTGTTTGGCTGATTTTCTTGCAATCAGCCCGCCTGCTGCACCAGGCGCTGCCGCCCCGGCAGCAAAAGGATCCGCAGGTGCCGCAGGTGCCGCAGCTCCTCCGCCATCGCCCCCACCAATGCTAAGGAAATCTGGCGGCACCCGATAGGTTCTCGTGTACTGCTGGCTGGCATCTTCCGAAAGAGGCACCACCAAGACTGCATGAGCCTCCACTTTGTATTTCATTTGCGCCAGCTCCGTGACATAACGCAATGCCTCGGACATGGGCACATCCTTGAGATCAAGGCTGATCGAAGCGTTGCTCGGCACATCCCCTGTGCGAAGGATGATGTTTACACCTTTGACGCCAGATGCATCCGTGAAGGTGTCCAAATCGCGGCTTTTAACCCGCAGATATTCAATGGCCTCGTCAATGGTAGCTCCTTGAAATTGCACCGTTGGGAAAATGATCCTGTTCATTTTTTCCGTCAAGTAAGCTCCAGGGCTCCGTCCGATGCCGTAATCAAAAGCAATTTGCGT
This sequence comes from Akkermansia muciniphila, assembly GCA_945882215.1. Lineage (GTDB taxonomy): Bacteria > Verrucomicrobiota > Verrucomicrobiia > Verrucomicrobiales > Verrucomicrobiaceae > Prosthecobacter. The sequence goes on along the minus strand of CAMCWM010000185.1, from coordinate 8,933 downwards.
TCCTTGCACTGGCACTTGGTCTTCCCATGTCGCATCCACTTGGGCCAGCATTCTGGCACGTTGGTGGTCGTATGCGGCCTTGTAGTAATCCATGCGCTTGCGCTCGGCATTTTCCATGCCCCGGCGAGCGGCGCTGTTGTATGGATCAACACGAAGCACCTCTTGATACTGAGAAATGGCGGTGTCGTAATTGCCGAGTTCCACTGAGCTGTTGCCGATCAGAAGCCCTTTTTTCACTTTGTTGACATTATCCACATGTTGCGCAGTCAGCGCAGGGGGCCAGCGATCTGGATCATCCAACTCCTTCAGCAGGACAAGGGCGTCCCTATGCCCGGGAATCGACACAATCGCTCCTTCCAGCAGTTGGCGCGCTTCATCATACTTGCCTTCCTTGGCCCTCTCACGAGCGACGACCACGCTACAGTCAGCATGCTTGAGTAGAGCCAGATCCAGCCAGTCACGGGTCAGCGGAGCATTTGGAAGGGCGTCGATCGCAGCCTTGTATGAACCAAGGGCACCATCGTAATCACCTTCGCTGAAAAGCTTGTCACCACGATCCATTGCGGTTCGGGCATCCTCAATGCGCGCATAGCGGCGGGCAATTTCACGGTTGGCCATTCCTGAGACGGAACTTTGTGCCATGATTTGCGGGGAGAGCGCAGTCAGGGCAAGGCAGGACAGGTTGAACACCAGACGGGAGGGATGGGTCATAAGGCGAACTAGCAGCGTTTTTTGTGGTAAAGAGTGATTACTAGCAGATGAGGGCAAACTTTGGCGAGACATTTTTTTGGTGTTGGGGGAAAAATCCATCTGTCTATCCTTGTTGAATTTCAATGGTTTCCGGTGTCGGCCTGCCATCATTACCGACTGGCGCGATGACAGCCTTTGTTTCTTCCAATTTCAGGATGTAATAAGTTTTGCCGAGACCAGGAAGTTGGAAGGTCTTGCCTTCCTTGACATTCGGAATGGTCTGGCGCTTTTTCCAGCGGAATTCCAATTCCGCCTCGTATTCAGCGAGGTTGACTTCCTTGCCTTGAGTGAGTTCAAATTCCTTGTTTGTGGAGAGGTCGAGGACTTTCAGAATGAAAACCTCCATCGGACCAAGTGTCGGGTGCTGAATGGTGTCTTTTTTTGATGAAAGAATCTTGAAACGCACCACTCCCTTTTCGAAACCAAAACCTTCGTTCACCGGAGCGAATTTGCTGCTTTTGGGCTCGGGCTTCAGACGCTGGATCTGAAAGGTCGAGCCATCTCCACTGACCATTTTTAAAATATAGTCGTGACTGATCCGCTGACGCAAAAACAGCTTGTTGGTGAGAGGCGGCATTGAATTCGCGTCACGAGGATTCGTTTTGGCGTTGAACTCCTCCAGGTTGGAAAATCCATCCTCGTCTGCATCCAAATCACCCACATTGGGAGAGAAAATATGGGGAAGTTGGGATTCCGGCGGATTTTTGGTCAGGTCTCCGGTGAGGAAAACATTGGTCATCGGAGACCTAAACTGATTGTCTGGATCAGACAGCAAAAGATCGAACAATTTGCCGTCTTTCATCACAAGGAGAACTGACTTATTCAAGGGCACGGCCTTGCCATTGCGCACAGGCGAAACCCATGAGTATTTCTTCTTGATGGTTTCAATGGCCCCGACAACAGCCTGGTTGTTGGGCGCATTGAGATCATTCTTGGACGTTGCCTGCGCCAGCGCCAAGCTCTCCTCGAAACCTTGAGATTGGAGGACAAGCCAAACCGCCACCCCGATGGCAAGAAGTGACGAGATGGTCAGAATTATCTTTTCGTAGTTTCCCTGGCTGTTCTGCATGGTGCGTGAGGGTTTGCGGGTATTAAAATGATAAAAGCGAATCAGCGTCCGGCGGGCGGCTGGGCGACAGCTCCTTTGGCGGCATCCAGAAACTTCACCAAATCAATCTCCATTCTAACCTTGAGTCGCTCTTCCCCGATGACTGGCACAGAATCAACCGGCGCGGGTGGCGGCGGTTTGATTTCATCCGACGCAGCTGGCGCAGGTGTTGCGGACGCCGCAGCCGCGCCGTCGGGTGCAGGCGGCACCGCTGGAAGGCTGACTTCCGAGCGTAGAGGACCAAGCTGGCGCTCATTCTCGATACGCAGCAGTCGAAGACTGGTGAAGAACGGCATGTCTGAAGGATTCGCAAGGCGACTGATCAGACGCTGCAGCGGCCCTTGATCCAAGGTCAAGATCACCGAGATCTGCCGTTTCTCCAAGATTGATGTGGTCACTTGCTGCTGGACCTGCGTTCTCAGCCTGTTGTTTCCTTGGGGGGAGGGAGCCGCTTGGTCCTGCTCCAGAGCGAGCTTGGAACGCTCCAGGAGATCCACTGATTGCACTCCACACTGCATGAACAACTTCACCAGTTCATCCAGCGCATCAAGGAAGCTGGAAAGCTCAGCGGCAGCGGCGGCAGATTTCGGCAGGCCGGTGGTGTAGTCATCCAGCCCAAATGCAAACTCCGCCGGGAGCGCCATTTTGGAGATTGCCGCCGCTTTGCGCACATCAGCGATCTTGGTTTTTAGCTTGGCCTGGAATTCGATGTCCTTGATCGGTTGAACCGGAGGTTGGAGAATGAGCAACGCCCCCCCAAGCCTGTTCACATTCGCCGCATACTCCTCCACCAAAGCCTGCTTGGCCTTCACATTGTCTTCAGAGGGAGCCAGGCGTGAGCCTTTCAAACCGGCCACCTGGCTGCCCATGCTGAGATAAGCGTCTTTGGTTTCAGTGTAACTGCTCCATGCATCAAAAAGCAGATAACCCAGGGCAAGTGAGCCAGCGATGATGACGCCAAGAATGGCGGCCAGCGGTTTGTTTTCGCGAATCCAGTCCATGGTCTTTATTTGAATTGCAGAGGGGTGCGCAACGGCATTGTGATCTCGAAATGGTAGGCGTAGCGGTCTTCCTCAACGCCAGTGTCAACCTTCACGTATTGGTCACGCTTGGCTTCAAAATCGGTCATGATGAAGGCGTCCATTATGGCCAGTTTCGCGGCAAAGTCATAGACCACCTTTTGTTCGCCCTCGGCATTTCCACGATACAGGCCATGGAGACGCAGTTTATAAACTGGGGCGGCAGGCGCTCCAGATTTTGTGGGTTCCGACGTGGGTTTTTCCACACTTCCACCCCACAAGGGCGCGGTGGTGGGTTTGTCATCCTTAAGCGGTTCGATGAGCGTCAGCCAGATAAGGTCATTTTCGAACTGCTGATTAAGGTCGTTAAGCAGCCGTGCCCACCATGAACGATCCGTCACAACCTGCTCGAGTTGGGAACTGCGAACGCGCAGTTCCTCCTGTTTGATCTCCAACTGGCGGATGTCATTGGCCAGTTTGCTCAAACGCGCTCCATCGGCCTGCATGAGAGCAGCACGCCCTTCAATGGCGGCGCTGGCACTTTTAAACCAGAAAATGGAGGCTGCCAAAGCTCCTAGAATGCAAAAACCCGCGAGAACCAGCGCAGGAGCACGCCGTGCGGCATCACGCGAGGCAGCCAAGGCATCAGGAACCAGTTCAATCTCACATGGGCACGAACCCATGCCCCGCAACGCGAGCCCCACCAGTTCTCCTAGCGCTGGCGCATCCACTTTGGCAGCTTCCGCATTGACGCCGCGATCCGGCTGCACTCCGCGCAGCCCGTTAAAGACCTCAACAGGCAGCTTCAATTTTTCGGCGAAGAATTCAGCGATGTAGCCCGCCGCCGAACCACCACCAGCAAGAAAAATGCGCTTCGGAGCACTGCCGCCCTGCTGGCTGCGATAGAAGGTGATGGTGCGCATGATTTCAGCGTGCAGCCGCGTCATGGAGTTGCGCATCACCTTGGACATGGCGTTCACACCTTCATCAGGATGGTCTTCCACAGCTCCACCGAGGGCGACAAACCCCTGCGAACATTTCTGCCGTTCCGCCTCGGGGAATGAAATGCTGAATTCTTTGCCAATTGCGTTGGTGACCGCAGCCCCGCCAACCAGCAGGTTGCGGGTGAAAAAACGCTCCCCTTCCACGAACACCAAGTTGGTTGAACGCGCACCCAAATCGACGACCAAAGCAGGCTCGTCCACATCAGGATAGCTGTAACGGAAAGCATTGTAGAGCGCCAGCGGACCCACATCGACTCCCACCACCTTGATCCCGCAGGAGACGACCTCCTGATGCATCTCGTTCAAGGGTTCGCACTTCATGGCCGCCAACACCACTTCAACCTCGCCCAAATCCGATTTGGTTACGACCTCGTAGTCCCACGAAACTTCATCCAACTGCCAGGGAACGTTCTGACGCGCCTCAAATTCGACGATCTGCGACAGCTTGTCCCCCTGCACTGGAGGCAGTTTGACGAAGCGGCTGAACACTGGATGCCCAGGGACAGCGCACCAAGTCTTCTGCCCTCTGATTTTCAGTTTGGAGACAAGCTCGCTCAGCGCCACCTTGAGTTGTGGCAGCCGGCTGACATCCACCGAAGGATCACCGTCCATCTCCACGAACTCATAACGCTTCAAAATAAGATCTCCACCTGCCGTCCTGCCGAAGACCGCCCCTCCGACACGCTGGGAGCCGAGATTGATGACTGCGATGCTGGTTGGGTCTGCCATGCGAAAGATGATGCGGGTTCCTCGAAAAGAGTTGAGTCAGGTGTTCTGAGTCGAAGGATTACTTGGTTTTGGCTTCCACATCGTAATCGCCAAACAAAATCGCGAAAGGCGACTCGGACTTAGCCATGATGACTCCGTCACGGAAAGAAAAGTTCTCGGTTTTGGTCCACCAGATATTTCCCGTAGTGGGCTTCGGATTGCCGTCTCCGGCAAGGGTTGTTCCCTCGGCGATAAATTCCACTCCCCAGCCACTGACGTCTGCGGATGTAAAATTATCTTTCTGAAGAATGGAGCGCAGGCTGGCCGGGGAGATGTAGGCCAGCGCATGGCATGTCTCTCCAGCCGGAATATTGGTCAATGTCAGGGTGGCCTTGGCTGCCTCGTATTTTCCATCCTTGGTCCTGGCGTTGAAGACCAAATACACATTCATCTGAAGGCCGCTGTAGCTGCCATTACGCCCACCCGCGTCCTGCGGCACTTTGATGTCAAACTCCACGTCAATCTCGATCCACTTCTTCGGGCGCCAGCGTTTCATGGTCACGTTGCTCGCTGAGAAATCCGGCGTGCCCTGCTCTCCAACAGTCACTTTTTTCAGGTCCACTTTCACCGCCGGCAGAGGGCCGGCAGGGGCTTGCGCTTGGAGCGCCGGAGATGCGAGCGCAAAAGCGGCGGCAAAAATCAAAGCGGTAGATTTCATGATGCGGCTGGTTGTTCTTGTCATTTTAGTGTTTTATCAGCAAAACACGCCGCGCATCAAGCAGGGATTCTCAGAAAGTCGCGAAAATACTCCACTGTGCGCGAAATTCCCTCCTCAAACGGCACTTGCGGCTCCCACCCGAGAAGTTTCCGGGCCAGAGTGATGTCGGGTTGCCGCACCTTGGGGTCGTCCGCCGGAAGTTCGCGATAAACGATCTCGGATTGGCTGCCCGTGATGCGCAGGATCGCTTTGGCGAAGTCCAGCACCGTCATTTCAGCAGGATTGCCGATGTTCACCGGCTCATGATAATCACTCTGAGACAGGCGATAGATGCCATCGATCAAATCGGATACGAAGCAGAAGCTCCGCGTCTGCTGGCCTTGGCCAAACACTGTCAACGGCTCACCTGCAAGCGCCTGACCGATGAAAGCAGGCACCACACGCCCGTCCTCCAGACGCATGCGTGGTCCATAGGTGTTAAAGATGCGTACGATCTTCGTGTCCATGTCGTGCGTGCGATGGTAGGCCATCACCAGTGCCTCAGCGAAACGCTTTGCCTCATCATACACACCTCGCAGACCGATGGGATTCACATTGCCCCAGTAGGTTTCCTTTTGCGGATGCTCCAGCGGGTCGCCGTATGTTTCGGAAGTCGATGCCAGCAGAAAGGTGGCCCCCTTGGCTTTCGCCAGACCTAGCGCGTGATGCGTGCCGATGGACCCCACTTTCAGCGTCTCGATCGGCAGCTTCAAATAATCAATCGGACTCGCAGGCGAGGCAAAATGGAACACCAGATGCACATCACCGGGCAGGTAAATGAACTCGGTCACATCATGGTGGATGAACTTGTAATTCCCCTTCCCTGCCAGGTGCTCGATGTTGTGGACATTGCCCGTCAGAAGATTGTCGATGCCGATCACCTTGTACCCCTCCTTTAACAAACGGTCGGTGAGGTGGGAACCGAGAAACCCTGCGGCTCCAGTGACGACGGCGGTCTTCTTTTTGTGGCTCATTGCGAAGGGGTAGAGGGGCGAAACAGGCGCGGAGTCTGTGGCAATCCGATCATAGTGCAAGCAAAAGCCTCCGTGTGTTTCTTGTCATCATCACAGACTTGTGCTGGCTCTGCTTTCGGGGCTAAGTTGCCGGTCTTACGCCATGTTCTCCAGTCTTCGCATCGCAGCCCCAATCCTTTGCATTTTCACCCTGGCCGCCTGCGGACCGTCGGAGGAACCCGATGTTGAAAAGGTGGTGAGTGATCTCGAGAAGGCGCAGAAGACCACGGCAAGCTCACCTGGCAGCACCTCGCCACCTGTTGGCATTCTCGAAGCCTCCGGCCTAGCCGCCAAAGACGAGCGTGCGGAAATCATTCTCCTGCTGCCCGATGTCCGCATCGCCATGCAGGAATTCCAGCGCAACGGCCTCGCCATGCTCGTCGGCAGGCAGGCGGGTTACAAGCTCACCACGCACGACGCGGCTGGTAGTGCAGCAAAGCAGATCGAGCAGTTCCGCCAGGCCATCGCCTCCAAGCCAGCCGCCATCATTGTCAGTCCCATTGATCCCCCTGCGCTCGCCGCGGTGATTGTCGAAGCCCAGACCGCGGGCATTGCCGTCATCGGCCTCGACAATCGCATGCTCAAAGAAGGTTGCGCCAGCATCGTGTACAGTGACCAGCGTCGCGTCGGACGCATGGCGGCGCAAACCATCCTCGAAGCCCTCAAACGCAAGTCGGACGAGGAGGGCCGCGCCGAAGTCACCGGCCGCGTCATTCAGTTGCGCGGCATGGAGGGCGGCCACCTCACTGATGAAATCGCCGAGGGCTTCAGCGAAGGCTTGCAAGCACAGCCCGGTGTCATTCTTGTGCATGACGCTCCGGCAGACTGGAGCACTGAAAGCGCCACCCAGCGCACGACGGAAGCCTTCCGTCTTCAGAAAAACTTCGATGCCATCTACGCGCACAATGATGCCATGGCCATCGGCGCGGCAAAAGCCACCGAAACTGCTGCCCAGCGCGAAAACATCTTCATCGTCGGCACAGACGGCATCTCCGGCCAGAAGAAGGGTCTGGAACTCGTCCGCCAGGGTGAGATCGACGCCACCATCGTCCAGCCGGCCCTCGTTGATCTTGCCCTGCAAATCATCGTCAAACTGCGTGGCGACAAAACCTTCAAACCGCAGCCCGCTTATGAAGTCCAGCCCGTGGCTGTCGTGCCGAAAAATGTCGAGCAATCCCTCCGTGTCGGCACCTACAAGCTGCCCAAGCTGTAAAAACACCCGCCTCTCCTTGCCCCCAAGGAACCATGTCACTCCGGCGTTTTCACCCAAACCCTTCCCGTATGCGCCTCCCTGTCTTCGCATTCCTCGCCTTCCTCCCATGCCTGGCCGCTCAAGAAGCCGCCGTGCCCAAGGTGGACGCCAAAGCACAGCTCGAAGAAGCCAAAAAGCTGCTCAAGGAGACCGCTCCCGGCGTGTACGACCTCAACGGCATCCAGATCACCGCTGCCACGCGTGAACTGCGCATCCCTTGCAGCATCCTGCATCAGAAGCTGCCCATCGAATACGCCCTTGTGCATGAAACCGGTGAGAAAGTCCACGAGACCATTCTCCAGACCACGGTAAAGCCGATCCAGGTTCAACTCGCCCTCCTCCTCGCCAATTACCAGCCCGCCACCAAGGGCATCCTGGACAAACTCGATCCCAAGGAGGAGCGCCCCTACCAAGACAAGGACACCGAACCCGCCACTCCGGGTGCCAACCGCCTCCACATCCGCTGCGAATGGAAAGTCGGTGACAAAACCCACAACGTCCCCCTCTCCGACTTCATCCAGAACATCGACGAGCGCAAAACCCCGCCCGACCTCGACACCTGGATCTTCAACGGCTCCCGCATCGATGCGGAAGGCTTCGTCGCCGAAATCACCGGCTCCATCATCTCCACCTACGTGGACCGCACCGCCATCATCAACTCCCCCGCCAAAGGCAACCACCGCGACGATCTCTGGATCAGCATGCCAGCGAATATCCCGGCGGAAGAGACGAAAGTGACGCTCATCATCACGCCCGCGAAGTAGCGCCGGTCAAGAAGTGGTCAAACAAGTCAAGGTATGGTCAAGAATCGTCCCGGCTTGGCCACCTTGGCTCCTTGCCCGTTGACGCCGCCCTCTTTTCACATCCAGTTGGTTCCATCATGAAACTTCCCGCCTTCCTCCTCATTCTCGCGACCGCCTCGGCCTTCCCCCAAGCCGCCAGTCAGGCTCCGCGCCACGAGTCCCTCAAGCAGGAACTCCGCCTCGGCGTCGAACGCGGCCTGAATTTCCTCCGCGCCAAGCAGAACCAGCAAACCGGCCAATGGGGCGAGGCCGAGCCTGTCGCCATCACCGGTCTGGCCATGACCGCCTTCATGCTCGATCCCAACCGCAAGCCCGGCGATCCCGTCCCCGCCGAGGTCGAAAAAGCCACGCGCTACCTCATCAGCAACGCCAAGCCCGACGGCTCCATCTCCATCAAAGCCCGCGCCACCTACAACACCGCCATCGCCCTCACCGCGCTGCTGTTGAATCAGAAGCCCGAAAACGAGGAGGTCATGCTCAAGGCCCGCCGCTACCTTGTCACCCGCCAGCTCGACCTCG
>CAMCWM010000184.1 GCA_945882215.1 Akkermansia muciniphila | reverse complement strand
TTGCAGGACTTCATGATGGCATCACTGAGGCCCAGAGAGCCATGCGCGCCGCCGCTTTGACGCTGAATCCAGCACTGCATGGGGGTGTTGCCATAGGTGACACTGCCGCTGCAATTGAAGTAGCTTTTCTGAATCCCGGCCAGGCAACCCGCGAAAGAGATCGGGATTTTGAAGGTGGAACCGGGCGCATGGCCTTTCACCGCGCGATTGAGCAGCGGAATTGTTTTGTTTTCGAGCAGCGCATCCCAGTCTGACTGCTGAATGCTCGGGATGAACTGATTGGGATCAAACGAGGGAACAGAGACCGTCGCCAGCACCTCTCCCGTGGCTGGTTCAATCACGACGACTGCCCCGCGTCCGATTTTCCCATCTCGCAGCGCCTTGTCAGCGATGATCTGCATGCGCGCGTCGATCGTGAGGTAAACATCACTGCCTTTGCGCGGCTCTTGATACTCCTCATAAACCTCACCGACGGGCCTGCCACGCTGGTCGCGCTGCATGATGCGCACACCAGGCTTGCCGCGCAGGTAGTGGTCGAAACTCTTCTCCACCCCGGCGCCGCCGAAATCATCCGGCACATAGTAGTCCCAGCCTTTGCGATCCTCGGCGGAGGCGCGCTGGTCATCCGGCAAACGCACGTAGCCGAGGATGTGGCAGGCGAGCGATTTGAGCGGATACACACGTGATGCACGCTCGGCCACGGTGACGCCGGGCAGCCCGAGATTGTGCTCGGCGATGCGGCTGAACTCGGTGAAGGTGAGATCATCGCGATACACCCACGGCACCGCGCCGCCAAAGCTGCGGTAATGCACCCGAAGCGAGTCCACGGAGTAGTCCTTGTGCACACCCATCTCACGCATGCGGGCGGTGATCGTCTCCTCGAAAATCTTGTAGATGTCGAGTTCAGGCTTCTGACGCCTGATGCCTCTTTCGACAATGTCGAAGGTGATCTCAGGGATGGGCGCCTTGAGCATCTTGGCGACACGCTTGTACTCTGTGACGACTTCCGCGAGATTGATGCGCACCTCGAAACTGGCCTTGTTCGTGGCAAGTACGACGCCATTGCGGTCCTTGATCTCGCCGCGTGGACCGGGAATGCGGGCACGTTCCTTTTTCGCCCCGGGGATCATCTTTGTGAACTCCTCGCGGCGGTCGATCTGTAACGACCACAGCCGGAAGACAAGCAACCCAAACCCGCACAGCATGGCGAGGGTGAACAGGTAAAGACGAAAATGGTATTTAACGACCATCGAAGCGGTACCTCAGGCCTTCATATTTGATTTCATAGCTCGACAGACGGGCCAGCGAGTAAAGCAGCAGGAAGATGAGAGGCGCGGCAAGCATCGCAAGCAGGGTGTCGGTGATCATCTTTGACCAGACACCGGCTGGAAACTGCAGGGAACCACGCAGGAATGTGATGACGAGGTACTGCGAAAGCAGCCACAGAAAGGTGGCCAAGCCCACCATTAGAACAGGCAGTTCCAGACGACCACGTTTGAACAACGGACGGATGCCCTGCATCAATGTGCCAAGCATGCCAAAGAACACGATGGAAAGGCCAAACGGCAACGGATGGCTGCCTGCTCCCAGTTCCAAATCCGCGCCCGTGCCAAAAATATCCTCCGCACCTGCCATGCTCTCGACCACTCCCGGCAGATGGCGCGCATCCCAGATGAAGCCGGTGATGAACGCGAGCACCAGCATCATCGAGAATGGCGCAGCCACGGAGGCACTGAAGAAAAACACCGCGGGCAGGAACAGCGTGGCAAACTGGGCGATCTCCAAGCCAGGAATGAACTCCTGCACCATGAAGGTGAGCAGCAGCAGGATGATGGAGATCGGATGAAACAGCATGAGATCAGGGCTTGGAGTTGGCCGGCTGCGTCGGAGGTTCCGGTGCGGGCTCGGCGACCTGCATTTCGATCACAAAGACATGATCCAAGGTGGAGAAATCTACGGCGGGCTCGACAATGGCCTCTCCGGATATTTCCCGATTTTCAAAACGCTTCACGCGGCCCAGCAGCAGATCTGCGGGGAACACTCCGCCCTCGCCGGAGGAATACACTCCTGCACCGGCATTGATGTTCGCGTTGCGGCTGAGGAAGCGCAGGTGCAGCTCAGGACGCACCTCCAGTGCTGCACGCTCACCTGCGAGAATGCCCTGCTCCAACGTGCCTTCGATCTTGGCCGACACACGGCACATTTCATCGGTCAGAAGGATCACCTTGGTCATGTGCGGAGCCAGTGTTGAGGTCTTTCCCACCAGGCCGACAGATGTGATCACCGGGCTGTCAGTGCCAATGCCATCCAGCGAGCCCTTGTCGATGATGAAACTGTTCCACCAGGTGCTGGAACTGCGGCGGATCACCTTGGCCGCCGTCATTTTGAAAGGGGCCGATTGTTTAAACTCGATGAGTTGACGCAGCTTGGCGTTCTCCTCGATGATCTGATTGTACTTCTGCTGAATGATGCGGAGGCGCTCCACCTGCACACGCAGATCGTCATTTTCGCGCTTCACTTCCACGGGATTGATCTGCGGCGCCACTGCTGCGTCCGCCGCCTGCTCCATCGCCGCGCTGGAATGAATGAACGGGGACAGCAGGCTCATGACACGGGCCTGGATCTGCCGTGTTGTCGCTGTGTCAAACGTGAACACAGAGACAAGCCCTGCCACGAAGATGAGAAGCGCGAGGATGTTGAGCTTTTTCATGGTTGGCCTTTCCTCCGGGCTGGATGCGGCGTTTGTCGGCAGATTCCTTCAAACAGATGCCGCATGCCCGGAACGGGCATCAAACTTCAGTCGTGCTCACTTTGCGGAGGAATTCGAGTTCGCTGAGCACTCGTCCGGTGCCTTCACCGACCGCACTGAGCGGATCTTCGGCCACATGCACGGGGAGCGCGGTTTCTTCCTGCAGCAATTTGTCCAGACCGCGCAGCAGCGCGCCACCACCGGCCAGCATGATGCCGCGGTCCACAAGGTCGGCGGAAAGCTCCGGCGGGCAACGCTCGAGCGTCGTGCGTACGGCGTCGATGATCGCATTGAGCGGCTCCAGCATCGCCTCGCGCACTTCCTGGCTCGTGATCGTGATGGTCTTCGGCAGGCCGGCCACCATGTCACGACCTTTGACTTCCATCGTCGTTTCCTTGCCCAGTGGGAAAGCCGAACCGATGCGCAGTTTGATTTCTTCCGCCGTGCGCTCGCCAATCATGAGATTGTACGCGCGCTTCATGTAGTTGATGATCGCCTCATCGAGTTCATCGCCCGCCACGCGCACGCTGCGACTGTAAACGATGCCGGAGAGCGAGATGATCGCCACCTCAGTCGTGCCACCGCCGATATCCACAATCATGTTGCCCGCGGCTTCCTGCACCGGCAGGCCGACTCCGATGGCCGCAGCCATCGGTTCTTCGATCAGATAAACTTCACGAGCTCCTGCCTGCTCCGCGCTTTCCTTCACCGCGCGCTTTTCGACTTCGGTGATGCCAGATGGAACCGCGATGACCACACGCGGCCCGCGCATCTTGCGCCCGCCGCCCTGCACCTTGCGGATGAAGTGGCGCAGCATGGCCTCCGTCACGCGGAAGTCGGCGATCACACCGTCTTTGAGAGGGCGGATGGCCGTGATGCCGCCCGGAGTTCGTCCGAGCATGCGCTTCGCGTCATCTCCCACAGCCACCACTTCATTGGTACCGGTTTTAACCGCCACCACGGAGGGCTCTCTGAGGACGATGCCGTGATCTTTTACATAAACGAGGGTGTTTGCCGTGCCGAGATCGATGCCGATGTCTTGGGCCACAAAGCCGAAAAGTTTGCCAAGCATTGAGAATAAAGGGGAAAAATGTTGATACAGGCGGTTGTCAGAATCCAGATGCGACGCGGAGAATTCTAACTTTTTTGAGAATCACGAAAAGCAACGCGGCGCACGACATTCTAACCCATATAAAGCTAAAACTGCCTGAAAATGCGTCAAGAGAAGTTTCTAAGGGGCTTGGAATTGGTCTTTTCAGGCCTTTTCGGGCGAAAAAGAGCTCATTTTTGGTCTCTAAACCCGCTCCAGTGCCGCCCCTTCGATCCGATGCACCAGTCCAGTCATCTGATTTGCGTCGGCCCAGTCCAAATTCGTGGTCGTGATGATTTTTTGCGTTCCTGGCGGCAAACACTCGAGCAATGCGCGGCGGCGGTGGGCATCCAGTTCGCCAAACACATCGTCGATTAGCATCAGTGGTGCCTCGCCACGTGCTTTCCCCAGCACATGCGCCTGAGCAAGCTTCATGGACAACGCGAACGATCTCTGCTGGCCTTCAGAGGCGAAGGTCGTTGCATCGAGATCATTCAGATTCATCGCGATGTCATCACGGTGCGGCCCAAAAGCTGTCGAGCGCAGGCGTGTTTCTTCATCACGCATCGCAAGCAATGCCTCAAACAAGCTCAGCGACTCATCACTCGTGCGCTTGAATTCAATTTGAACCTTTTCAGCACCATCACTCAATTTTGAATGCGCTGCGGTCACCTCGGGTTGCAAAGCAGCGCACAATTCAGCGCGTCTCTGCCACAGCACTTGCGCAAAACCATCCATCACCCGCGCAAACGCATCCGCCTGTTTCCATGAAACCACGGCGTCACGCTTCAAAACATAGTTCCGCCCGCGCAACGCGCGTTCGTAGCCGCGCAACGCGTGCAAGTAGTCAGGAAACATCTGGCTTGCCGCAAAATCCAGAAACCTCCGCCGATGCTCCGCGCCACCACGCAACAGGTTCATGTCGCGATGATCCATCCACACAACGACGCCCGATGCGGCCAGATAATCCGCCGACTTGCTGCAAGTTGAGCCATCCAACACGAGACGCCGGGTCGTGGCTGATTGCGCATAACGCAGCCGTTTTCCATGCCATGCGGCTTCAATGAGGCATGTCGAGGCTCCAAAACGCATCAATTCGGTCCGGTTCGCTGTGCGCGGTGATTGCAAGCGCATCAACACACACGCCGCTTCAATCAAGGAGGTCTTCCCCTGCGCATTTCGCCCCACCAGTAGCGTCACATCAGGATGCAGCTCCATCTTCGCCTCGGCGAAGCAGCGGAAATCACGCACAAACAGATCGGACAGCATGGAGCAAGGAGCTAAGGGCAGAGAGCGGAGAGCCGCAACCCCGCGCAGGCATTTTCTGGGCTCTTTGCTTGATTTGGAGGCCTCCGCACGGATGAATCGCGCCCCATGTCCACTTTCCGCACCGTCAAAGGCTTCCGCGACTTCTTCCCCGAAGAATGCGCCCTGCGTAACTACATCGCCGAAACCTGGCGCGTCGTCGCACGCCGTTATGGCTTCGTCGAGTATGAGGCGCCCGTCGTCGAGAGCACCGACCTGTTTCGCAAAAAAAGCGGCGATGAGATCACCAAACAGCTCTTCTGCTTCGAGGACAAAGCAGGTCGCGAGATCACGCTGCGCCCAGAAGTGACCCCGTCGCTCGCCCGCATGGCCACCGCCCGCCAGCGTGACTTCAAGAAGCCCATCAAGTGGTTCCAAATCGGCCCCTGCTTCCGCTACGAGGAGCCGCAGGAAGGTCGCGGTCGCGAGTTCATCCAGTTCAATGCCGACATCCTCGGCGACAGCGGCCCCGCCACCGCCGCGGAGCTCATCTCGCTGGCCATCGACACCATGCGCGAGTTCGGCGTGAGCGCCGACGACTTCATCATCCGCCTCAGCAACCGCGAGATCTGGAACGGCTTCCTCGCCGAGAAAAACATCGCCGCCGAACACGCCACCGCCTTCCTCGGCATCATCGACAAGATCGAGCGTGCGAAGCCCGACGAGACCGAGAAAAAACTCGGCGAGATCGGCCTCACCACCGCCGAGGTGCGAGCCTTCATGGCCTCCACGGATGAGAATCATCCCGCCTTCGCCGAATTGAAGGCCAACCTCGCCGCCCGCGGCCTCTGGCAGCACATCCGCATCGACGCCACTATCGTGCGCGGCCTCGCCTACTACACCGGCGTCGTCTTTGAGGTCTTCGACCTGAAGCACGGCCTCCGCGCCCTCGCCGGCGGCGGCACCTACGATAAACTGTGCGCCCTCATCAGCGATGGAAACGTGGATATGCCCGCCGCAGGCTTTGCCATGGGCGATGTCGTGCTCGGCATCCTGCTCAAGCGCACGCCCGGTGCGCAGATGAAGCTCACCAGCGTCCTCCTCGCCGCCAGCAGCATCGACGCCTTCGTCGTCATCGCCGATGAAGCCCAGCGCCCGCACGCCCTCGCTGCCATCCAGCAACTCCGCGCCACTGGCATCCGCATCGACTACCCCTTCGGGTCGCAAAAAGTCGGCAAACAATTCCAAGCCGCCGAAGACCGCAAAGCCCGCTTCGCCATTGTCTTCGGCGCCGAGTATCCCGAGGTCATCGTGAAGAACCTCGTCGCGAGATCGCAGACCTCCGTGCCTGCCGCGAGCGTCGTCGATGAAGTGCAAAAGATGCTCGCCGAGCCCGCTGCCGGACCGCTGATCGCCTGACTTGCCCGAAAATCACTCTCGACGATTTTCTTCCTATAACGTATTTTTTTCGCGTTATAGGAAGAAAATCATGTTCATCGGTCGAAGCGAAGAAACAGCTCGTTTACGTGGTGCCATCAAGGCACGCGCAGCTCGTGTCGCGCTTATTTACGGCCGTCGCCGCATCGGAAAGACCGCACTCATTCGTCAGGCCATCGGGCGTGAACCCGCGTTATTCATCGAGGGCCTCGAAAACCAATCCACACAGGCGCAGATCGCCAGCTTCCTCGATCAGGCATCCCGTCAGCTCCGGCGCAAACTGCCAGCTGTCACCACCTGGCAGGCCGCGCTCTATGAGCTGGACGCCGCGCTCGCCAAGCGCCCGATGGTCATCGTGCTCGACGAATTCCAATGGCTCGCGAATTACCGTCAGGAACTCGTCTCCGTGCTCAAAATGGTGTGGGAGACCCGCTTGAGCCGTAAACCCGGCCGCACGCTCATTCTCTGCGGCTCCATCGCCTCCTTCATGACCACGAAGGTGCTGAACTCCAGTGCCTTTTATGGACGCGTGGATGTCACGGTACATTTGCAGGGCTTTCAGATTGCTGAAACGGCCCGCATGCTGCCCCGGCGTGGGTTTGGCGAGATACTTGATGCGCAATGCTTCACTGGTGGTGTGCCGAAGTATATCGACCTGCTCTCCAAAGGCTCATCCATTGCCCAAAGCATGAATGAAGAAGCCTTCCGGCCACACGGCTACTTCGTCGCGGAGTATGAGCGCATCTTCACCAGCCATTTTGGCTGGAATGACGAGTTCCAGCGCCTCATACGCTCCCTCGCCGCCGCGCCCTATGGCCTGAACCGCCGTGATCTTGCCTCCGCGGCGAAAGTCGAAGAAGGCGGCATGCTCAGCCAGCGGCTCTACGACCTCGAAGCCGCCGGATTCATCTCCTCACAGCGCCCCTTTGACAAAGGGCACGAGACGCGACTCATCCGCTACCACCTCAGCGACCCGTGGATCAGCTTTTACCATGCCTTCATGCGCACCCGGCTGAAACAAATCCGCGAAGAAGACCGCAAAGACCTCTTCCAGACCATCCGCCAAACGGGCGCTTTCCGTTCTTGGATGGGCCGGGCCTTCGAACTCGTCTGCATGCGTCACAGCGGCCAGTTCGCGCAGATTCTCGGCTTTGCCTCCATCAGCTACGACTCCGGCCCTTGGTTCCGCGCTCCGCGCAAAGGCATCACCGGCGTGCAGATCGACCTCGCCTTTGATCGCGACGACAAAGTCATCACGCTCTGTGAAATGAAGCGCCAGACCGCTCCGCTGGGCCGCTCCATCATCCCCGAGGTCGAGCGCAAGGCGGAGGTCCTCCGCAATGAATTTCCAGGCCGCACCATTCAGCCCGTGCTGGTCGTGGACGGGCCTGTTTCCAAGGAAGTGGAGGCCTCCGGCTACTTCTTCCGCATCCTCCAGGCATCGAAACTGCTGAAATGATTTTCTTCCTATAACGTGTTTTTTTGGCGTTATAGGAAGAAAATCGTTTCTGACTGATGAGGCGTAATTTGGCATTCAAAGCGGCTATCCTGCGCATGGCTTCTTCTGGCATATCCGATGCTTGAAGGCTGGTGAACCCCGTTCACCGCCATGATTGACTTTGCCCTCGAAAAATACCCGGTCCGCTATCCGCTTGAAACCAGCGTGCAGTGCATGATCCGGCCGCTGGAGATCTCTGATGAAGCCAGTTTCATGAAGTTCCTGCACGAGGTGCCGGAGTTTGAGCGGTTGTTCATCAAGCCGCGGCTCGACAACCCGGCGCTGATCAAAGAGTGGTGCGCGGATGTCGATTACGATGCGCGGCTGCCGCTGCTAGCCTTTGCGGACGGTCAGGTGATCGGCCTCGCCACGCTGGAGCAGCGTCACGGCGGTTGGAAGCGCCACATCGGCATGACGCATCTGCTCACGCATCCCGGCTATCGCGGCGTGGGGCTCGCGGGCATGCTCATCCGCGAGATCATCGACGTGGCGCGTCATTGCGGCCTCTCGCATCTCCAGGCGGAGTTCAATGCGGAGCGTGAACTCGCCATCCGCGCTTTCATGGAGGAGGGCTTCAATGAACTCCTGCGTCTGCCCGGCTACGTCATGGACATGCAGGCCAAGACGCACGCCTATGTGCTCATGGGCATGAAATTGACCACGGACATCGAAAACACCGGCGCGGGAGATTGAGCAAACGGCGAGCTGGAGAGCGTATGGTCTCGCACACCATGAAGCTCGTTCTCACCTGCCTCGCTCTTCTCACCACACTAGCCTCCGCGGCCACTTTCCGCGCCGGAGTGGCCACGGTGGACATCTCGCCCACGGAGTTCCCGCGGATCATCGCGGGCGGGTTTCTCGAAGGACGCGGCGAAAAGCTCGCGGACAAGCTCTTCGTGCGCAGTTTCGTGCTCGATGATGGGAAGATGAAGATCGCCTTCGCCATCGTGGACACGTGCATGATGGAGCAGTCGCTCATCGATGAGGCCAAAGGCATCGCGGCGAAGCAATGCGGCATTCCGGTGGACCGCATGATGGTCAGCGCCACGCACACGCACTCCGCGCCGGCCGCGATGGGTTGCCTCGGCACGCGGAAGGACACCGTGTATGCGAAATTCCTCACGCCAAAGATCGCCGAGGCCATCGTGGCGGCGAATGCGGCACTGCAACCGGCCCGCATCGGCTGGGGCTCCTTTGATGACTGGGAGCACACGCACAACCGTCGCTGGATTCGCCTGCCCGGCAAGGAGGTCGTCGATCCCTTCGGCCAGCCCACGGGCCGCGCGAACATGCACCCCGGCTACCTCAGCAAGGACGTCGTCGGCCCCAGCGGCCCGGTGGACCCGCAGCTCAGCGTCATCGCGCTGCAAACGCTCGATGGCAAACCGCTTGGCGTGCTCGCGAACTACTCGCAGCACTACTTTGGCACCGCGCCGGTCTCCGCCGACTACTTCGGCCTCTTCTGCAAGCACCTCGCCGCGAAAATGGGCCAGCAGGGCGATGGCAACGGCCCCTTCGTCTGCGCCATGAGCCAGGGCACCAGCGGCGACCAGATGTGGATGGACTACGGCGCGGAGAAAAAGACGATCACCATCGACACCTACGCCTCCGAGGTCGCCGACAGCGCCATCAAAGCCCTGCAAACCGTGAAGTATGTCGATCACGCCCCGCTCGGCATGGTCGAGAAAACGCTCGAGCTCAAATACCGCGTCCCCGACGAAAAACGCCTCGCCTGGGCCCGTCCCATCGCCGCGAAGATCGAAAACGATGTGCCGAAGAACAAAGAGGAAGTGTATGCCCGCGAGGCGCTGATCCTCCACGAGCGTCAAAAGACCAGCGTGAAGCTCCAAGCCATCCGCATCGGCGATCTGAGCATCGCCACGCTGCCCAATGAGGTGTATGCGATCACGGGGTTGAAGTTGCGAGAGAAGTCACCCTTCGGAACGCATTTTAACATCGAGCTGGCGAATGGGGCAGAGGGCTACATCCCACCTCCCGAGCAACACGAACTTGGTGGCTACACCACTTGGCCTGCGCGAACAGCCGGGCTTGAGGTCAAAGCCGAGCCGCAAATGGTGGAGCAGCTCGGCAAAGCCATTGCTTCGCTCGCAGACGAAAAAAAGCGCCAACAGGGTTCTCTCGCCGGGCCTTATGCGGCAGAAATCCATTCCACTAATCCTCTGGCGCACTTTGGCTGTGGCCAAACAAGCGGAAGCTCTTTGATCTCCGTGATCAATCAAGAGACACAACTGGCGAAGCTTATTGGCGCGCATGCTTTCTATCTTCCCGGAGTAGGCAGTGGACTCGGCTACGAAAGCGAATCGGCTCTCACCGATTCTGCATTCAGCAGCACCAAACACATCAACCGCTCCATCCAACTTACCGGAGGTCATCTTGAAATATCAAACCTGAAACTTGCTGGTCAGTTCTCAGGGGCTCTTTGGTTCTGGCTCGGCCACGAAAGCGGTGCGAGTGATCGCACGGGCGAGTTGATCAACGCTTTGGGCGTGAGCTTGAAGGCGCATCAGTTCGCGGATCACACGTTGCAATTAGAGTGGTCCGCACAGTCCTCTGTGCGGTCAGTGACTGGGGACGCAACTGCCGCACAGGGGACTCTGCGGACCACTTTCGCCGATGACTGGCACTTCGCCGTGCTCATCCGCGATGGCGAAAACGTGCGCGTGCATCTCGATGGCTCCGAGAAGCCCGTTTTGACTGGAAAGGCCGGGAAAGCGGCCAACGAGGTGCTTTTCGGCCAAGGACTCGAAGGCCGGCTCGATGAGATCACGATCTGGGATCGCGTCATCGAGCCTTCGCTCATCGCGAAGCTTTGGAATATCTCCAAAGTGGGCGAGGAGAATGCCAAGCGGGCCGTTTCGCGCACGGAGCGGAAGAAACGGATGCAGGCGCAGAGCTCGGCCTTGCTGAAGGCGCATGAGAACTGGTCCGCCTCGATGCGCTTCAAGAACACGAAGGCGAACAACGTCAGCGCCGTGACCGCCTACCTCATCTCACGCGGACCGAAGGGCGATCATCAAGCGCCGGGCGATCACCTCGGCATCGGCGGGAACTACAAGGACTCGTCGCCGGGCCGGTTGTTCGTCTTCAATGGCAATGCGGCCTCGCAAATCGTGCGCGGCACGACGGTGATCGAGCCGGGCACGTGGAATGACGTGAAGCTGGAACGCCTCGGCTCACGCGTGAAGGTGACGCTCAATGGCAAGGTAGAAATCGACGCCGAACTGCCCGTCACCGCGCCCGGCGCGAAGGAATTGTTCTTTGGCAAACGCTGCGATGACTTCGCGCCGCTGGAAGGCACGTTTGAAAAGGTGGAGGTCGCGGGTTTGGAAAGTGGTGCAGCCGTCCCGGCTGCTTCGAAGAACGCAGGCGAGACGCCTGCACCACACTCCCAACCACTCTCCCCCGAAGAATCCGCGAAGAAGTGGCACGTGCGCGAGGGTTACCGCATCGAACTCGTTGCGGCGGAGCCGGTGGTGCTGGATCCGGTCGCG
>CAMCWM010000183.1 GCA_945882215.1 Akkermansia muciniphila | reverse complement strand
GCGAGACTTTTGTCATCTGTACCGCCCGGACACGCGCCGAGATCGCCAAGGCTCGGAAAAGCTTCCCGCATCGAGACATCATCGCCGTGCCGGCTGACATGGCCTTTGGCACCGGCCATCACGCCACCACGGCCACCGTGCTGCGGCTGTTGGTTGATGCCGCCAAACCACTTCAGGCCGCAGGCCGAAAATGGAGCATGGCCGATCTCGGCTGTGGCAGCGGCATCCTGGCCATCGCGGCGGCGAAACTCGGCGCCAGCCGGGTCTGGGGCTGCGATTACGATCCTGCCGCCGTGCGCATCGCGAAAGAGAACGCCGCGCGCAACGGCACGCCCAAGGCACGCTTCTCCCAGATCGACGTGCTGAAATGGCAGCCGAAGCAGACTTGGGACATCGTGGCCGCAAACATCTTCCACGACGTGCTGGAGGCCGCCTTCCCCCAGCTTCTTCGCGCCGTCGCCCCCGGCGGCCTCTTGATGCTCTCCGGCATTCTGAAGTCCCAGGCCAAGGATTGTCTGACCGCCGGGAAACGAGCCGGTTTCATCGTTCAGAAGGTGATCACCAAGGGCAAGTGGGTGACGGCTTTGGGCACCGCCAAGCCGACATAATCGCCCGCCCATGTCACCCAACTGAGTTTTCCTCCCTCCCTGCACTTAAGCCTTGAGTTCGAGCGTATTGATCTCTAATCTTTATAAGAGTTAAGCAGCCAATCATGCTCTTCGATCCCGCTTCCTCATCCGGCGGGGCTGGATTCACCAGCCCGGCCAAGAAGCGCACTCTCTTGGGCAGAACCAAAACGGAGGGTAATCGCATCGGCCTGCTGCCGACCGAGGGCTGGCGGAAGCGCAACATGCAGTTCCTCAATGAGGTGCTCATTCCCTCGCTGCTCTCCCCCCGCAAACCGGGCCAGGACTTCGGACTTCTGCCGATCGCGACTCAGGATGAGATCGCGGTGACATGGCTCGGCCATGCGGGTTTCTTTGCCCAAGTGGGTGGCATCAACATCGCCATCGACCCCAACTGGGCGCTGTGGCACGGCCCGGTGAAGCGGTTGCGGCATCCTAGCGTCTGGGCGCATGATCTACCCCCCATCGACCTCGTGCTGGTGACGCATGCGCACTACGACCACCTGCATTTGCCGAGCCTGCGCAAACTGGCCGCCGCGCAGCCGATCATCGTGCCCGTGGGCGTCGGCGGTCTGGTGAAGAACTGCGGGTTCGGTCGCATTGTGGAATTGAAGACCTGGCAGAGCGCCACCTTTCGGGATCTGCGCATCACCCTCACCCCCGCCCGCCACTGGGGCGCGCGCATGATCCACGACACACACCGGCAGTTCGGCGGCTTCCTGATCAAATCATCCGGGCGCTGCCTCTATCACTGCGGTGACAGCGCCATGTTCGACGGCTTTCAGGAGATCGGCAAACGTGCCAGCATCGACCTCGCCCTCATGCCCATCGGTGCCTACGACGCGCCCAGCGGACGCCCGGTCCACATGAATCCTGAGGAGGCGCTGGACGCCTTCGAGATGATCGGCGCACAGGCGATGATTCCGATGCACCACGACACCTTCCCGCTCGGAGGGGAACCCATCCATGAACCCGCCGAGCGCCTCGTCAAAGCCGCCCTCGAACGCCAGATGGAGCACCGCGTGCGCCTGCTGCTCGAGGGTGAATCCGCCATTTATTGAGTGAGTTCACGTCCTGAGTTGACGCTCATCGCGATTGTTTCCGCAGATGGTTTCATTTCCACCGGCATGGGCGTGCCGTGGCAGCTTCCGCGCGATAAGGAGCACTTCCGCCGGGCTACTCGCGGCCAGTGGCTGCTCATCGGACGCCGCACCTATGAGGAAATGCTCGGCTGGTTCCGAGATCATCACCCCTTGGTTTTGACGCGCGACAACGGTTTTAGACCTCCCATTGGCGAGCGGGTCGGCAGCGTCGAGGAGGCGTTGCACATCGCGGGCAAGGCTGGTGCGCGCGAACTGATGGTCGTGGGCGGCAGCGGGCCTTTTGCTGCCGCCATGCCCTTGGCAGACCGGCTTCTCCTGACCGAGGTGGAGTCCATTCTGGGCCGCGGAGTGCCTTTCCCGGCCATTGCCCCGGAGCAATGGCAGGTCGCGTCCCGCCAGACGTTTCCCCCTGACGCCGAGAATGCCCTTGGAATGGCCATGGTGACCTATGAGCGCCGCCAGGCCCGGAGTCTCGCCGCTTAATTTTACGTTCTCGAAAAATTCAAGATGAGCAAAATCACGATTGGTGTATCTAAGCCATGCTGATGACCACCCACCCACGGCTCCAACCGGGCATCACCGCCGCTTTGCTGGCAGGTGCCGCGCTGCTTTGCATCATCGGTTGCACCAGCCTGAAAACCACCTCCACCGCCGCTGCCGGCTCGACCCAGCCCGGCAAACAAGACGCTGTGCTGGTGAAATCCCCCACGGATTTGAGCTTCTTGCTCAGCATGAGTTACACCGAGGCCAAGAGCATCTCCACGCAGCAGCTTGAGTTCCCGCCCTACCTCAAAATCGCCGCCGACTCGATCGAGGTCTTCAAATACTCGGCCGATGGCAAGCCACTGAAGGCCCGTGCCCGCGGCAAGGTCTTCGTGGAGATGAATTTCAACGAGCCTGCCAAGGCACTCTGCCAGGAGGCCTACATCACCGGCGACGAGATCATCCTGCGCGGCAGCCCCATCCTGCAACGCGGCGGCAGCATGGTGGAAGGCCTCGATGACAGCACCATCTTTTACCTGTTTGGCAGTTCCCTGCGCGTCATCGGCCTGCACAAGGTGAACAACCAGACTGAAGTCACTTCCCTGCTTCCCACGCTCGGCACTTGGGCACAAGGTCCAAACTTCTTGCTGCCACCTCTGACCGAAAGCGCCGTCCCCTCCAGCATCCGTGATGCCATGCAGCGCGCCGCCGAGGCCGAAATGCTGCACCAGAAAACACGCGAACACTACGGACCTGCGCAGCAGGATGCTCCTCCAGCTCCGCAGCCTCAGCCGGAAAAAGAGACCAAGAAATCCAAGTCCGCGCCACCAGCACCGCCCACCACCACAGCCAAGACAAATCCTCCCGTCGAGGTTCGCCGCGCCGTCCCGAACAAGAAATCGTTCTGGAGCAAGACAAGGGCGTAAAACTCACCCCACGATCGCCTTGGGCACACGCCCATGCACGTCGGTGAGCCGGTAATCACGTCCGGCATAACGATACGTCAGCTTCTCATGATCCATGCCCAGCAGGTGCAGGATCGTCGCGTGGATGTCGTGAATGTGCATCTTGTCCACCGCTGCTTTGAAACCAAACTCATCGCTCTGCCCGTAGGCCGTGCCGCCCTGCGCACCACCGCCCGCGAAGAACATGCAGAAGCCGTGCGGATTGTGATCGCGGCCGTTGCCGTTCTCACTCACCGGCGTGCGGCCAAATTCGCCGCCCCACACGATCAGCGTGTCGTCCAGCATGCCGCGTTGCTTCAAATCACCGATCAGCGCCGCGATGGGCCGGTCAATGTCCGCCGCGAGCTTCCGCGTCGTAGCATCATGATTCGAGTGCGAGTCCCACGGCTGCCCGTTGCCATAATAAAGCTGCACAAAGCGCACGCCGCGCTCCACCAGCCGTCGTGCCATGAGGCAGCCATTGGAGAAATGGCTCGTGCCATACATCTCGCGCACCTTCGCTGGTTCCAAATTCACATCAAAGGCGTCCGTCGCCGCCGACTGCATGCGGAAGGCTGTCTCCATCGCCTGGATGCGGCCGTTCAGCGCCACATCCGCCCCGCCACGCGCCACCAGATGCTCCGCATTGAGCGCTTGCATCAGATCAAGCTGCTTCCGCTGCTCGGTCGGGGAGAAGCGCTCGTTCGTCAGCCACGGAATCATCTGCTTCGGATCGAGGTTGGAATGATTGATGTACACGCCCTGATGCTGCGCCGGCAGGAACGCGCTGCTCCACAGAATCGAAAACCGCACCGGCTTCCCAGGGCACAGCACCACGAAGGACGGCAGATTCGCGTTCTCATTGCCCAGGCCGTAGCTCAGCCACGAGCCCATGCTCGGCACGCGCTCCGTCATCGTGCCGTTGTTCATCAGCAGCAACGCCGGGCCATGATTCGGATTGTCCGTGTGGCAGGAGCGCAGCACGCACAGGTCATCCGCGTGACGCGCGAGGTTCGGCAGCAGCTCGCTGATCTCCAACCCGCTCTGCCCATGCTTCGCGTAACCATACGGCGACGCCAGCAGCCCGCCCGTCGGCCGTTCCGTGCGCAAATCCGCCCCTTCCGGCTTCTGCCCCGCGTATTTCACCAGACCCGGCTTCGGATCGAAAAAGTCCGGTCCAAACGGCCCGCCGTTCATGAACAGATGAATCACCCGCTTCGCCTTCGGCAGGAAGTGCGACCTCGGCCCCGCTTGCACCGTCGAAGCCAGTCCAAGCGCCCCCAAACCGCCGCCCATGCGGGTCAGCAGTTCACGACGAGAAAGCGCGGAGAGATCAGACATTTCCAAAATACGCATTCAGACCCGCATCCTTGCCTTTAACGACTGAGAGAGTTGGTAGCAGGGTGAGGTCTTGCTTTCACGGGCGGGCCCATAAACATGCCTCATGAGCACACCACAGGGATCTGAACTGCGCACGGGAAGGCAGTGGCTGGCGTGGTGGTTTGCGTGCATCGTACTTCCGGTCTTGTTTGGCCTTGCAATGCTGGGGTGGAGAAGCCTCAGCATCTGGGTGCTTGGTTTCTCCCTGGTCTGTCAGATGGCAACGTCACTATGGTTGGCGTGGGGCCTTTCGCCGAAGCATGGTCGAGGGAAAGTGTACTTGGTGGCGATGGTCTTGCTGCTGCTGCTCGCAAGCCTCGTGCTGGGGACCGTGCTGTCTTTCGCGGGGTGCCAGGCGGCTGAAGCGCTGCATCTGCTGCCGCCGTTTCGGATCGGGTAAAACCGTGTTCAAGATCAGCTTGACGAAGGGGTTTCGGAATTTTTGCGACGACGGTAATGACACACCTCCAACGAACACCATTGGATGGAGAGAACGAGGAGGATGAGCACCGGCAGGTAAAACATGGGGTCATGCAAATGCCGGGAGTGCTCGCGAAACAGCATGATGAGAAGTCCCGTGTACCAGACAAAGATCAGAAGAATGGTGCCAGCCAAGCGGTAGAGGGCTTTTTTCAGCCTGGGGGTCGTGTCTTCCCATAGCAGAACACCCGACCAAGCGTAGAGGACGCAGGCAAGGATGACTGGACCAATGACCAAGCTGAGTTGTAAAACGCCTTTGCCGATGTTGGACCAACTCCATGAGGCATCACCGATGAAGGCGAAGCCGACGCAAAAACACCACATTCCTCCAAGAATGCCGCAGCAGCCGATGAGAATATTGAAGATGGAGTGGCCTTTCATGGAAAAAACGGGTGGAAGAGACTGGGATGTGCCAGAGATCGATGAGGCTGAGTTGTGCTAGCTGCCAGCAGATGGTTTTTTAGGCGGGCGCAGGACGACTCTCCCACGTCGGAGCACATGAAGACAATTGTTAAAGTCGATGATCCGATCACCTGTTTCGATGGTGGCGCAGCGCAGCCCGCATCCTTGCGCTCAGCGCTTCGCCTCGGTCTTCGCCTTCAACTCGTCACGCTCCTGCAGTGCAAATCCAATCGGCACATACACTGCCAGGCAGTAGCCCAGACACCAGATCACCGTGCCGCGCCAGAACGTCACCGGCTGCCGGTCACGGAAGGCCGGACCCGTGTTGTCATTCAGACAACCCGTCTGCACCGTCTGCACCAAATGGCCGGACACGAGGAAGCACCACAGCGGCGCGAACAATGTCACAAACCCGAACTCGTGAATCACCGCGCCGCATACCGCCGACACCACCGAGAGGCCAAACAGCAGCCAGAACCAGGGCGAACGGAACTGCATTTTCCGCTCCGGCACGCTGGGCGGTGGACCGTAGGAGGCAGGATCGCCCTCGCGCCGGATCGTCCATCCCAGTGCTCCCTGCCCCCGGATGTCACCACAGGCCGGACAATCCATCACCAGCCCTTCCGCACGCTCCAGATCGGCGAGTCCTGGCCGCGCACAGAACGGACAGCGCAGCCTCAACCGCCGGCGTTGAATCCGAATGCCCATCCAAAGACAGGTCACTGCCAGCACCCCAAACACCACGGTCCAGATCGTCGCCAGATGAGCCATCACGCCATCGCCCGGCTCATCAGCCAGCATGAAAACCCCGATCCACCCAAGGATCATCGTTGGCGGTGCTGTTTTGCAAAAATAAAACCAGAAACGGTAGCTCACGCGGCCAGAGAGAAAGAGATTTCCGAATGCTTGGCAAGCATTCTCCATTCCAGGGGTGCTGTTTCAACAGGCGCGCGCTCTATTGTTCGGTCATCGGTCTTCCCAGGTGTGGCACAAGTTCAAAAACTCGTCGATGAAGGCCACTTGTTCCGGCGTGATGAGGTCAAAATGCTTTCGCCCAGCGCAGGCCCAATAGACCGCGTCCCAGCCTGAGAGGGGAAACTCAGCCAGATAGTGATGCAAGAAGGCAGGAAGGTAGAAGCGCCAGCCTTCCGCGTCCGAGAAGATGAAATATTCCTGAAACTGCCGGGTGCTTTCGGCGCTCACGTCCGTCCAGTGCTGTTCAGGATCGAGCGCGGTGAGTTCTTGGATTCGTTCCTTGGACAAGTTCCATTCATCATCATAACCACGGGCGACATGCAGGGTGATTTTCGGGCGTGGAGGATCGCCAAACACTACGGACAGCCGTTCAGCCAGTTTCATGGCCTCGGCGTGAGCAGCCAGCCACACGTCGTAAAGTTCGGCAATCGCCTCCTTCCGCGTGCCGCGCTGCCCGAGTTCCTCGCGGGTGGGGAAGGTGCTGTGCATGCTGGTGATTTCGTGTTCGGTCATGAATTTCGGAAGGACAAAACGCTTTGGAATGCTCCTGCAATCGGGCGGAGCGCGGGCCTCCGAGCCCGCAGCATGTCGCAAACAAGGTGAGGTCACAATTTTTGCCAAGGGCGTTTCAATCGAGATCAGCCAGGATGAATCGCAAGCGTCAGGATATTGTGCAGCGAATGGTGTCAGCGGAGTGCTGCGGACTCGGAGGTCCGCGCTCCGAAACCCAGCCCGGTGTACCCGCACATACAGCCTGGTATGCCCACACATACAGCCTGGTGTGCCCACACATACAGCCTGGTGTGCCCGCACATACAGCCCGGTGTGCCCACACACCCAGCCCGGTGTGTCCGCAACCCCAGCCCGGATTTCCTGAATCCGGGCTCGGATTTAGGGAATCCCAGCTCGGATTTGCCAAATCCGGGCTGGGAATGCGGCTCAACGAGTCTGATCTCGGCGATGGCTTAAGGGTGAACCGCTGATATGAATGGCATGTGAGACGCTGATGCTCTGGCCTCTGAATGAGCGTCCTATCAGCGGTTAAGCCCCGTTCGCCTTCACCGCTGACTGTTCACCAGCCACTCCAGCGCCTCCGTCAGCTCCGCGCCCCAGCAGGCGGGATCATGGCCGCCTTTGTATTCGTTCAAGTGGATGTCGTGACCTTGCGCGATCTTCGCGGCGGCGAGACGGCGCACGGAGTCGAGCTGGCTGGTGGTTTGCACCAGCGGTGTCGGCGGATGGGAGACGTTGGTTTGCAGTTCCTGCGTTCCCACGCTCAGCCAGAAGCGGTTTGGCGTGGCTGGCATCGCGGGGAGGGATTGCGCGAGCCATTCGTCCTGCCACCACGCTGAGGGCGACTGTGCCAGCACACCGGCAAAGACGCCGGGATGTCGCAGCGTGGTGAACACGGCCTGCAAGGCGCTCAAGCTCAGCCCGCACAGAAACACCCGCTCAAACCGCCCCGCCTCCCGCTCGATCCACGGCGGCATTTCCCGCGCCAGGAAGTCCGCGAAGGTCGCGTTGCAGGTGTAATCCGCATGGCGTCCCGCCGCGCTCGCATTCGGCAGATAGACGCACGTCACCGGCGGCAACGCACCCGCCGCCTCCGCCTCGCGCAGGATGTCCGGAGCCTTCACGCGCTCCGTGTACAGCTCGCCATCGAGAAACAGCAGGCAGTCCTTCGCATTGCCGGTGGTGGAGCGGTGAATCCACGCCTTGCGCGGTGTGGGGAGATGGGCGCTGGGGATTTGGTGTGCGGTCATCGTTATTCCCAAGCGTGGCACAAGTTCAAGAACTCGTCGATGAAGGCCGCTTGTTCAGGCGTGATGAGGTCAAAATGCTTTCGCTCAGCGCAGGCCCAATACACCGCATCCCATCCTGGGAGGGGAAATTCGGCCAGGTAGTGACGCAAGAAGGCTGGCAGGTAAAAGCGCCAGCCTTCCGCCTGGGTGCTTTCGGCGCTCACTTCCATCCAGTGCTGTTCAGGATCGAGCGCGGCGAGTTCTTGGATGCGTTCCTCGGACAAGTTCCATTCGTCATCATAGCCCCGGGCGACATGCAGCGTGATTTTGGGGCGCGGAGGATCGCCAAACACGGCGGGGATCCGTTCCGCCAGTTTCACAGCCTCGGCATGGGCGGCGAGCCATACCTCGTAAAGCTCGTCGATGGCCTCCTGGCGCTTTCCCGCTTTGCGAAGTTCTTCGCGGCTGGGGAAGGGGTGTGTCATGACGACGAGGATAGTTCAAGTATGGTTTCGCGTGTCCATTTGGACTCGATGACGTGGTTTGCCCAGCCATCGGAACTTTCAATCTCCTTCAAGCGATTCATGATGCGCTGAATTTCCTCGTCACTTTCTGTTTCTAATCGACCTAATCGATGTGCCAGCGAATCCCATTCCGCTTTTAGCACGCGATATTTGGGTGTGTCGTGACCGTCGTGCCAACGCTGCAAGGCGGCGCAGACATCCTGAATTTGAGTGTGGCTGGCGGGTTCGCCTCCATGTCGGATATTTCCACAATAGAACCCGACGAATTTGCGGTCTATGTGCCGCATGTCCGGCCGCAAAGGCTCAATTTGCAGATAAAAACTGTGCAGTTCCCCTGCTTCATTAGTGAAGGTGAACTGACGGGATCCCCCATCTTTGACAAGACCGATGTCTGTGAGAGTGAGCATCGTGTTCTTTTCCGGTTTCGAGCAGGATAGCAGTAGAACGGCAGCAAGGAGGATTGTCTTTTCGATGCGCATGCGGACGTGCTCAATAATACGTTTACTACCACCCGCTCTTCACATTCCACACCTCCAGCAAATCCTTCGGCAGATCGGTGATGAAGCGTGAGGGGCGCATCATGATGTCGCCGTCTCTCGCTTGGTGGTTGATGACGGGGTAGGTGAGGTAGAGTTCGTCCTTGGCGCGGGTGACGGTGACGTAAAACAAGCGGCGTTCTTCTTCGAGGGCGGTGTCGCCGCCTTCGTCGATGGCGCGTTTGTGGGGGATCATCGGCGCTTGTCACCAAAAGCCGGGCTGCGCTTCTGGTGTCTGACGACCAGAACTTTGACCCGCTCAGACTCGACGCGGAAGAGCAGCTTGTAGGGGAAGCGGGAGAACAAAGCCACGCGGCGGCCTTTGTCGGTTGGCGGCCAGTGATTGGGATTGCGCTGGATGCTGGCAATGACGGAGAGGAACTCGTCAAAGAACTGGTCGCCAAGGCCTTCGGAGGCGCTCTCGTAGTAGCGCCATGCGTCATCAAGGTCCCTCTGGACCAGTGTGTGATACACCACGTTCACCGACGGCGGCTTTGAATGAAGGCCAGCATGTCCTCATGGGAGATGGTGGAGGCTGGATCGCGGTCCATCTCGGTTTCACGGGCGTCAGCGATGGCCGTCAGTTCAGCGTCGCTCGTGGTCGGAAGCTTTTCAGAGAGTTCTCTCAACAGCCGGGAAACGAGCGTTCCCAAATCCGTCAGCGGTAGCGAGCGGGCGGTGGAATAAACCTGATCGAGTGTCGCAGTCATGGGGTGAGGATAGCGAAAGGGGGCGGGATGGTCAAAGAGAGATGTTTGGGGGCGAAAAACGCGAGGTGCGGACCACTTTGAGGAGCGTTCTTGAAACTTGAAACCTTAAACTTGAAACGACGCGCCAGGATCGACCCGCCCGCAACGCTTCGCGTAGCGATGCGGGCGGGGGACGACTTTTGGACTCTACGCTCTCTGCCCTTCGCCCTACGCTCCCCCTACCACCCACTCTTCACATTCCACACCTCGACCAAGTCCTTCGGCAGATCGGTGATGAAGCGTGAGGGGCGCATCATGATGTCGCCGTCTCTCGCTTGATGGTTGATGACAGGGTAGGTCAGATACAGCTCGTCCTTGGCGCGGGTGACGGTGACGTAGAAGAGGCGGCGTTCTTCTTCGAGGGCGGTGTCGCCGCCTTCATCAATGGCGCGTTTGTGGGGGAACATGCCGTCGGCGAGCCAGATGGCGAAGACGACCTTCCATTCGAGGCCTTTGGCTTGATGGCCGGTGGTGAGGGTGACGGCGTCGCGGTCCTGCTGCTGTTGGTCGGGTTTGTTGTCGGTATCGACGCCGCTGAGCAATGAAAGCTGGCTGAGGAATTCGAGGGGATCGGTGAAGCGGTCGCTGAAGTTGCTGAGCTGTTCGAGGTCCTGCTGGCGCTGCTCGTAGTTTTTGAACTTGGTCTTCATGTAGTCCTCGTACACGCCTTCGACGATGCTGCGGATCATGAGTGCAGGGGCGGCGGGGCGGCCTTCGGCTCCGATCATTTCATCGAGCACGTAGGCGACCTGATCCCAGGTTTCCTTGGCCTTCTTCGGCACTTTGAGCGGCAGCAGAATCTCGGAGAAGCTGGCGGGCATGGCTTCTGACTTGGCGGCGTCGCTTTTGAGCCAGTCGGTCCAGAGTTTGACGGCGCTGGCATTGCCGATGCCGGGGATGAGGCGGACCATGCGCATGAAGCTGACTTCATCCTGCCGATTGACGGCGAACTTCATGAAGGCGGCGACGTCTTTGACATGCGCCTGCTCGAAGAAGCGCAGACCGCTGGTGATTTGAAACGGGATGCCGCGCTGGGTGAGTTCCATCTGCACCTCCATGCTGTGGAAGTGGGCGCGGTACAGGATGGCGATGTCGTTGAGGTCGAGGCCCTGCTCGTCCTGCAACTCGAGGATGCGCTGGGCGATGAAGGCGGCCTGCGCGGAGGAGGAATCAAGCGCGACGAGGGCGGGCAGCGTGCCGCTGGATTCGCGGGCAGGGCGCAGGGTCTTCGGCACCTGGCCGCGATTCATGGCGATGGCGGCATTGGCGAGATTCAGCACCTCGGGGACGCTGCGGTAGTTGATCTCGATCTTATGCGTGCGGGCGCGGGGCCAATGCTCCTCGAAGTTGAGGATGTTCGAGACATCGGCCCCACGCCAGGAGTAGATGGATTGCGCGTCGTCGCCCACGACGGTGAGGTTTCCCTGCGGGCCGGTGAGCAGCTCGATGAAACGGCACTGGAGGCTGTTGGTGTCCTGGTATTCATCGACGAGAATGAACTCGAACTGGCGGCGGTAGCGCTCCAGCAGGTCTTCGTTTTCTTCGAGAAGCTGGACGGTTAGCGACAGCAAATCGTCGAAGTCCATGCAGTTGGTCTCGCGCTTCTTGTCCTGGTAGAGCTTGCGCAGCTTCAGGATGC
>CAMCWM010000182.1 GCA_945882215.1 Akkermansia muciniphila | reverse complement strand
AAGACAGCAGAGACAGCGAAGCAGCACCAGCGGTGGCGAGGAATTGACGGCGGGACGGAGAGAAGGCGGTTGGTTTCATCGGTGAAGCCAAACGTGCCTGAATCGCGACATGTTGCCGTGCATGGACCAAAGGATTAGCCACGTTCCATCCCACCATGAAATCCTTCTGCGCCCTCTTCCTCACCGCAGCACCACTCCTTGCCGCCGATTCGATCTTCGACGGCAAGACGCTCGAACATTGGTCCGGCAAGCCGGAACACTGGCGGGTCGAAGACGGTGCCATCACTGGTGAAATCCCCGCGGACAAGCCGCTCAAGGGCAACGAGTGGATCTTCTGGGACGGCGAAGTGCATGACTTCGATCTCACCGTCGAGTTTCGCATCACCGGCGGGCCGAGTGCGAACAGCGGCATCCAGTTTCGCTGCCAGCAGAGTCCAAATGGCCATGCCAGCGGCTACCAGGCCGATCTCGATCAAGGTGCGGTGTGGCTTGGTCGCATCTACGACGAGCATGGTCGTGCGTTGTTGGTCGAGCGCGGTGCTCGCGTGAGCATCGCGCCGGATGGTCGTCGGTGGACGGATGTCTTTGCGGAGCCGAAGAGCCTGCAAACCGTGTTCAAGCCCGGCGAGTGGAACAAATACCAAATCACCGCCACCGCATCGCATGTCGAGGTGCGCGTGAACGACGTGCTCATGAGCGTGCTCGACGATCACGAGGCGAAAGCCGCCGAATGGAGCGGCAAGATTGCCTTTCAGCTCCATAGCGGCCCCGGACCGGCAAAAATTCAGTTTCGCAATGTGCAGCTTACGCATCTCGGCAAGACAGCGATGCCGCCGCGTGCCGATGTGAAGCCTGCGGAAGTGAAAAGCGATGTGGCGAGCATCGCGCCGCCTGCGGAGCTGAATCTCGGCTTTGAAAAAGGTACGCTCGAAGGCTGGAAGGCCGAGGGTGATGCGTGGGAGAAGCAACCGGTCGAAGGCGATACCGTCGCAGTCCGAAAACGCGGCAACTCACAGCACGCGGGCAAGTTCTGGCTCGGCGGCTACGAGCGCATCGGCGACAAAGGCACCGGCACGCTCACGTCATCGATTTTTGTCGCCACGCATCCGTGGGCGAGCTTTTTGATCGGCGCGGCCCCGGATGCGAAAACGGAGCGCGTGGAGATCGTCGATGAAGCCAGCGGCAAGGTGATTCACAGCAGCAGTGCCGCGCAGCAGGAGAACATGAAGCGCGTGGCGGTGAATCTCGAAGGCGTTGCGGGCAAACGCATCTTCATCCGCATCGTCGATCAATTCAAAGGCGGCTGGGGCCACGTGAACTTCGATGACTTCGTGTTTCACGCCGAGAAGCCGAGTTTTGCCGCCAGCCCGCTCACCATCAGCGGCGATCCCGCCAATCGCGCCGACGAAAGCCCTGTGCTCTGGCATTTGATGCCGAATCCCTCCAAAGATCTGCCCGATATCCGCGTGCAGGATGGCTTTCAGGTCGAGTTGATCGCGAAGGAGCCGGACGTGAAGCAGCCGATCGCGTTTTGCTTCGACGAACGCGGGCGCATGTGGGTCGCCGAGGCGTTCTCGTATCCGAATCGCCAACCCGAAGGCCAGGGGAAGGACCGCATCACCATTCTCGAAGACGCGGATGGAAACGGCAGCTTCGAGACGCGGAAGGTGTTCTGCGAAGGGCTGAATCTCGTCAGCGGCATCGAGGTGGGCTTTGGCGGCGTGTGGGTCGGGGCGGCACCGTATTTGATGTTCATTCCGAAGGACGCTAACGACAAACCGGGCAAGCCGCAGGTGCTGCTCGACGGCTTCGGCTACCAAGACACGCACGAAACGCTGAACAGCTTCATCTGGGGCCCGGACGGCTGGCTGTATGGCAATCAAGGCGTCTTCAACACGGCCGCCATCGGCAAGCCGGGCTGTGATCCGAAGGATCGTGTCGCGCTGCGGGCTGGGGTGTGGCGCTATCATCCGGTGCGGCATGAATTTGAAGTCTTCTGTCACGGCGGATCGAACCAGTGGGGGCTCGACTACAACAGCAACGGCCACTTTTTCATGACGCACTGCCGCAGCTTCCACGGCAAGGGCGGCACCACGCACGCCATCCGCAACGGCCACTTCTGGAACCAGGCCAACGCGAACTACGCGCCCTTCATCTCCGCCACTGCGCCCCCATTTGCGCCGGATCTGCAAAACTACCTGCTCGCCTCCGCGCGTTACGACAGCGGCGAAGGCGGCGCGGGCAAACCGGGCACCACCGCCGTGTACGGCGGCCACTCGCACGTCGGCACGATGATCTACAACGGCAACAACTGGCCCGCGATCTACCAAGATCATCTTTTTACGCACAACCTGCACGGCCATCAGCTCAATCACCAGCACATGGTCCGCAACGGCAGTGGCTACGAGACGTTTCATGCCGGCTACGACCTGCTTTACAGCTCCGCGCCCGACTACATCCCCGTCGATCTCCAAACCGGCCCCGACGGCGCCGTCTAGGTCATCGACTGGACCGACACCCAGCACTGCCACAACCCCGACGACGAAAAATGGGACCGCAGCAACGGGCGCATCTACCGCATCTCGTGGAAGGAGACGTACAAACCGGTGAAGGTGGATTTGGGGAGGA
Source organism: Akkermansia muciniphila (assembly GCA_945882215.1). Taxonomy (GTDB): domain Bacteria; phylum Verrucomicrobiota; class Verrucomicrobiia; order Verrucomicrobiales; family Verrucomicrobiaceae; genus Prosthecobacter. Next base: position 9,016 of record CAMCWM010000182.1, on the reverse strand, counting down.
TGGACAGTCGTGAACTCACAGCACAACTGTTTAGCAGAAATGATTGGTATGCGCGAACAGCGCGGCGGCTGGTGCAAGAGGACTTGAACACCAAGAGTCTTCCTGAAGACTTCGGGATCGAGTTCGCAAGAATGGCTGGAGCCTTGAAAAACGCGTCTCAAGCACTGAGATGGCTGTGGGCCGCTCACGCATTGGATGTTGCTGGCCCGAGCATCCTAGAATCCTTGCTCAAACACGAAGATGATGTTTTGCGTTCGTGGTTAATACAATTCTCCACAGAAGAAGCCGGAAAACCCAAACTCAGCGCCGAGACGCTTCTCAAGCTCGCGCAGACCGATCCGTCGCCCACCGTGCGCCTCGCGCTGGCTTCGGCGTTGCCGAATCTGGATACGAAGACGGTTTGGGAGGTTGCCTCGGCGCTGGCGATACGTGGCGAGGACAAGGATGACCGCTTTCTGCCAAAGATGATCTGGTTTGGCATCGCGCGAGTCATTGAGCAGGATTGGGTGCGGGGTCTGGCGCTCGCGGAGAAGACGCCGTTGCCCTCGCTGGCCGATTCGATCCGCTGGTTCGCCGGAAAGAGCGCCGAAGGCCGTGAGGCGCTAGTGAAGACGCTGAAAACGCCGCGGGATCTGAAGCTGCTGGCGTTTTCGCTGAAGGATGAGGCCGTGGTGAAAATGCCGCTAGCGTGGCCGCAGGTGCGGTCGGACTTGTCGGACCAGTCTGACCTTGTCCGACAGCTTTCGGCGCTGTTTGGAGACCAAACGGTGCTGAGTGAGATGCGCGCGCTTCTGGCGGACACGGCCAAACCACTGCCGCAACGCCGCGCGGCCTTTGATTTGCTCAAACGCACCGGCGATGCCGAATCGACGCCGATCTTCATGAAGCTGCTCGACGAGCCTGCATTAACCACGGCGGTCATTCCGCTGCTTTCGCGCTCGAATGATCCGAAAACGGCTTCGGCGCTGATGGAGAGGTTTGACCGGATTGACGCTGCTGACCGCATTGCAGCGCTGGGCGTGCTCACGAGCCGTGCGGAACTCGCCAAACCGCTGCTTGAAGCGGTGAAGGCTGGCAGCTTTGATAAGAAGCACCTCAGCAGCCTGCAAATCCGCCAGATGCGCAATCTGAACCACGCGGAGATCAACACGCTGCTCGACGCGACTTGGGGCAAGGTGAACGAATCGAGCGCCGCGGCGAAGGCGAGCATCGCAAAGCTCAAGAAGGCCTACGAATCCGCGCCGCTGTGGGCTTTCAACGCGAAATCGGGCGAGCAGACCTTCCAGCAGTTCTGCGCCGTGTGTCATGCGATGGGCGGTGTGGGCGGCAAACTCGGGCCTGATCTCGCGGGATCATGGCGCAACGGGCTCGATTACTTCCTGGAGAACATCATCGACCCGAACGCTGTCGTCGGAGACAACTTCCAACTCCATGTTTTGACCAAGAAAGACGGCAGCGTCGTCTCCGGCGTCATCGAGCAGGAAACCGACACCGCCATCACTGCGCGGACCGTCACCGAAAGCGTCGTGATCTCCAAAGCTGATCTTAAAGAGCGTCAGAAGATGCCGGTGTCGATCATGCCGCCGGGTTTGCTCGAGGCGCTGCCGGAGCGCAGGGCGCTGGAGCTGCTGAAGTTTCTTCTCAGCAAGCGGGACTAACGTTTTACTCTGCCTCCAGCCGATATCCGATCCCCGGCTCGTTCACGATGCGCGGGCCGGTTTCGCCGAGTTTTTTGCGCAGGTGATTGATGTGGACGCGCAGGCCTTCGCTCGCGTCGCTCGACTGACCTGCCCAGACTTGGCGGATGATTTGATTCTGCGTCACGATGCGCCCGGCGTGTTCGGCGAGCACCTTGAGCAGCGCGAACTCGGTGGGGGTGAGTTTGACCGGCGCATCGACCAACGTGGCTTCGTGATGCAGGAGATCGAGCGTGAGCAGTCCTGCGGTGATTTCCGGGCTCTGCCGCGTGAAACGACGACGCTGGATGACATCCAGCCGCGCCAGCAGCTCGGCGGTGCTAAAGGGTTTGGTGACGTAGTCGTCGGCTCCGAGTTCGAGGGCCTCGACCTTCACGGTTTCTTGATCGCGCACGCTGAGGATGAGCACAGGCACGTCGGTCCACTCGCGCAGGCGTTTGAGCACCTCGATGCCGTTGAGGCCGGGCAGGCCCAGATCAAGCAGGACGACATCGGGACGATGAAACGCGGCCTCTTGCAGGCCGAGCTGGCCGTCGGCAGCCTCGCTGACCTCGTAGCCGCGCGCTTCGAGCACCATGCGCAGCAGGCGGCGCATCTGCTGCTCGTCGTCGATGATGAGGGCTTTGCTCATGGCTCAGGCAATTCGGGTTTTCACCGGCAGATGCAGCGTGAACTCCGCGCCGCCTTCCGGGTGGTTCCGCGCTTCGATGTCACCTTTCATCGCCCGCATCAAGCCGCGCGAGATGGCGAGACCGAGGCCGGTGCCGCCGGCGGGTGAATCGGGAGCGCGGTAAAATTTGTCGAACAGATGATCCTCGCTGCCCAAGGGCAAACCGGGGCCGTGATCGCGCACATGAAGCTCCAGCACGCCGTTCGTCAGTGTGGCCGCGATTTCGACCGGAGTGTTCGCAGGCGCATGGAGCGTGGCATTGTGCAGCACATTGCCGAGCGCTTGCGCGAGCAGACGGCTGTCGAGCATCACCAGCGGCATGTCGGCGATGCCGCTGACATTCAGCGAATGCGCGGCGAGCTCGCGTTCCAGCGGCTTCGTGGCCTGGTCGAGCACGTCGATGACCTCGCACCAGTCGGGGCGCGGCTTCAGCGCCTCGGACTCGACGCGGGTCATCTCCAAAAAGTTCTCCACGATGCGCTGGAGGCGGCGGTTGGCCGTCTCAATCTCCGCCGCGTAGGGATTGCCCTGCCCAAGGCCGTCCAAGGCCGTGCGGATGATGGCGATGGGCGTTTTCAACTCATGCGACACGCTGTCGAGCAACGTGCGATGCAGCCGCTCGGACTCCGCGAGCAATTCCGCGCGGTGTTTGGCTTCAAGCAATTGCTCGCGCTCGGCATGATGCTGCTCCAGCGCCGCCTCGCGCTCGCGCAGCCGCGTGATGAGGTGCCCCATGCTCAGCGCCACCACGAAAAACAGCCCGAACATCATCATGTCCTCCGGCTTGTCGATGTGCAGCGTGAACTGCGGCGGGATGAAAAAGAAATTCCACACCAGTGCGCTCACCACGCCCATCGCCAGCACCGGGCCGCGATTCCACCGAGTTCCCGCCAGCACGATGGCCATCAGAAACACCAGCGCGGAGAAAAGATAGCCCGTATAAGGCAGCAGCATCCAGCACGCCGAGGCCAGTACAAACAGGATCGTCAATCCCCAGCTAAACTGCCCCACCACATGCACCGGCACGGGGTGGTGGGAAGGTTTGGGCGTCTCGGATTCCGTGTTCATGAAGAATTAGATCTCCACTTGTTGCCCCAACTCGATCACTCGACCAACAGGGATTTGGAAATACGTCGCAGGCTGCTGGGCGAGCTTGCTGGCGAAGGAGAACAGGTGTTTGCGCCAGCGGGCCATGCCTGAAGTCGCGCTGGGGATGATGATCTCGCGTCCGAGGAAGAAGGTGGCCTTCTCGGCTTCGACTTCGAGGTCATGGGCAGCGCATTGGCGGAGAAGGCGTGGCACGTTGGGCTTCTGCATGAAACCAAAACGGCCGGTGACACGCCAGAAACCTTCGCCGATACTTTCGACCTCGACACGACGGCTCGGCGGCACCCAGGGCTCGTCTTCAGTGGTGAGTGTCATGAAGATGACGCGCTGATGGATGGCCTGATAGTGCTTCAAACTGTGCAGCAGGGCGATGGGGGCTCGACCGCTGGTGCTCGTCATGAAAATGGCGGTGCCGGGCACGCTGATGGGCGGGCGGCGTTTGAGGCTCTCGCAGAGTGTTTCCTGCGTAAGCGAGCTTTTTTCCATCGAGGCGCGCACCAGACGGCGGCCCATGGCCCAGGTGGTCATGACTGTGAAGATCACCGCGCCGACGACGAGCGGGAACCAGCCGCCATCGAAGAACTTCACGAGGTTGGCGCTGAGGAAGGCGATCTCGATCAAACCGAACACGACACACAGCGGCAGCGTTTTGAGCAGCGACCACTTCCACAAATGCCGCGCGGCAAAGTAGAAGAGGATGGTTGTGATTAGCATGGTCATCGTCACCGCCACGCCATACGCGGCGGCGAGATTCGATGAGGTGCGGAAGGCGAGCACGAGAGCGAGGCAGGCGAGCATGAGCACCCAGTTCACCAGCGGGATGTAAATCTGCCCGCGAGCATGCTCGGAGGTGTGGCGGATGCTCAGACGCGGCAGGTAGCCAAGCTGCACCGCCGTGAGCGTGAGCGAGTAGGTGCCGGTGATGAGCGCCTGCGACGCGATGACCGTGGCGGCGGTGGCAAGCAGCACGAGCGGCAGCGTGGCCCAGCCGGGGGCCATTTGGAAAAACGGCGCGTGAGCGAGCTCCGGCTGCTTCATCAAAAGAGCGCCCTGGCCGAGATAATTCAGCGCGAGAGCCGGAAACACGAGCGCGAACCATCCGCGGCGGATCGGTCCGGCACCGAAATGGCCCATGTCAGCATACAGGGCCTCGCCGCCGGTCACGGCGAGGAAGACGCTGCCGAGGATGACAAAGCCCGCGTGGCCGCCTGTGGTCAAAAAGTGCCAGCCGTGCCATGGATTGAAGGCGGCGAGGATTTCCGGCCCGCGCACGAGCTGCGACACGCCGAGCGCGGCGAGGCAGACAAACCACAAACCCGTGATCGGGCCAAAAAAACGCCCCACATTGGCCGTGCCGAGAAACTGCACCGAAAACAGCACGATGAGGATCACGATGGTGATGACCATGATGAGCCACTGCATGTGATTTTGCCAGACGACAGCCGCAGTTTCATCCAGCGGCACTGCACCAAGCAGACCGCCGTCTTTGAGACCCTCGACGGCGCTGAGCACGGAGATCGCGGGCGTAATGATGCCATCGCCAAAGAGCAGCGCGGCACCAAACAGCCCCAGCAGCACGATCACGACACGGCGCTTCATCGTTTCACCCATGCCATGCGAGGCCAGCGCCATGAGCGAGAGCACACCGCCCTCGCCCTTGTTGTCCGCCCGCAGGATGAAGACGAGATACTTCACACAGATGAGCAGGATGAGCGCCCAGAGCACCAGCGAGACGACACCGAGCAGATTCTCGTGCGTAGTGGCGATGTGATGCGGGCTGTGCGGGCTGAAGCACTCCTTCAGGGTGTAAATCGGGCTCGTGCCGATGTCGCCGAACACCACGCCGAGCGCGGCGATGACGAGGGTGGCGGTGGAAAGCTTGTGGAGGCCGTGTGTTTCCGTGGAGTCGTTCATGACGACATCACGGTGGCCTCACTCGAAATCGCCACCAGTGAAGGGTGTGGTTGCGGGTGTTAAGAAAGTGTGAAGGACACTTGTGGCGGCAGGCATGGAATTCTGTTCTTGCGTGAAAGCCGTGGTTTCGATCATGCTGCGCACATGATTCGTGCTCTCACTTTTTTCAGCGTTCTCATTGCCTCCACGCTTCAAGCCCAGGAAAAACGTCCGAACATCCTGTGGCTGATCGCGGAGGATTTCGGGCCGCATTTGGGGTGTTATGGGACGAAGGAAGTCAGCACGCCGGTGCTGGACGGGCTGGCGGCGAAGGGCATGCGGTTTACGCGGTATTACACGACGGCTCCGGTGTGCTCGCCGAGCCGCTCGGCGTTCAACACCGGGATGTATCAGACGACGATCGGCGCGCACCATCACCGGTCGCATCGCGATGATGGCTACACGTTGCCCGCAGGGGTGAAGCTGATCAGCGAGCGAATGCGGGAAGCGCGGTATTTCACGGCGAATGTGAAGGAACTGCCACAGGAGGCGGGATTCAAGGGGTCGGGGAAGACGGACTGGAACTTCGCCATGCCGCTGAAGCCCTTCGACTCGGCGAACTGGGATGATTTGAAGACGCACCAGCCGTTTTATGCGCAGGTGAACTTTCAGGAGACGCATCGCACCTTCCACGGCACGCCGCATGCGGACCCGGCGAAGGTGGAGATTCCGCCGTATTATCCCGACCATGAGGTGACGCGGAAGGACTGGGCGCAGTATCTGGACGCGGCGACGGAGCTGGACCGGAAGATAGGCAAGATCATGGAGCTGCTGAAGCGCGACGGCTTGCTGGAGAACACGGTGATCTGCTTCGTGGGTGACAACGGCCAGGCGCATGTGCGCGGGAAGCAGTTCTGTTATGAGGAGGGGCTGAATGTCCCGTTCATCCTGAGCTGGCCGGCGGGTGTGACGGTTCCGGCGGGCTACGAGGTGGGAAAGGTGAGTGACCGGCTGCTGATGTCGATCGATCTGACGGCGACTTCGCTTTCATGGGCGGGCATTCCGAAACCCAAAGGCATGCAGGGGCAGGTGTTCATGGGCGCGAAGGCGGAACCGGAGCGTGAATACGTTTTCGGCGCGCGGGACCGCTGTGACATGACGGTGTTTCGGCTGCGCACGGTGCGGGACGCCCGCTACCGCTACATTCGGAACTTCACGCCGGACCGGCCCTTCCTGCAATTCAACCGCTACAAGGAGGCGCAGTATCCGGTGTGGAATCTGATCAAGGAACTGGCCGCGCAGGACAAGCTGACGCCGGTGCAGGCCGTGCTGGCGGCCCCGACGATGCCGGAGGAGGAGCTTTACGACATGCAGGCCGATCCGCATCAGATTCAGAATCTGGCGAAGTCGAACCAACCGGAGCATCGCGCGGCGCTTGAGCGCTTGAGCGGGGTTCTGACGACATGGATCGAGCAGACGAAGGATCAGGGCCGGATTCCCGAGTCGGAGGAGGTGGCGAAGAATGAAGGCAGCACGAAGGGACCGCCGCCGCAGGGGAAGAAAGGGAAGGGGAAAAAGAAAAAGGAGGAGTGATGAGTTATGAAGTTAGGAGTGATGATCTGGCTGCTGTTGACTGGAATGAACTTGGCGGGCGAGTGGCCGCGGGAGTTGCAGGCGTTTCGCGGAACGACGCCGAAGGTGGATGGTGTGATTGAGAAAGGAGAGTGGGAGGATGCGGTGAGGTTTGAGGGTGTGAAAGGATGGACGCCACAGTTTTCGCCGACGACGAAGACGGAGGATTTGTCGCTCGTCGGATGGGTGAAGTTTGACGCGAAGCGGTTGTATTTCGCGTTCCGGGTGACGGATGACGTGCTCTACGGCATCGACACGCCGCGCTGGCTGCCGGAGAAAAATCCGAAGGCGCACGAACTGACGCGCGAAGGCTGGCCATGGTTCGGAGACGAGATGGAACTGCTCATCAACGCATCGAATCAGTGGCAGGGCGATGCGAACGCGGCGGGGGACGGCGCATCCTGGCAGATGGTGTGCAATCTGACGAAATCGCAGCTGGGTGGCGTTGGCACGGGCGGTTTGCTTGAGGGCGAGCCGAGATCGGATGCGAAGGCGTGGGCAAATTATCAACGCTGGATCGAAATGGGTGCGATGCAGGCGGTGGCGAAGGTCTTGCCGGAAGGCAAGGGTTATATCATTGAGTGGGCGGTGAGTTTCGATCCGTGTCTGGAGATCGCGCCGGGCAAGTTTTTCACACCGGGCAGCCAAGAAGTGAAAATGGGCCTGAACATCGCCGTGGGTGATCTGGACGAGAAGGAGAAGGGCGCGGGGAACTTTGGGAATTTTCATCACGAGGACTGGTTCGCGGGGGCAAAGAACAAGCGGACGAATCTGCGGCAGTGGGGAACACTCAGATTGATGCCGGGGAAGAATCCGGCGGTGAAATGACGCGGTGATTGCATGAGCCTGCCAAACTCGCCATTCTCCGCCGCGTGAAGCTGCTTCCCAACCATCGTGCGCATGACGCGCGGCACCTCATCCAGCGCTGGCGCGTGCTGGCAAGAGAGGCGGAGTGCCGTGTGAAGGTGTTGTGTGTGGCGGATGAACTGCCGGTGATCACGGTTGAATCGCCGGCGGCGCACGAAGGCGTGCCCGCAGTGTATCTTTCCTCCGGTGTGCATGGCGATGAACCGGGCGCGGCCTGGGGATTACTGGCATGGGCGGAGAAGCATGTGCGCGAGTTGAAACGCAGCTCTTTTTTGATCGCTCCATGCCTCAATCCAGTCGGACTCATGTTGAACACGCGGGCAGATCATCGTGGGATCGACATCAACCGGCGGTTTCATGATGCGGAGGATCTGATCTGTGGTCCGTGGCAGCGCTGGATCACCGGAAGGGCGATGCGCTTTGGTTTGTGCCTGCATGAGGACTACGACGGGCAGGGGATTTATCTCTACGAACTCAATCATGCGCGGCAGACGGCGGGTCATCGCATCATTGAGCGATGTTCGCGTGTGATCGCGCCTGATCCGCGCAAGAACATCGACGGTCAGCGTGCGAAGAGTGGTGTGATCCGACGTCGCACACTGCCGACACATCTGCCGGGCATGCCGGAGGCCATCGAACTGCATCTGCGCGGCTGCCCGCTGACACTGACGTTTGAAACGCCGTCCGAATTTGACCTCGACACGCGAGTGCGGGCGCAGGTGGCGTTCATTGAGACGGCGGCGGCGTTCTTGAAAGAATCATGAAGACAATCCACATCCTCCGCATGGCATGGCTCGTCTTTGTGGCGGGCCTGTGCGGTTGCGCGGCGATACCGAAAATCGGTGGCGGCCATGGCATGCTGCGAGCGGACGACTGGGTGAGTTTTGATGACAAGACGATGCCGTGGAAGTCCTGGCCGGTGCCCGCAGGAGTGACGCAGCGCGGCGTGGTGATCGCCGTGCATGGCCTGAGCGGTGCGAAGTCGGACTTCTGGTATCTGGGCGAGATGCTGCCGCAGCGCGGCTACGCCGTGTATGCCTACGATTTGAGAGGACAGGGGAATGACCCGGTGCTGACGGATCGTGGCGACATCTCTGGCGAGCGAGCGTGGAAGCGTGATCTGGCCACATTTCACAGTCTGGTGAAGCGC
>CAMCWM010000181.1 GCA_945882215.1 Akkermansia muciniphila | reverse complement strand
TCTCCACCGTCGGCGTCGTGCCCGGCATCCAGCGCATGGCGGCGGAAAACCGGCCCTACAACCTCGCTGTCAGTCTTCACGCCGCCACGGAGGAGGAACGCGCCAAATTGATCCCCGCCAACCAGCGCTGGCCGCTCGCCGATCTCATCGCCGCCTGCCGCAGCTACAACGCGCAAACCGGCCGGCGCATTTTCTTCGCCTGGACCTTGATCGCGGGAGTCAACGACACACCCGAGCACGCGAAACGCATCGCTGAATTGCTCCACGGCCTCGACGCCCACATCAATCTCATCCCGCTCAACCGCACCGAAGGCTACACCGGCACCGAAAGCAGCGACACCGCCGCCGACACCTTCCACCGCATCCTCCAGGACGCCGGTTTCCCCTGCACCATCCGTCAGCGTCGCGGCATCGACGTCGCCGCCGGCTGCGGGCAGCTCAAGGCCGCGAAGCAAGTACGGCGAAAGGCAGCTTCATCCCGCTGCGGATGAAGTTTGCGTGAACCGAACGTGAATTCATCTCCACAAGACTAGCGCCCACTTGCCGCAGCCGTGAACACGCCGCTATCATCGCGGTGTGAACAAACGCATTCTCCTGCTCAATCTCCTTGCCTGCCTGTGGTGCTGCGCCGTGCTCAACGTGCGCTTTCACCTCGCGGGTCATCACAACTACGCCTTCCTGCTCTGGAATCTGTTTCTCGCCGCGATACCGCTCGGCCTCAGCCTCGGATTGGTACGAATCAAGCGCCTCGTGTTCGCGCTGCCGCTGCTCGCCGTCTGGCTGCTGTTCTTCCCGAACGCGCCCTACGTCCTCACCGATCTCATTCATCTCTCGCCCCACAATCGCGGCCATGTCCCGCTCTGGCTCGACCTGCTGATGCTGCTGTCCTTCGCCCTTGTTGCGCTCTGGTTCGGCTTTCAATCGCTGCGCATCGTCCAGCATTGGTTCGCGCGGCGGTTCTCCCGCATGACCGCCTGGAGCGTAACCCTTGGCTCGCTCGTTCTGAGCGGTTTCGGCGTCTATCTCGGCCGCTTTTTACGCTGGAACAGTTGGGACATCGTTCACCAGCCCCAACATCTGCTGCAAGACATTGTCTCACGCGTTCTGAACCCGCTGCACCACGGCAACACCTGGAGTTTCACCCTCGGCTTCGGCACGCTGCTCATCTTCGCCTACCTGGTCTGGATTTCGGCGGCGACGATGCAGCCTGAGCAGCGTAAGATCCAATAGCCGTGTCCCACTACGATCCCAGCTACGACCACCTGCTGCTCTTTGACGGCGTCTGCCATCTCTGCCATGCCAGCGTGCGTTTCATCGTGCGACGTGATCCGGCAGGCAAAATCAAGTTCGCACCCATTCAAAGCCCGCTGGGACGCGAACTCTACACCCGCCACGGTCTCGATCCCGAATCCCCCAATGCCATGCTTTTCATCACACCGCAGGGAGCCTTCAAGGCCAGCGACGCCGGTCTCGAAATCGCCCGCACCCTCGGCGGCGTGTGGAAACTGGCCCTCGTCTTCAAACCCCTGCCACGCGCACTGCGTGACCCGCTTTATTTCTTCATCGCACGCAACCGCTACCGCTGGTTCGGCAAAGACGAGACATGCATGATGCCGACAGCGGAGTTGAAGGCGCGAGTGTTAACGGAGTGAATTCCCCCTCGCGCACCCCAAACCCCGCGTGCTAAGCTCCCGTATGCTGCAGGCATCCCCTTCCCCGACCTCAACCCGCGAACGACTCGGTTTCGTGCGGGTGGCGGCGGTGTCGCCGGAGCTGGTGCTGGGGGATGTCGGGAAGAATGTGGCGATTCTGGCGCGGGAGGCACGTTCGCTAGCGCATCGCGGGTGCAGGCTGGTTGTTTTCCCGGAACTGAGCCTCACCGGCTACTCCTGTGCCGATTTGTTTCATACCGAGGCGCTGCGAGCGGCTGCGGTGCGCGGTTTGGGCGAACTGGCGCACGCGACGCATGATCTGCCGACGGTTTTGGTCGTGGGACTGCCACTGCTGGTGCAGGACCGGCTTTACAACGTGGCGGCGGTGCTGGCGAAGGGGCGGGTGCTCGGACTGGTGCCGAAATCGTTCCTGCCGAACTCGGCGGAGTTTTACGAGCGGCGCTGGTTCTCACCGGCGCACACGCTAGGCACCACGATGACGACGCTGAATGGCGAAGACGTGCCCATCGGCGCGGAACTGCTGTTTGAAGCATGCGATGTGACCGGATTCGTGCTCGGCGTCGAGATTTGTGAGGATTTGTGGACGGTGATTCCGCCGTCGAGCCATCTGGCTCTTGCCGGAGCCACGCTACTGGCGAATCCATCGGCCAGCACGGAAGTTTTGGGCAAGGCGCCGTATCGCCGTCACCTTGTGGCGCAGCAGGCGGCACGTTGTCTGGCCGCTTATGTTTATGCGGGTGCCGGTGCGGGTGAATCGAGCACGGATGTGGTTTATTCGGGCCACTGCCTCGTGGCTGAAAACGGTATCCTCCTGAGCGAGAGCGAGCGATTTTCTTTCGAGACACGGCAAACCGTCGCCGATGTCGATGTTCAGCATCTGGCGCACGACCGGCTCAAAAGCTCGTCCTTCCGCGATGAAGCCAGCACGGTGCCGATGCATCGCATCACCTTCGATCTCGGCCCCGCTTTGGGTGGCGATGACAAACTGCTGCGCACGATCTCGGCGCATCCCTTCGTGCCGTCGGCCAAGGTGGATCGTGCGGCGGTGTGCGAGGAGATTTTCGCGATCCAGGCCACCGGACTCGCCCGCAGGCTCAAACAAGCCCGAGCGAAGACCGCCGTGCTTGGTTTGTCCGGCGGACTCGACTCGACACTGGCCTTGCTGGTGATGTTGGAGGCGCTGAAACGCGCTGGCATACCCATGACCGCCGCTTTGACGATCACGATGCCCGGATTCGGCACGACGACGCGCACGAAGGGCAACGCGGAGCAACTCGCGGAGGCGCTGAACATCGAGCTGCGCACGATTTCGATCAATGAAGCGGTGCGGCAGCACTTCGCGGACATTGGACACTCCGAAACGCAGCACGACGCGACTTACGAGAACTCGCAGGCGCGTGAGCGCACGCAGATTCTCATGGACATCGCCAACAAGACTGGCGGCATCGTGGTTGGCACGGGTGATTTGTCCGAGGCGGCGCTGGGCTGGTGTACCTTCAATGGCGACCACATGTCGATGTATCATGTGAACTCCGGTGTGCCGAAGACGTTGGTGCGCTACCTCATCGAATGGTGTGCTGAAGGCCCCTTCGCAGAGAAAGCGGGCACGGTTCTGCGCGACATCGCCGACACACCAATCACCCCCGAACTTCTGCCGCTCGCTGCGGATGAATCGCTGCAACAGAAGACCGAGGACACCATCGGGCCGTATGAGCTGCATGACTTCTTCCTGTTCCACTTCGTGCGTCACGGCAGCAGCGCCGAAAAAATCCGCTGGCTGGCCGCGCAGGCCTTTGCAGGCAAGCATGACGACGAAACCATTGCCAAATGGCTCGCGCTGTTCTTCAAACGCTTCGCGCAAAACCAGTTCAAGCGCTCCAGCGTGCCAGACGGCCCCAAAGTCGGCTCCGTGGCCCTTTCTCCGCGTGGCGACTGGCGCATGCCGAGCGATTTCGCCGGTGATTTGAACTCATAAAATACTGCCATCCATGCTACGATTCCTTGCCCTGAGCCTGCTGTTCACTCTCTGCACCTGCTCACGCAGCAACAAACTCATCATCGGCACCGACGCGACGTATCGGCCGTTTGAGTATGTGGACGAAAAGGGCGAGATCGTCGGCGTCTCCATCGAAGTGGGCCGGGAGATTGGCAAGGCGCTGGGACGCGAGGTGGAATTTCGGAACATCAACTTCGACGGCCTCATCACCGCGCTGCGCACCGGTTCCATCGACCTCGTGATCTCCTCCATGACCGCCACGCCGGAGCGGCGGCAGTCGATTGATTTCTCTGAACCGTATGTGAAAACAGGTTTGTCCATTTTGGCCGCCAAAGATTCCACCGTGCAAAGCGCGGCCGATTTGAAGACGCCAGGACGCAAGATCGTCGTCCGCCTCGGCACCACGGGTGAAAGCTGGGTGCGCGAGAATCTCAAGGAGGCCAAAATCACCGCCCTTGACGCGGATGTGTCCTGCGTGATGGAAGTGGTGAACGCCAATGTCGATGCGTGGGTTTACGACCAGCTTTCCATCATGAACTACCACGCCCAGAATGCCGACAAGACGCGTGCGTTGCTCGCTCCGTTGCGTGAGGAGGTCTGGGCAGTCGGACTGAAGCAGGGCGATGACGAACTGAAGGCGAAGGTGAACGATGTCCTCGCCCGCATGCGTGGCGACGGCAGCTTTGGCAAGCTGGCCGAACGCTTCATGGCGAAGGAGAAAGAGATGATGACGGCGCAAGGGCTGCCGTTCGTGTTTGAGCTGAAGTAGTCCAGTTGCGTCGCGACTGGACTTGGTGGCACCGGTTGCGGCGCAACCGGGCTACTTTGCCAAAGCGTGATCGTCGGGCTTCACACCGGTTTTGTTGCCTTTGAAGCCGTACATTGTGGGCTGGTAGTCGCCGATGGGGGTGACCTCGGCTTTTTCTGGCACTTCGAGACCGAGGCCCCAGAAGGTGGCGTTCACGACGAGGCGGCGAAGTCCTTCGTTGGCGAGATCAGTGGCGGCCCCCATGGTGGTGCAGAGAATTTTGTTTTCGGTGCCGGCATCGTTCTTCACCACACGTACCCAGGCGACAGGCATCATCGGCGTGTTCACGTCCTGCTCGGTGCCCGCCTTGGTTTTTTTGGTGTAGGCGGCAGGTGGGGTTTCAGCGGTCATGCCTTGAAGGATTTGACCACGAGCGAGGATGACGGAGTCGGCGGGGGGAGCAGCTTCATAGACGTCGCTGTTGCCGAAAAGATCGCTCACACCGCGCAGGATGGGATGATTGGCGTTGGCGGCCTCGATGATGCCCTTGGTGGCTTCTACCTTGTGCTTGCCCCAGTGGCTGACCCAGGTTTCGCCGAGCACTTTGCGGCCCCAGCCGCCGTCCGGGTTGTTCCAATTCCAAGCGGCGAAAGGACTGTCCTTGGCATAGCCGTTGAAAGCGTGCGTGCTGGTACGCAGGGCGATGATGGGCACGCCACGGTTGACAGCGTCGGCAAATTTTTTGCTCGTGGCGTCATCCCAATGACGGAAACGCAGCAGCATGACGATGGCGTCGGCGGAATCGAGCGCTTCGGGATGGCTCAAGCTGCCGCCTGCCGTGGGATCGATGGTGCCGTCGGCTCCGAGGCTGAAGAGCACGGTGCATTTGAAGCCATGGCGCTGGCTGAGGATCTTGCCGAGCATGGGCATGGCCTCCTCGCTGCGGTATTCCTCATCGCCGGAGAGCAGGACGATGTGTTTTCCTTTGGCCTCACCGGCGGGTTCATAGACGACGTGATCGGCAGCGAGCAGGCTGGACGCGGCGAGGAGAGAAAGTGCGAATTGTTTCATGGTGGTTGGTGGAACAGACGGAGGATGAGACATACGCTCATTTGCGCCAGCAGTTTCCTTTGAACTGAGCGCGGCGTAACTCACCACTGTCATGATTCCCAAATTCCCTTTCTTCCTCACGCTGATCCTCGGCGGCATCACCCTCTGGCTTTGGATGACCGATAACGTGATGCGTTCCATTTCCGTGATGCTTCTGCTACCGTTGTGGCTGCTACTCATCGGGCTGTGGTGGGCGCTGCGGCTCAAGGGGAAGCGTTTGAAGCGGCTGGCGGTGTTGATCGTGTGCATCGCAGTGTTTTTCGGCCTGTTCCGTTACGATGGTTCGGCGGATGGCTCGGCGTTTCCGAGCCTTGCCTGGCGCTGGCAGAAAAAGATATCACTGCCGGAACTGCACAACATCGCCGGCCAATCAGCGACAACCGCTGCCGCCCCGGCAGGTGTGGCGGACATGCCGCGCTTTCTGGGTATGAAAGGCGATGGCGTGCTGCCGGAACCGGAATGGCAGACGGATTGGAAGGCGCATCCACCGCGTGAAGTGTGGCGCATTGAGGTGGGCGATGGCTGGTCGGGCTTCGCGGTGGCGGGAAATCGCGCGATCACGCAGGAGCAACGCGGTGAAGAAGAATGTGTGACGTGCTATGACATCGCCACGGGCAAGCTGCTGTGGTCGCATGCAGATGAAACAAGGTTTGACGAGGCGATGGGCGGCATCGGGCCGCGTGCGACACCGACGATTGATGCGGCGAAGGGCGTGGTTTTCACGCTTGGTGCCAAAGGCTTGCTGAACTGTCTTGATCTGACCACCGGTGCCTTGCGCTGGAAGAGCGCGACTCTCCAAGAGACCGCCGCTAAAACGAATTTGCAGTGGGGAAAGAGCTCCTCGCCTTTGCTGGTGGGAGAGATGGTGATTTGCAGCGGGGCCGAGGGCGGCACGTCTTTGATCGCGTATCGCCAGGACAACGGTGAGATCGCCTGGAAGGCCGGTGAAAATGGCGGGAGCTACAGCTCACCGGTTTTGCTGACGCTGGCCGGGCGAGAGCAAATCGTGAACGTGAACAACAGCACCGTAACTGGGCATGATCCGGCCACAGGCGCTGCGCTGTGGAGCTTTGATTGGCCTGGCGCGTTTCCCAAGGTGGGACAGCCCGTGCAGGTCACACCCGAACGTTTTCTGGTGACATCGAGTTACGGCGTGAAAGGCCACCTGATTGAGATCAAGGCGGCAGCAGATGGTAAACTGAGTGCTGCGTCCATCTGGAGCAGCAGCCACCCGCGCACGAAGTTCAGCAGCGCGAGCGTGTTTGGCACGCACGCCTATGCTTCGGACGAAGGCACCTTCTGCTGCGTGGATCTGGCCACCGGTGAACGCGGCTGGCGCGAGGGGCGTTACGGTTTCGGCCAGCAGATTCGTGTGGGAGAGCAGTGGATGCTCGTGCAGGCGGAAAAAGGCTTCGTGGCGCTGGTGAAGGCCAATCCTGAGCGGCTGGAGGAGGTGTCACGCCTGGAGGCGCTGAGTTCCAAGACCTGGAACCCGCCGACGCTGGCCGGACGCTGGCTGCTGGTGCGCAATGACCGCGAGGCGGTTTGCTACGAGATTCCAGCGAAGTGATTGAATACGGGCAAGAATGCCCGCATCACTACCAGACCCGGTGAAGGAAACGGCCAAACATGCCGCGGGCCGAATCCGGCTTGCTGTAACGCTGGCCTTCGCCTGCAACGTCAGGCTGCACCTGCAGCGGGCCTTTTTGGTCGATCACTTTGATGGATTTGACCTCAATGCGGGCGATGGGGCAGTCATTGCTGTCCACCGGCAAGATCGAGATGCGCTTCAGGGTTTCCAGACCGGACACAACCTGGCCAAAAACGGTGTACTTGCCGTCGATCGCCCCATAATTGCCCAAAGTGACGTAGAACTGCGATCCGTTCGAGCGGCGCTGAGGGTTGACCTTGTCGGAGCGACGCGCCATCGCCACAGCTCCGATGCGGTGAGGACGTTTGATCTCGGCGGGAATTGTTTTGTCCTCGCCTCCGGTTCCCCATTTTTCGCGGGCGGACTCATCCGATGTCAGCGGATCACCGGTCTGAACCAGAAAGCCTTCGATGGCACGATGGAAGGCGAGACCGTTGTAGAGGCCGCTTTCGCTATGGTTGATGAAGTTGGCCACGGTCTGCGGCGCGTCATTCGGAAAGAGCTCGATCATGACTGTGTCCCGCATGCCGCCGAAGGCGACTTCCATGATCGCAATCTTGCGCACCGAGTCCTTCTCCCAGCGGGAGGGATCCTCCGGCCTCTGGGCGGGAAGACGCAGGGAATTGGAGGATGACGTGCTTTTCGTGGCGGAGGCACCGCCGGGTTTGTCCACCGATTGGTAGAGCGATTTCTGCGCTTCTTCCGCCAGTTTGTCGATCTCCGCCGTGGGAGAGGCCGGTGTCTTGGCAGGCGCTGTAACGTCTGGCGCCGTGCTGGGCCGGAGTGACTCAGGGGCTTTCAATTGCTGGGCATTCAAAGTGGCATGAAAGCCACAGGCAATCAGGCAGGTCAGGAGCGAGGTCTTCACGTGGCGTTCGCGGGATGGGGGATGCGATGGGGCAACGATGTTAGCGCAGATTGGCAGGAATCGTCGGGCTGATGGGAGCGGGGCCTGGCGCAGGTGCGGGAGCCGGTGCTGATTGGGCAGGTGCCGAAGGGACGGCGCTCACGGGCGCGGCATACTCTTCCCTGGCATTGTATTGATACTTCAGCTTGGGATTGCCACGCGATTTGCGCGGCGGCAGCCCCCAACTGACATCATAGGCGTCCTGCTGGGATACAGAGGGATAGCGGGAATCAACGCGTCCAACACCACCATCGCATGAAATGAGCGTGGTCGAGGCGAGCAAAACGGCAAAAAAGAGGCGCAACGGTGTCATTGTTTGGCAGAATTGAATTCTTAACTGGCCGCGATACTAGGCGGGGTGGTTGTGGCTGGCAAGATAGAAGTCTGTGACCCATCCGGCAGCACTGCGGTTCAAATTCCACGAACGAGGCGCACAGCCACGTGATCCGTGTCTGGCAGGATGCGTTTGCGCAGTTCGATGGTGGTACCGGCGGCCTGAAATTCATCCAGCAGGCAGGCCGCCATCTCGGCGGCGAGCGTCTCGATGAGCTTGCGCGGACGCTCGGCGGCGATGACCTGGAGCCGGGCGGCAACGGCGGCGTAATCGATGGTGGAGGCGATGTCGTCGCTCATCGCTTCAAACCGTCCGGCGACGCGGATGGTGATGTCTGCCTCCAGCACCTGGCTGGCAGCACGCTCGGCCTCGGGCACACCGATGTGCGTGATCAGACGCAGAGCGGAGATGCGGATTTCGTCGGGGGGAAGCATGCTCAGAGCGTAGGGCGAAGGGCAAAGAGTTCAATCCAACAGACCACGACGCACACATTCCTCGATTAGGATGCGCGTGGGTATGTTCAAATCGACCCGCAGGGCGTCAGCGAGCGGCAGCCATTGAAACGCCTGCGCTTCTTCGTTGAGGATGACCTGTGGCGAGGCATTGGGACAGCGGGCGACATAGTTCAGCAGCAGAAAATGCGCGGAACGCTGGAACTCGGGCGGCTCGATGCAGTCCTGCAGCATGACGAATTCAATGTCGCAAAGCGTGAGCGCCGTTTCCTCGGCGATCTCACGGATGAGCGCGTCCTCACAGGTCTCGCCGCGCTTGATTTTGCCGCCGGGGATGCCCCAGCGGTGGCTCCACTTGTGCGTGCGGATCAGCAACATCTCCCCTGCCCGGTTCAAGATGAGCGCACCCACGGTGGCAACCGGCGGAGCATTCTCCCGCGCCTCCAAACCGCCTAGCAAGGCGGGCAGCCGAGACAGATCGGCCACCAACATGTCCGGCGCTGCTGTCAGCAGCATCTCAGCACTCTCATAACCTGTGCAGGTGGCGATTGTGACCACGCCCGCCGCTTTGCCTGCCTCCATGTCATGACGCATGTCACCGATGAAGGCGGTCTCTCGCGCATGCATGTCGAGTTCGGCGAGCAGGAGGTGAATTTCCGTCCGTTTGTCGATGACGCCGCAGCGCATGACCTCAAACGCATCCTTCACGCCAAGCGCCTGCGCCTGCGCCTCGACATGCTGTGCCGGAGCGCTGCTGAGCACCACCAGACGCCTGCCCGTGGCAGCCGCGTAGCGGATGAATTCAGCCGCATGCGGCAGGAGTTCCACGCCTTCATGAGCATGGGGAAAGTGATCCAGATAAAGCTGCTGCAACCGCTCCAAAGACGTGCCGGGCAGCATTTCCTCAAAAAACTCGGTGTAGGGCAGCCGGAATCGCGATTTGAACTCCTCGCGCGTCAGTTCCGCGCACCCAGCAGCGCGCAGCATGCCGTTCACAGCACACAACACGCTGGGCAGATCGTCCGCCAGCGTGCCGGACCAGTCGAACAGAAGGTTCCGAATCATGCGCGCGGCGCATTAGCTGCGGCAGCCACGCTTTGCAAACGTCGATGCGTCATTCAACGACGGCGACGGCGCAACATCAGGGCACTCGCCAGGCCCAGCAGCAAGGCGCTGCCCGGCTCGGGCACGGGCGTCACATCGAAGTTGATGCAGTATTGAATCTGTTCCGCCCCTTCCTGCACCCAGAAGGTGTAGTCACCGGGGCCCAGTGGCCCGTCAAAGCCGGAGCCGCCAAACTGCGGCCCGGCGTCGAGAATGGCCATCAAGTCGGTGTAAGTGTTGCCAAAACCATCCAGTTGTTCGTTCCACAGGCCGTTGCTCAGATGCAGCGAGGGATCTCCCATGTTGATTGAGGTCGCATCGTCGATCGCCATGAAAGAGTCGTGCGGTCCGGTTGGGGCGGAGTAGGTAACCAAGCTGATGCCCGTCAGGTAGTAACCGGCGGCGATCGTGAACGTCCACACATCGGCATCCACCGGCCCCACACCGCCGAGAGCCCCCATGGTGCCCTCAATCAAGTTGGAGCCATCGGTGAAGAGGATCGCGGTGGGAGAATTGCCATCGCCAGAGAGTTCTCCATCTATGGTTTCATTCCAATTCAGCGCCCTTGCCGAGCCAAAAGGCAGGGCAAGTGCGGCCAGCAAGGGAAGTGCTCTCGCGAATGACATATTACAGTAATTATATAAAATGTATTCATTACTGTCAATTTATCTTGTTGATTACCTTCCTCAAACCTTCGGCTGGCCATGATTTCAGCCTCGCCAGCACAGCATCAAGCCGCCATTCTGGTCGTCATGCGCCTGTCGTTCTCCCTGCTCTGCTTTCTGCTCCTGCCCTCCTGCGTCCACCTGCTCACCTCACGTTTCGAATACAAGGCAACCAGCCCGGCTCCGAGCGTGGGCGGCAGTGCTTTCCGGGCAGAATTCATCCCCCAGCACTCGGAGTCAGGGATCGCCCTCAGCGCCATGGTGGTCGGCGGGGCTGTCGTCGCTGAAGTCGGTCCCTACCTCGTCAGGCTGCACGCCTTTGGGAAAGATGGCGACCAGCGCTGGTTTGAAATCAAGCGCTTCCGCATCCGCAGCTCGGACCAGTTCGAGGCACCGATGGAGGCGCGTGGTTTTGCCGGCCGGGCCGAGTTCCAGCCCACGAAAACCGCCGGCCTCACTCGCGCCAGCCTGTTGCTCGGGCCGCATGTCCATCTCGATGACAAGAAGCAACGCGACATCGTGCTGGAGGCGGACGTGGAAGTCATGCGCAGCGGCGGTCTCTCACGCGGCACCCTGCGCATCCCGCTTTCCCTCCACAAAACCAAGCGACGCGACAGCACCTTCATCTGCGCCGAGCTCTGGCATGACATGCGCCACCGTGACAGCATGGACATCCCCGAAGCGCTGCCGCCACCGCCTGAGACGGCGGACTGACTGCGTCGTCTAGGCGGCCGAGCCTTCAAAGATCAAGAGTCGCGCTTCTGGATTGCTTGACCACTTGTTGACGGGCGCAGCCCACCTTGACCTCCTGACAATGCTTTTGCCTCTCGACAATTCGCCACCGTTCGTCTCAAATGCGCGCCTGCTGGCCATTGCGCCCGCTGTTCATTCCAAACGCAACCTCTCCACCAACAACACACCATGGGCAAAATCCAATTCGGCTCCGAAGTCTATACCTGGTTCATGCAGGGCACCGGCAAAGGCTACGACAACAAACTCGACCACATGATCAAGGTCGCCGCAGAGGCGGG
>CAMCWM010000180.1 GCA_945882215.1 Akkermansia muciniphila | reverse complement strand
TTCGGTCTTTTTCAAGAGGGGCCACGCCGCGAAGCCGCCGAGCACGACCACCGCAGCCCAGAGCAACGGTGATCCACGCTTTTCCACACGCACCTCAACGTGACGGGGGGACGGCGGAGGTACTCCCTCTCGTCGGGGGCGCACTGCGGTCGGCAGGGCGGCCGGCGCGGCCTTGTTTGTGCCTGGCTCCACCTTGAGGACTGGTTGTGTGAGGATACCATCGAGGTCTTGCCTGAGTTCGGCGGCGCTTTGATAGCGGATGTCACGATCATCGCGCAACGCCTTGGCGATGATCTTGTCATAGCGAGGGTCGAGTCCAGGAATCTGCAATGAGGGCAGCTCAAACATGCCTTGGGGGAGCTTGCCGGTGAGCATGTAATACAGCATCACACCCACCGCATAGATGTCCGCACGATGATCCACACTGCTGCCGAGCATGAGCGCCTCCGGGGCCATGTAATGCAGCGTGCCCATCGCCATGCCACTGCGGGTCAAGCCGGACTCGCCCGCCTTGCTCATCTTCGCGAGGCCGAAGTCCGCCACTTTCACCACACCATCGTAGCCTACCATGATGTTGGCCGGTTTGATGTCGCGATGCACGATGCCGCGGGCGTGCGCATATTGCAGCGCATCACAGACGTGTGCGGTCACGGCTAGCGCATGTGCGGAATGCAGCCGCCCTTGCTCGGAGACCATCTTCTGCACGTCCGTGCCCTCAATGAACTCCATCACGATGTAGAGGATGCCGCCGGGGGCCTCACCGAAGTCATACACGGAGACGATGCCTGGGTGCGCAAGTTTCGCCATGGAGCGGGCCTCGTTTTTGAATCGCTCAGAGTAATTGGCATCGACGTTGTTCTCATCAAGTCCGGGTGGCAGAATTTTGATGGCCACGGGCCGGTCGAGATTGGTTTGCGTGCCTTTGTAAACCGCCCCCATGCCGCCACGACCGAGCAGGGCGGTGATTTCATACTGCGGCAGCATCGCATGGAGTTCTTCCGCGCTCGGCGGCTGCCAGCTTTTGCCTGAAGTGGAACTGCCCTGAGGTGGTGCGGCTGGCAGGGTGCGATCTGGGTCGTCAGACATATGGGGGTAGAAGGATCTGCAGGCTTGTCTAACGGTAATACGGAGGGCTGCCAAGGGCGTAATCAAGGCTTTCCCACGCCATTTTACCTGACTGCCACTCATGCTCCGCCACCAGCCGCGAGTCTGCTGCTCGTGGCATCAGCAAACTATAAAAAAAGGCTCCGCATGTCCATAGGCACCCTGCCGCAGAATGAGCGCTGCATCGAGGTGCGGAGGAATATGGTGGGGTGTTTGCCGGTATGACAGCATCACTGTGCGGTCTCAACGACAATGCGGAAGCCAATGCCATCCGCTCGCGAATCGGGCGGGGTGTTGCCACGACCGGATGACAAAACGGTGCCCGATCCTTGATCGCGCCAGCAGCCTCCCCGGGTGACACGGCGTGTGTGCTGCGCATCAAACCAGTCCTCGCACCACTCCCAGACGTTGCCGCCGAGGTCGTACAGGCCCGAACGATGAGGTGGGAAGCTCATCACGGGTGCTGTGGTGGGGAATCCATCGGTGAAGCCGGGTATGGGAATGAGGTTTGGAATTTGCTCATTGAGGCCGCTGCCCGCCATGTTCACCACGCGGTCTGGGGGCGGCCACTTGCCACCCCAGGGGTATTCGCCTTGAATTTTTTGATTCAACAGCTCAGGGATACCTGCTTTGGCCTCCTTGGAGCCGATCCCAACCGCATAGCTCCATTCGCGATCCGTGGGCAGGCGGTACTTGCGCCCCTCCTTGTTGCTGAGCCAGGTGCAAAAATTCTGGGCATCCGTCCAGTTGACGCAGACCACCGGATGCTGGTCTTCGTTTTGAAGCGGCACGAAGGTTGGGTTGGTTTTCCATTGTTCATCCACCCCTGCATTCGCCGCCGCATAAGCACCGAAGTCGGCGCGACGTGTTTCGTGAATGCAAAACAGCACCTTGGTACCGTTCACGGCGGCGAACTTCATGCCGAGGCTGTTGGTGTGCGTCTTGCCGAGCGGGCCGGGCTTCGGAGCAGTGGCGGCAGCCACCGCTGGTGCAGGAGCACCCGTGTTCCGGGCAACGACAGGAGCCAGAGCACCGCTTTTTTTAGTCACTTCATCACGAACCTCTTTCACACGTGTCGAGTCGTTGTGGTTCCCCGCTTTTGACAGTTCGGCGTGCAGATCATCCAATGATTTCGCATAGACATCGTAGTGCGGACGCAGGGCCAGAGCTTTCTCCGACTCATATTGGGCCAGCGTGTTGCGGTAGGTCAGGCGGAGATTGCGAAGCGGAGAGGCGGGGGGAAGCAGACTATCGGTTGTTTGTTCGGGAAGTTTCCCATCGGTTTCGATGCGCTGCTTTTCCTCGCGCAATGCCTGGGCGAGATCGGCAGGGACGGGAGGCGTGCCCAGCACCCGGTCAAGGGCCTTGAGGTAGTTTTGATTCAAGGTGGCAACCTTGGCCTGGTGGCCGTTTTCAACCTCACGCTCCGTCGTCGTCTGGAATTCCTCAGCGAGTTTCGACAAGAGCATTTCTACCTGCGAGGGCTTCGGCTGCTCTGGCACATTCGTGGGAGCAGCAACTGGCATGACTGCGGCTGGTTTCGCGGGTGGTGGAGTGGTGCGCTTGATCGCTGCCGGGGCCGGGGAGGGGGCTTTGGCTGCTTGGACCACCGGTGAGGTTGGGGCCGTGGTTGTGTTTGGAAGGCTCGGGACCGGTGATGAGGAAGGTGGTAGGGCAACAACCGTTGGGATCGGAGATGCGGGAGGAACGGGAGCCTCCTCCGTCTTCCACGGCTGCTTGAGAAACAGCCATGCTCCCGCTGCTCCCAGGATGAGCGTGGCTGCAGCTTTCAGTAGAGGTGATATGCCATGTTGTGATGATGAAGGATGGTTGATCGCAGATGTCTGAATCTCGCGCGATTGCCAGCCACTGGGCGCGGGTTCCTCAACCTCGTCGGCAGATGATGTGGGCGGCGGCAGCGCATGCGAAACCTCCTGGACGTCAGGTTCAGGAATCACGACCGGCTGTGTCAGTATGCTGTCGAGATCCATGCGCATTTCCGCCGCCGTTTGATAGCGCAGTTCCCGGTCTTCCCGCATCGCTTTGGCAATGATGCTGTCCAGACGTGGGTCGAGGCCTGGAATCTGCAACGAAGGCAGTTCAAACATGCCGTGCGGCAGCCTGCCGGTGAGCATGTGGAAAAGCATCACACCCACGGCATAGACATCCGCGCGCCGGTCCACGGCCGTGCCCAGCATGAGCGCCTCGGGCGCCATGTAATGCAGTGTGCCCATCGCCATGCCCGTGCGCGTGAGTCCGGCCGTCTCGCCGCCGGCATTCATCTTGGCCAGGCCAAAGTCCGCCACCTTCACCACGCCCTCGTTGCTGACCATGATGTTGGCAGGCTTGATGTCGCGATGCACCACGCCGCGCTCGTGCGCATAATGCAGCGCGTCACAGACATGGGCCGTGATCGCCAGCGCATGGGCCGTATGCAGGCGTCCTTCGCGGGCGATCATGCGGGACACATCCGTGCCCTCGATGAACTCCATCACAAAGTACAGCAGTCCTTCCGCCGTTTCGCCGAAGTCATGCACGGTGACGATGCTGGGATGGCTGAGCTTCGCCATCGACCGCGCCTCGTTCTTGAAGCGTTCGACGTAATTCGCCGCGTTGTCCTCATCGAGGCCGGGAGGCAGGATTTTGATGGCTACGGCACGATCCAGATGAATTTGCCTGCCCTGATAAACCGCACCCATGCCACCGCGTCCGAGCAGGCAGGTGATCTCATACTGCGGCAGCAGGGAGTGAAGCTCCTCCACTGAGGGCGGCTGCCAGGATTTTGACGTCTTGGCAGGGCTGGGGGACGGCCCCTCATTCCCGGCTGGTGGCGGTGCGGCTGAAGCGGGTGGGAGATCGTCGCTCATGAATGACTCAGCAGGAATTCCGGCCTTCATAGCGGAAACCACCGCGCCTGCCAATCCTAGA
This sequence comes from Akkermansia muciniphila, assembly GCA_945882215.1. GTDB lineage: Bacteria > Verrucomicrobiota > Verrucomicrobiia > Verrucomicrobiales > Verrucomicrobiaceae > Prosthecobacter. Next base: position 7,785 of record CAMCWM010000180.1, on the reverse strand, counting down.
ATCACCTGGCCCGCCAGGACCGCGCCTGCCGCACGCGCCAGACATCCCGTGCCATGCGATACGAATCCCGGATGAGATGGACGTGGCCGCCGGGCACCTCGAACCACTCGATGGGCACTTCGAGAAACGGACAGCCGATGTCGTGCAGCGCGGCGAGGAGTTCCACATCGAAGGCGAAGCCGTGGATTCGCAGGGCCGGGGCGATGCGCTCGTAGGCGCTGCGGGGAACGAGCTTGAGGCCGCACTGGCTGTCGTGAATGCGGATGTGCAGCAGCATGGACACCAGCGAGGCGAACACGTGGCCGATGAAACGGCGCTTCCACTGGCGGTGCACCTGCTTGCCGAACTGGCTCAGACGCGAGGCGAACAACGCGGTGTGCGGCATGAGCTGCTCGCGGGCATGGCGGATGAGATGCGCCACCTCGGTGGCGGAGCAGGAGCCGTCGGCATCGACGAAGCCGAGCCAGTCGGCGGTTTTTTCCATGTTCCAGCCGGTATAAACCGCGCCGCCCTTGCCGAGATTGTCCGGCATGAAGAGCGGCTCCAGCAGATGCGGGTGCTTTTCACGCAGCGGCTCGATGATGGCGCGCATGCGGTCGGTTTCCGGGTCGTCCGAGCCATCCTCGACGATGCGAATCGTCACATCGCCGAGTTCACGCATCACCTCGCACAATTCCGCGAGGAAGGGGCCGATGCGTCCGCTCTCCCGGTAGCAGGGAATGACGAGATGGACGGTGGCGGGCATTGGAAGGATGAAAAAGCTGAAATGAGAAAATGGAAATTGGAAATCGAGCAGGTTGTGTCTTTGTCATCACGCCTCCAACCATGCGTTTCCCGCAACTTTTATCCGCGAGCCTGCTGATTCTGGCGCTGCCTGCGTGCAGCTCGACGAACCGCCTGTTCAAGGCGGGGCTGGTGGCTCCCTCGCCGTTTTTTGAGCAGCCGTGGCTGGCGCAGAATGGTGGGGAACAACTGCCGTTTCAAAAAGTGTGGACCACGCCGGACCGGCAGGTGCTGGCGGAGGGATTGAAAACGCGCAAGCTCCACATCGCCCCGGTGACGCTGGCTTATCTGCGGCCGATGAGCAAGGCGCTCGCCTCGCAGGAGATCGGCTGGGGCATGCAGCGGCAGGAATTGGCTATCGCCATGCGGCTGCGGGAAGAATTCATCGCCGCCTTCCGCCGCTCGCGCCGCCCCTTCTACCAGCTCGTGAACAAACCGGGGCCGGACACGCTCACACTACAGCTCGCCCTCATCGAGCTCCAGCCCACCAGCCCGAAGGGCAATGCGGTGATGACCGTGCTCAAATTCGCCGTCACACCCATCGCCGGGCTCGGGCGCTTCTTCACCAAGGGAACCATCGCCATCGAAGGCAAGGTGCTCGTGCCGAAAACCGGCCGCCCCTACTTCCAGTTCGCCGACAACGAGCAGGACAAGCTCACCTTCATCAACACCCGCGACTACCAGCCCTACGGCCACGCCGTGAACACCATTCGCGACTGGGCCGTGCAGTTCGAGACCATGACGCGCACGCCGCGCGGGATTAAGGTTGGGGACTCGAGTTCGATGACGCTCAGGCCGAATTGAGACGAACAGGTTCACTTTCCCGGTGGGGATGATGGCGAACGCAGCACTTCCTTTCGAGTGAGCGACTTCATCTCGCCGTTCGGGAAAACCAGCACGATCCCATCGTAGCAACTGATAAACAAACTCCCGTCCGTGAGCAGACGTGAAAAACGTGGTGCTCCTGGCAGAGCCCGCCATTTTTTTGCAGTCCAGGAGCCATGGGCGTCCTTGGTTAATCGAAAAAGGAAGCCGTCGTTTATCCCCATGTGGGCCAGTCCGGTCACAGCGAAGATGCCATCAGTGGTCTTATAGATCGCTTCGGTGTTTTCGGTCACGATGACTCTCGAATTGCCCTTCAAATCAATGAAGGTGATCTCACCACCCCATTCGCCGCGATCAGTGCCGATCAGATGTCCGTCTTCAACCTGGACACCTCTGCCCTGCTGGTTGCCGCGGCCCCCAATCGGGGTCTTGATGACGACTGTGAAGAGTTGGTCCGGCCTTGTGGCGACAGGAAATCGAATCAGGTCTGCTTCGTTCTCGTCAAGCGATTCCATGCCTTCGCGGTTGGGTTCGCGGTCAATAACTCCGAACGGAGGGGATTCTTCTGTGGACTTTGGCTCTCTTGGTGAGTCATCGCGAATTGCTTTGATCGCATTCCGTGCAGCCACTCGGACTGGTGGATACCAATGGTTTTGGGAAAGGCTGGACAGTTCTCCCGGCGCTCTTTCCGATTTGAGATTTTCGAGCGCCGCGACGGCGCTGAACACCAGATGCCAATCGTCGGGGCGATTCAACAACTTGAGCAAGTCACCTTCTGCCTCTTTGTAGCCGATGTCGCCGAGCGCACGAACCGCACAGACTCGCACCTCCCAATCGTCATCCGCGACATATTTGACGAGCGCGGACCCGGTGGAGTTGCCGCGTGATTTCAGGTTCGCGATGTCGATGATGATTCCTCGTCTCTCGGCCGGATCTTTGGCCTGATCGAGCTGCTCTACCAACAGCGGTGCCGCCTCGGCAGTGCCAATGTTCAAAATTGCAGCCAATGCGGCGCCACGAATCTTGGTGTCCTTCTGCTGCCGAAGTTCCTGAAGGGTGGGAACAGCCTGCTCGGCGGGCAATCCGATGGAACCGACTGCGGTTATGGCGCGAACGCGTTTGTCCGCACTCTCCGTCGCATTCGTCGCGATCTTCAGCAACGGATCAATAGCAGACAGCGCTTTCTTGCCCATCTCTTTGAGAACGAAATTCATCGCCCATTCCAACTTGTCGTCCCATCCGTTCTCATTCTGGTAAACTTGGACCAAGGCAGGCACTGCGTTTGTTCCGAGCATTTCGATCGCCCATGTGACCTGTGTGTGAGTTTCGCGTTGACGGACTAGTTCCTCGACGAGGAACGCGACTGCCTTCGGAGTTCCGATTCTTGCGATTGCTGGCGGAATCCATCCGTCGCCTCGACGGCAGGAGTCAATGAGATCGTCCAGATGCTGCTCGGTCAGTCCTTCCATGTCGCGCAGCGTGTAGGAAGCCAGCTCCCTCACATCTTTATTCTTTTCACGGAGCAGAGGTAGCAAATAAGGAATGGCCGCTGGACCTGTTGCATGCAGTTTCTTCGCGATCTCCTGTTCTTCCTCTGTGATTCCCGACCCTGGCTTGGCTGTTTTCTTCAACGTCTCCACGAGCGTCTCCACCTCTGAAGCGCAAACAGTTTCAGAGAGAGAGCTGAAAAGAATCAGCAATGCCATGAACGAGCGTTTCACAGCGGACCTGAATCGGGAAGTGAGCGACGGCCAGACCGCTAAACTGTCTTTCTGAAGCCATCCGGCGATCTCGTGGACGATTTGCTTGCCCTTGGCGCTGTGGCTGAGGAAATCATCGAACATGTGACCATGAAAGCGGAGTGGGGATGGGAAGGCAAGGGATTGCGCGGGGCGCGGTGCCACCGCACAAGTCAACTAAAGTTCGCGCTCTGTTCCAATCCGTCGAGGACGAGTTCGAGTAGGAGGACGAGGTGGATCACTTGCAGTGTGCTAGACGCGCACCTGCCCATTCCCATCGACGAGATACTTGTAGCTGCACAACTCCGCGAGGCCCATGGGACCTCTCGCGTGGAGTTTGTCGGTGGAGATGCCGATCTCGGCACCGAAGCCGAATTCGCCGCCGTCATTGAAGCGAGTGCTGGCGTTGTGGAGGACGACGGCGCTATCGACCTCGTGCTGGAAGCGTTCAGCGGTGGCGCGGTTCTCCGTGATGATGCTGTCGGTGTGGTGGGAGCCGTGGCGGTTGATGTGGACGATGGCTTCGTCGATGCCGGTGACGGTTTTGGCGGCGAGGATGAGGTCGAGGTATTCGGTGGTCCAATCTTCCTCGGTGGCGGCTTTGGCAGGCACGCCGAGGTGCTGCAAGGCGGCGGCATCGCCCCGGATTTCGACCTTGGCCTCGGCGAGACGTTTGCCAATGATCGGATAGAACGAGGTGGCGATGTCGCGATGGACGAGAATGGTTTCGAGGGCGTTGCAGACACCGGGCTTCTGGCACTTGGAATTGACGATGATGTCGGCGGCCATCTGCTGGTCGGCATCGGCGTGGACATAGACGTGGCAGACGCCGTCGTAGTGCTTGATGACGGGCATGCGAGCGGTGGCGACGACTTTTTCGATCAAGCCTTTGCCGCCACGAGGGATGATGAGGTCGAGGTATTGATCCATCCGCGCCATGTGCTCGACGCTGGAGCGGTCGGTGAAGGGGATGAGCTGGATGCTGTCGGGTGGGAGGCCAGCGCGTTCACCACCGGCCTGCAAGGCGGCGGCGAGGGCGCGGTTGCTGTCGATGGCCTCGCTCCCGCCGCGAAGGATGGTGGCGTTGCCGGTTTTGAAGCAGAGCGAGGCGGCGTCGGTGGTGACGTTGGGGCGGGATTCAAAGATTATGCCAATGACGCCGATGGGGACGCGGACTTTGCGAATGTGCAGGCCGTTGGGGCGCGTCCAATCGGTGAGCTTTTCGCCGACGGGGTCGGGCAGCAGCGCGACTTCGCGCACAGCGTCGGCGACGGCCTTCAAGCGTTTCGGATCGAGCGTGAGACGGTCGATCATGGCCTTGCTGAGGCCGTTTAGCTCCGCACGGGCGAGATCAAGAGCGTTGGCGGCGAGGATGGCGTCCTGACGCGCCATGATTTCATCGGCCATGGCGATGAGGATGGCGTTCTTCTGCTCGGAGGTGAGTTTGACGAGGGCGTAGGAGGCGGCACGGGCACGGCGGCCCATGTCGAGAATGGCGGACTGGATTTCGGAATCGGTCATGAATGCGGAATTATTTGGAAGGAACGGCTCCTTCGGGAATCTGGACGTCTTTGCTGAGGAGATGGCGGTCAAGGAAGTTGCGCATGTGCTCGATGAGTTGCGGGCTGAAGAAGACATGGCCGCCATCGGTGCCGGTGAGGAGGGTGGCGGGAATCTGGGCCTTTTCGAGCGCCGCGTCGAACTCGGTGGCCTGGGCATAGCGGACGATGTTGTCCTTGTCCCCGTGGATGATGAGGAAGGGGGCGTCGTCCTTGGTGATGTAGGTGACGGGCGAGGCGCGGCGAGCGACATCGGGCTTTTCTTTGACGGTACCGCCGATGAGCTTCGAGAGCCCAGTCTTGGGATCGTCCACATTGATGATCGTCCCTTCGCCGGCAAAGGTGAGGAAGTTTGAAGGGCCGCAAAAGTCGAGCACGCAGGTGACGCGGCTGCTTTGGGTGAGGTTCGGGCCGAGTTCGCCCTCCAACTCCTTCACACCGCCGGTGACGCCGAGCAGGCTGACGAGATGTCCGCCCGCAGAGATGCCGAAGACGGCGATCTTGTCGGGGGCGATCTGGTTTTCCGCCGCGTGAGCACGGAGGGCGCGGATGGCGGCCTTGCAGTCATGGATTTGCGCGGGCCAGATGGCTTCGTTGGTGAGGCGATAGTTGATGCTGGCCCCGGCATAAGGCTTGTCTTTGATGAGGTTGAGCAGGATGCCCGCCTGATCCTTGCTGCCATTTTCCCAGCCACCGCCATGGATGAACACGACGAGCGGACGCGGCTTGGTGGTCTTCGTCTCCGGCAGGTAGAGGTCGAGCATCTGGCGTGGGTTGCCAGTACCGACGTAATCGAGATCTCGCACGACCTGATAGCCAGCCGGGTTCTGACACTGGGCCAGAGCGGGAAAGACTAGGGCAATGAGGCAGGAGAGGCGCATGTTAGGCCTCATAAACCGGAAGAAGGGGCAAAACAAGGGCCGCAAAAGGATGTCCAGACAGGCATGTTGCAACCTTGACGCATGCTTAACCAGAACATACTATCAGACCGATGATCCCCCCCATTTCTGCCCGCCTGCCAGTGGCCCTGGCGTGTGCCCTGTCGTTCTTCTCTCTGACGACCCCTTCCTTTGCCTTGCTGGACTTTATCTTCGGCAAAAAGGACAAGGTGGTGCCGATGGCAGGAGAGCGTGAGACTCAGGAGGCCACGGCCGCGGCTTTGCTCGCGGAGGCCCGGCTGGCCCACAATGCCGGCAAAACGGGCAAGGCGCAGGGATTGTACCAAGCCATCGTGAAGAAGTATCCTTTCACGACGAGCGCCGGGGAGGCCGCCTTCCAGAATGCGCTCATCATACGCCATGTGGGGAAGATGGACGAGGCCTTCGAGGCGTTTCAGACCTTCATTCAAGCCTACCGTGACAGCCCTCGTTTCACCGAGGCCATTGAGAAGCAGTATGAAATCGCCGAGGAGGCGAAAGGCGGCAAAAAACAAAGCGGCCTGCTGCTGCTGCCGATGAAATTGAACACCTCGGAGGTGATCGAATTCTACGAGCAGATCATCAAGAACGCCCCTTTCGGCAAATACGCTCCGTTGGCGCAGTTCAGCATCGCTGAAATCCAGCAGGACATGAAGGAGAAGGACAAGGCGGTCGCCGCTTACCAGAAGGTGGTGGAAAATTATCCCAACAGCTCGCAGGCGGCCGAGGCACAGTTCCGCATCGGCTCCATCAGCAACATTGCGGCGCAACGCAGCGAGGACGCCTCCAACCTGCTCGCCGCGCGTGACGCGCTGCGCACCTACATCGCCTCCAATCCCGCCGGTGAACGCAAGCAGGAGACCGAGATGATTCTCCGTCAGGTGAACACAGCGGAGGCCAATCAATCGCTGACCGTGGCGAAGTTTTACAAGCGCGTCGGCAAGACCACGGCGGCGGCGATTTACCTCAATGAGGCGCTCAAGTTCGGCTCTCCCGAGGTCTCTGCGGAAGCCCGCACACTGCTTGCTGAACTCGCCGCCGCCGACCCAGAAGGCGTGGCGGATGCGAAGAAAGGTCCGGGCCAGGATTACACAGCGCTGACCGCGCAGAATTTGAAAGCCCGTGATGATTATGTCGGCCCGCTGGCACCGGAACTGGCACGTCTGAGCCAGAAGCCCAAGATGCGCACGGGTGATGATGGGTTCATGCCCATCCCATTGCAGGAGCCCACCCTGCCGCTGCGTCCAGGTGCCACCATGCCAGGGGCGGGCTCACTGCTGCCTCCGGTTCCAGAGACGGAAAAGCCCGCGCTGCTCCCAGTGCCACCGGCTCCGAACAAGCCTGTCGTCCCGCCGCCTCCCGCCTCCGGCAGCAATCTGCCTGTGCCGCCGCCTCCAGCAGTGAAGCCTGCGTCATAATTCTTGCGCAGGCATGGCAGCACGCCATTCTGCCCCGCATTACTCCTCAAACCCTTTCTGGATGAAACAGATTTTTCTTTTGCTGGCTCCCTTCTGCCTCTTGCTCTCCGGCTGCGCGGGCTACTCCCTCGGTGGTCAGAAACCCGCCCACCTGCGTCATATTACCAAGATCGCAGTACCGACTTTTGAGAATCTCACGCTTGAGCCTCGTCTCGCCGTGCTGGTGACGAACGCGGTCATCAAACAACTGCAGAACCATGGTTCGTATCAGATCGTCTCCAAGAGCGATGCCGAGGCTGTGTTGGAGGGAAGAGTTCAAACTATCAACCGCAGTCAGTTCCGTTCGGATCGCACCAACATCCTGCGCACCTCGCAAATTCTGGCGACTCTCTACAGCACGTTTGTGATCAAGGACACGGGATCAGGCGCCGTGCTCCACAACGGAAACGCTGCGGCGGATTCCTACATCATTCTCGATGCCAATTTGCAGCTCTCGGAAACTCAGCTGCTCGAAGATGCCGCCCAACGTCTCGCCTACAATGTG
>CAMCWM010000179.1 GCA_945882215.1 Akkermansia muciniphila | reverse complement strand
CGGCAGCCCTCCCCTCCGCTCGCCGGGACAAGCTACACGGCCAAAGCTGGCCCCGGCGCGATTTCGTGGATGAAAGCCAGCCTACTCCCTCGTACACCATGACCAAACTCGCACGCCTAGGCACTTGGAACAAAATCAAAGGCAAGCTCAAGCAGAAGTATGCGAAGCTTGCCGGTGACAATCTGCTTTTCGCGCTCGGCCAGGACGAGGAGTTGCTCGGCCACCTCCAAAGACAGGCCAGCACCCTGAAACAAAAGCTGCGCGCCTCCATCGCCACTCTCCCCAACCACAGCCTCCACACCCTGAATACCATGAAAACATCCCTCCTGTTACTGCCCTTCGCCCTGCTCACCCTCTCGGCACTCCCGAGCTGCCGGGAAAAAACCACCGGCGAGAAAGTCGGCGACAAAATCGACGACGCCCTCGACCAGCGCCCCGGGGAGAAAATCCGCGATGCCGTCGAAGATGCGAAAAAGTAGCCTTTCGCCAAAAATCCGGCCCTTTTCAGCTTTCAGCTTTTCAGTTTTTCAAATTCTCCTTTTGAATCATGCCTGCCCCTCGCAACGTCGCTCAGGAAAAAAACACCACGGCACGACACCCTCACCCGAAGAGGTGCATGCAAACCAGCAAGAAATCGTCCGCCACATTCAAACAGACATCTGCCGCCACACGCCGTGCGATGAGCTAGATCCCCCACCCCGCAGCCTCTGGCCGCGCTCGAAGGCTCGCCCACCGTCCTCACGCAGCTCAAGGAGACGGAATCCTGTTCGCCAGCCACTCACGAAAGGCTAGCCGCCATCAGCCTCACCGTGGATGACGAGTTGAAGCTAGCGGCACCTTCCAGGCCCACTCGGCAAAGTTCAACCTTTGGCGGAGGATTGTCCTCCTTTGTCATGTGAATGCAAGCCGGAGGATTATCGGCACCAGCGTGGGAGATTGGAGACCATTCGAGGAGGTCAGGGAGGTGCTCGCGCGATTGGCGAGGAAGAACGCGAAGGTCTCAGGACAAGTTTTGCGAGGAGCAGCGCCAGAAGCATGCCCCGTGCATTCATGGAACGGGAGCATCCCAGATGGCGACACCCATGTGGTAGCGCTGATGGTCCTCAGACGCTTTGGAATACCATGCCGTGACGAGTTTGCCATCAGCGCGCTGCACGGTGCTGGGGTAGCCGCAATCGGACACCAGCGTGTGGGCGATACGAATGGGCTCGCTCCAGGTCTTCCCTTCGTCACTGCTGAATTTGGCAAGAACACCAAACTGCCCCTTCACGCGACTGCCATGTGCGAGCAGAATGCGTCCGTCTTTGAGACGCAATAGGTGACCGTTGATCTCATTTTTCGCGGTGACAACCTGTGGCTCGCTCCACGTCACGCCGTCGTCTTCGGAACGATAGAGTTCCATCGTCGCATAACGTGAGGCGGCGAGCCAGCGCGTGCCACCGAGATGCAGGAGCGTCGTCTCGTTGCTCTTCGGGCCGATGGTGCCGGTGCGCTTCCATGTCTTGCCATCGTCATCGCTGCGGAAGTGCCAGGAGCGGTAGCCTTTGGTTTTGGTGCTCATGGTCGGGTCGGTGAACTCGCCGTCGTAGCAGGAGACGTGAAGAGCACCGTCCTCGCCGATCTTGATGTCGCCAAACGGGATGTAGTTCGTCCAGCCTTCGTCGGGTGCAGGGAACTCTTTGATCTGTGTCCAAGATTTGCCACCATCACTGCTGCGGCAGTTCCAGGTGCTGAGAATGTCATCGCGGAAGTCGGCCTGTTTGGGACGCTGAGGCTGCTTCACATCCGTCCAGCCGGAGCAGAGCACGATGAGATCGCCGTTCTTCGCAAGTCCTGCGGCGACGTTCATGCGGTTCGTGTGCGGTTCATTTGGTGCGGGAATTCCGGCTTTCGTCCAGAACTGTCCATCGGGGCTGTTCCAGCACTCTGCGGCTCCTTCCATCTGCCCGTGGCTTGGTTTGCCAAAGATGGTGGTGTTGATGCTTCCGTCGGGCATCAGCGTGAGATTTGGCCACGCACAGACATTGTCGATGGCGACAAAGCGCTGAATTGACGGCGGAGCGACCTCTTCGGCACAGATTGAAGCACCAAAGGCGAGTAGAATGAGGGTCGAACGCATGATTGGGATGGTGAAACAGTTCACTCGGCAAAGCGCAGCGCATACAGATCCGCGTCCTTCATCTTCACGCGAAGACGGATTGTTTTGCCAGCGAGAGTGGCGACATCGAGAGCATTGGCCTCGAACTCGTCGCCAAAGAGTTCAGCGGAGGTGGCCAGCACTTTGCCAGAATCATCAAGCGCCTCGATTTGAACGGAGCCAGCCGCGGAGGTGGCGTAATTGATGAGCAACTTTGCACCTGTGAATTTCAGCGGGCGCGTGGTGAACTCACCGCCTTTGGCATCGGCATGCATGGAGGCGAAGCCTTGCTTGCGCACGGTGAGGCGGCGGATGCGGTGGTCGGGATGGCGGTAATGCTCGCTGATGTAGAGCGACCATTCGGTGGCACTGGATTCGATGATGCCATTGGCGGTCATGTTGTTGCGATCGGTCCAGTTCTTGAGATCTGGGCCGGGGCGCACCCAGGCTTCGAGAAAGGGTCGATCCCAGTTCACGCCGTCTCGGCTGGACATGAAAACGGCATCACTCACGCCCGGACCTTCATGCGTTGGCACTTTTTTGCGTGTCGTGACGAAGCGTTTCGGAAATGAGAGAAACAGATGAGGAGCGGTAGGACATGGCACGGTGGCGCTGGTGTAAAAATGCTCCATCGGCACATCCTTGGCATAGCGATGCGGGATGCCATCACTCCAGCCGAGGAAGTCAGTCGAGGTGCAACTTTGCACGGCCCGGACTTTATTGCTGAAGATGCGGCTGAAGCAAGCGTAGCGGCTCCGCGTCGTGTCGAAGAACGCGAGGTTCTGCGAATCGAACGCGCCCTTGGTGATGACCGGCGTGTCCTTCATCTTCTTCCAATGAATGCCGTCAGCAGAGGCGAAGGCGTAGAGACCGCCTGGCGTTTCGCCCTGATGCCAGTTCTTGCCGGGCTGTTTCACGCCGCCAAGGGCCTTGTAGCGTTCCTCGGGCTTGGCGGCAGGATTTGCATCGAGAAACGGCGAGAAGTTGTGCGACTCGACACCACGCCAGATGACGTTGTTGTCCTTCGTGCCGCCTGCTTCGATCAAAGCCAGCTTCGGACGTGTGAAATGAATGCCATCGCTGCTTTCAGCCACGCAAGTGACCTGCGCATCGCTATGATCACTGCCACCGGATGAACCGCGATAATACATGAGCACCTTCTTGCCATCCTGAATCACGGAAAAATAGGCGCAGGTCGGACCTTCCCACGGTTGATCGGTCGTGAGCACGATCTCGCGCTTGACCGGGTCGTGAAGCTTCAGCGCGACACCCGTTTTCTCCGCGACGAGATATTCATCAACGAAGAGCTCCCATTGAGAACCCAGGTTAAGCGGCTCGGCGGCGCAGGCACCGAACGTGAGAGCAAAAAAGAGCGGGATTGTCTTCATCATGACAACTCACAACGAGTGTCGGGCCCGGGTTGCTTCTGGTTCTGTAAAAATACCAGCATTGCCTCACCCGCCTTGCGCATGCCGTGTCTGTCGCCGGCTCAGCCGAGAAACGGCAGTTTTTTCAACGGCGGAAGTCCTGCCGCGAAGATTCAGCCCCTCGCGACTCGGAGTACGGTGCCAATCGGTCTCAAGTGTGGCGGCGGCAATCTCGCCATCGACGAGCTGCTCCTCGATGAGAAAGTCAAAAAGCGCCTGCGCAATCACATGAAGCGCGATTTGATGTGTCCGGCGCAGTCGCGCATGCAACCAGTCACTGAAGCGCAAGAATTCGACAAAGGGCGAGTCGGCGTCGCGCCATAGAAGCTTGAGAGTGGCAGTGAAGTTGCCGCTATTGGAGACGATGTCCCAATACCTCGCAAAACGTCGCATGCGCTGCATGTCGGCGAACGGGATGTCTCGCGTGGAAAGGATCTCGTAGGGCGGATGTGGAGCGTAGATCATGCGAAACTCATCATCGTGGCGGACGATGGGCGTGCCGCGCAGGCGCTTGAGGATGCCGACCTGGATCTCCTGTGGCCCCAGATGCACGAGCCGATCAAAGCCGCGTCCGAAGCTCTCGATGCCTTCGCCCGGCAAACCAACAATGAGGTCCGCATGAATATGGACGCCCGTCTCCTCGCGGAGGAAGCGGAAGTTGTCCTCCAGGCGGGCTAGGTTCTGCCTGCGGCTGATGTTTTTCGACGTGGCGTCATCAAAGGTCTGAATGCCGACCTCGAACTGCACCGCACCGGGCGGGAACTTCTGGATGAGGGCGCGAAGCTGCTGAGGCAGTCGATCCGGCACCATCTCGAAGTGCAGGAACAAGCCCTCGCGCCAGCGGTCGAGGAAGAACTGCAAAATGCCCATGCTCGTGGGCAGGTGAAGATTGAACGTGCGATCGACAAACTTGAACTGCGTGGCTCCGCGATCCAAAAGCCGCTGCATGGAAGCCAGGAAGGCATCTGTGGGAAAGGCCCGTACCGGAATGTCGAGCGACGACAAACAGAACTCGCAGGTGAACGGACACCCACGCGAGGCCTCGACGTAGATGACGCGGTTTTTGAGGTCTTCGTCGGTGTAGAGCTCGTAGGGTGGCGCGAGCTGCGGAAGAGTCGGCAACTCGGCTGAGATGATTTTCGTCGGACGCACTCCACCGCCCAGTATCGTCCGGCAAACCTCGGCGAATTTCACATCCGCCTCGCCAGTGATCACATGATCCGCCAGCGCGACGATCTCCTGGCCTTCCGTCTCATAGGACACCTCAGGACCGCCGAGGATGACGATCAGTTCGGGGCGGATGCGTTTGAGCAGAGCGACGACTTCCGTGGTTTGCTCGACGTTCCAAATATAAACACCGAAGCCGATGATGAGAGGCTCACGAGCCAGCAGGGCCTCCACGATCTCCAGCGGCTGCTGGTTGATGACAAACTCGGCCATGCAGGCGCGGTCCCGCAGCTCGCCCAGGTTCGCCCTGAGGTAGCGAAGTCCGAAGGAAGAGTGGATGTATTTCGCGTTGAGCGTGGCGAGGACGATGTCCGGCATGGGCGGGAATAGTGGATGCGACAGGAGCGGGCGCAAACGGCAGTTCGCCTCTTCAAAGCCGTGCCATCAGCAGAGACCGAGCGTTCGTCGAAAATCCTGGCCCGTGCAGCGGGCAGGAATGACCCGTTATGATTGTCAGCCGCGCACAAGCATGGATTTCGTCCGCTGCCGCAACATCACAAAACCCAGCACCGCCATCCCCAGTGCGAGGATTTGATACCCGCTGATGCCCATGAAAAGCTTCGGCGTGTCGCGCATGAACTCGTGCGCGAAGCGAAACAACCCGTAGGCGATTAGATACAGGAAGAACAGCCGGTCGCGCAGCAGTCCATGACGTTGGAGCAGGAGAATCGCAACGAGCATGCCGATTTGAAACGCACCTTCAACGGCGGATGCAGGCCAGCGGGCAATGCCGTGCGTGTCGCGGGCAGCAAACACACCGACGCGCGGCTTGCCGAGGCAGCAGCCGTTCAAGTAGCAGCCGACACGTCCGAGCAGGATGCCCATGGGCACTATCACGGCGAATGCATCACCCGTGGAGCGATTGTGACCGGTGAGATGCTTCGTGATTTCCACGCCGGCATACGCGCCGAGCAAACCGCCCAGCACGGACTTGCCCGTGGCCCAGCGCAGCCAGCGGTCCGCCTGCTGCCAATCGAGCCATCCCTCCGCCAGCAGATAGGCGATCTTGGCACCGGTAAATCCGCCGACAAGTGCCCCGAGATAGATGAGCAGCAGATGGCTTTGCCCCTGTGAACGTCGATACCAAAAGATGGCGCCAATCAGAATGCCGCCTGCCATCAACGCCGCATACGCGGCACTGCCGGGAAGGAGTTTGTGTGATGGCATGATGGAATGATGGAATGAACGAAGAAGTTGCGCGGGGGAAGGTCAACACAGGCAGACAAGAGGGAACGCACGGAATATCAGAACTCCACCCATTCTTCATTCTGTACTCCGTGGCTTTACTGCGAAGGATGAACCACTTCATCGTTCCAAACATCTGGGAATCCAAAACTTGATGTCCGCCACCCTTATTTCGTCATTGCTCGCAGCATCGCACAAAGTCCTTACTTTTATCTTCCCTAGAATCGGCTGTTATGACAGCCTCGCCCTCTTTCGCATGTCCCCCACTCCCTCCCGCCTCGTCCCCGGTCTGATCCTCGGCGCGCTGAGCCTGCTCAGCGCGTTTTTGCTGTTCCAGGTGCAGCCGATCATCAGCAAGTTCATCCTGCCATGGTTCGGCGGCAGTCCGGGAGTGTGGACGACGTGCATGCTGTTCTTCCAGATCGTACTGTTTGCCGGCTACGCGTATGCGCACGCGTTGACGCTGCTGCCACGGCGCTGGCAGGGCATCCTGCACGGTTTGCTGCTCGGCGCGGCCATCGCGCTGCTGCCCATCGCGCCGGATGCTGTGTGGAAACCCACGGGCGACGAGGATCCCGCCTTCCGCATCCTGCTTTTGCTGGCCATGAGTGTGGGGCTGCCGTATTTCGTGCTCTCCAGCACCAGTCCGCTGGTGCAAGTGTGGTTCACCCGCGCCAGCGGTGGTGGCAGCCCGTGGCGGCTGTATGCGCTGTCGAACATCGGCTCGCTCGCGGCGCTGCTGAGCTATCCTTTGTTCTTTGAAGTGCACTGGGATGTGGTGGAGCAGACCACGCTGTGGTCCGTGGCATTTGGAGCCTTTGTCATCCTCTCGCTCTCCGGTGTGTGGCTGGACCGCCGTCATGCTCTCGATGCCGAGTCGAAGCCCGCGGTGATCATCGATACCGCCGCCGATCATCCCGGCTGGCTGCGGCGCATCCTGTGGGTGCTGCTGCCCGCGTTGGCCAGTTGCGTGCTGCTCGGCGCCACCAATCACGTCTGCCAGGACGTGGCCGTCATTCCCTTCCTGTGGGTCGTGCCACTGAGCCTCTACCTGCTCACCTTCATCATCTGCTTTGAGCACGAGCGCTGGTATGCGCGAGTGGCGGCGCTGTGGGCGCTGCCCGCGCTGCCGCTGATCTTCTTCGCCTGCACGAACGAACGTCTCGAAAAAATGGGCTGGTGGAAGTGGGACTGGACGCCGAACTACCTCTGGGAACTCGGCTGGTCCTTCGGCGCGATGTTCTTCGCCTGCATGCTCTGCCACGGCGAGCTCACCCGCCTCAAGCCCGCACCGCGAAGATTGACCGAGTTTTACCTGCTCATGTCTGCCGGTGGTGCGCTGGGCGGCCTGTTTGTCAGTTTGGGAGCACCACGTGCCTTCACCACCTTCGCCGAATGGCCGGTCAGCCTCATCGCCGTCTTCCTGCTCGCTGGCATCGTGCTGATGCGCTCTGTGTGGCGTTTGAAAAAGGTCTGGGAATGGCTGTTCATGATTCTGATCGTGTCGCTCACAATCATCGGCGGCTGGGCCTTGGTGGAAAAAGGCATCGTCACGCAGGACCTGCTCAAGGAGAAACTCAAGATGGACGTGGTCGTGCCGATGTGGACCCTCTGGGCCACCCTCGGCGTCATCGCGCTGTGCATCCTCATCCTGGCCGTGCGCGCCTTCCGCCGCGGCAGCCTGCGCATCGGCCTTGTGTCGCTGCTGATGCTGGGCATCCAGCTCACCTTCGCCATCCTCATGATGTGCGACCTCGGCTTCAAGCGTGAGGACAAGCTCGAACGCGTCCGCAACTTCTACGGCATGCTCTCGGTCACCGAGGACTACGACAGCGGCCTCGACATGAAATACCGCCAGCTCAGCAACGGCGGCATCGTCCACGGTCTGCAAAATTTCGGCGCGGCCCTGCGAGAGGAACCCACGACCTACTACGGCCGCCACACCGGCATCGGCAAGGCGCTGGAGAGCCTCAAAGACCGCGCCGACGCACGCGTAGGCGTCGTCGGCATGGGCGCGGGTACGGTTTCAGTGTATGCTCAAAAAGGCCACACCTTCCGCTTCTACGACATCAACCCCGAAGTCGTGCGCATCGCGAAAAAGCACTTCACTTACCTCGAAGACTTGCAGAAGCGCGGCGCGAAGCTCGATGTCGTGATCTCCGACGCCCGTCTCGCCCTCGAGCGCGAATCACCGCAGAACTTCGACGTGCTGCTGCTCGACGCCTTTAGCGGCGACTCCGTGCCCGTGCACCTCCTCACCAAGGAGGCCTTCGCCATCTACCAGCGCCACATGAAGCCCGATGGCATCATCGCCGTGCACATCACCAACACCTACCTCGTCCTCGCGCCAGTGATCGAAAAGATCGCCGCTGATGCCGGTTTCAAAACCACCCGCATCGCCACCGAAGCCGACGGCGACCACGATTCCACCGACTACATCCTCGTCACCCGCAACGAAGCCTTCCTCAAAGCCACGCCGACCGAGCTCGTGGGCAACGAAACCGAGCTCAAACACGACGTCCGCCTCTGGACCGACCGCTACCACAATCTCCTGCGCATTCTTGACATCCCGCAGAACACGAAAGCGGACAGCGATTGAAGCGCGAACAGTGAATTTGCGAACCGCCGCGAGCACGCCAAACTCGCGCCATTCGCCAATGCACACCCTCGATCCAGTCCCCACGCCGCAGCAGCTTTTCCGCTGGCTGGACAGCGGACGCATCACGCGTGAGGAGTTCCGCGCCGCGATGGCCGTGCACACCAACGAGATCATCCAGGAGATGGAGCAGGCGCATGCCAACCCGCTCGTCGCCAAATTCAACGAGATCATGAACCGCCGCGAGGCCTGGAAATGGTCGCGCAAGCATGGCGAGGCGCTCATCCGCGAGATCCTCTGCGCCCTCATGGACGAGGAGCGTTTCGCACCCGCCCGATGGCTGTGGAACGCCGCGCATCCGCACATCCCGTTGAATTGCTTCTTCCGCACCCGCGGCACGCCCATGCTTCGCTTCCTCGAAATGAATGTGCGCCCGCAGATCATCACCCTGCTCATCGAGCACGGCGGCAGTGAAACTCTCCCTCCCACCCGCGAGCAGTTCACCCTCCGTCGCACCCGCACCACCCAGCTCTACGTCGATCGCCGTGAACTGCTGTAAACTCATTCGTCATTCGACATTCTGACTTCGTCATTTCCCAATGCCCCCTCCCTCAAAAAACTCCCTCGGCACTCTCGGCCTGACGATCTTCACCATCGTCTCGCTCCTCCTCGGTGCCTACTATCGCCTTCCGCTGCTGGGTGAACGCCCCATGCACACGGATGAGGCCATCCTGGCGATTAAATCCGCCGAGTTTCAAAACACCGGCCATTTTCAATACGACCCGAAGGATTACCACGGCCCCGGCCTTCACCATCTCACCCGCGTCTGGTCCAAACTCGCCGGCTGGGGCGATTCCAGCACCTGGACGGAAGCCCAGCTCCGCACCGTGCCCGTCATTTGCGGCCTGCTGCTGCTGCTGACCACCCTGCTGTTGCGGGATGCCCTAGGCCGCCTTGGCACCGGCCTGGCCATGCTGCTCATGTCCATCGCGCCGATGATGGTCTATTACTCGCGCTACTTCATCATGGAGGTGCCGCTGGTGCTGTTCATCACGCTCACCATCGCGGCCATCTGGCGCTGGGCGCAGAGCGGAAGCCGCTGGTGGCTTGTGCTCGCCGGATTCGCCCTCGGCATGCAGCACGCCACCAAGGAAACCTTCGCCATCAACGTCATCGCCGCCGCGGTTGGTTTCGGCGTCGCCAAGCTCATCATCGGCGACTTCTCGCCGCGCAAGACCAGCTTTTCACTCGGCTCTTCACGCAATCACGCCACCAGGCCATGGCTCTGGGTTCTCATCATCTCGCTGGTCACCAGCATCGCCATCTACTCCGGCTTCTTCAAAGACTGGCAGGCCGTCAAAGACAGCGCCACGACCTATTTGAATTACCTCGAACGCTCCGGCGGCAGTGGCCACGAAAAACCCTGGCACTACTACCTCACCCTCATCTTCTGGCGCAAAGACGGCCTCGTATGGACCGAGGCCATGATCGGCGGCCTCGGCATCGCCGGCATGCTCTACGCCTTCATGGGAAACCACATGAAGAACCCTGCACGGCAGGCCTTCCTCGTCTTCCTCTCCGTTTACACCTTGGTGCTCTTCGTCATTTACTCCTTCCTCGCCTACAAGACACCGTGGTCCATCCTCAGCGCGCAACACGCCTTCACGCTGCTGGCAGGTGTCGGTGCCGCCGCCATTCTCGAGGCGCTTCCCGGCAAAATCACACGTCTTGCCTTCAAGATCGCCTTCGGCCTCGGCCTCTATCACCTCATCGCGCAGACCAGCCTCGCCATCCATCTCTACGCCGCCGATTCGCGCAATCCCTACGTCTATTCGCACACCTCCAGCAATCTCCTGCGCCTTCTCCCACAGGTGCGCGAGCTGCAAAAAATCGCCCCCGACGGCAGCTTCGACCTCCTCGTCATCAATCGCGATGCCGGCTGGCCGCTGCCTTGGTATTGGCGCGACATCAAAAGCGTCCGCTACGTGACCACCATTCCCGAAACCATCGACGCCCGCGTCATCATCGCCGAACTCGACATGCAGCCCGCCCTTGAAGCCAAGTTCGGCGACAAAACATACATCATGCAGGGCCCCTTCGGCCTGCGTCCCGGCGTCATGCTCAATCTGTGGGTCGAAAAAACCCTCTCGGACCGTCTCACCCTCCGCAAAGAGCAGCAAGCACCCGCACCGTGAGCGAAGCCGCCCCCCAGCACCATCGCTTCACCTGCAACGCGATGGCCACCACCTTCGACGTCATCATCAATCACGACGACGCCGATGAAACCTACGCCGCGCAGGCCGCGCAGGCGGTGTTTCAGGAAATAACTCGCCTCGAAGACGATCTCAGCCGCTTCCGCGCCAGCAGCGACATCTACCGCCTCGGCCAGCTCAAGGCCGGTGAAAGCATCCTCGTCGGCATGGCCGCGTGGGATTGCCTCGCGCTCGCCAAAGCCATGCATCAGGAGACCAACGGCGCTTTCGACATCACCATCGGCCCGCTCATGAGTTTGTTCATCACTCATGAAGGCGAACCACGCCAGGTCAGCAAAGAAGTGCTCGATCAGGCACGCCAGATCATCGGCAGTCATCGCTTTGATCTCGAAGAAGACACCATGCGCGTCACCGTTCACGCCACGAACATGATCTTTGATCTCGGAGCCATGGGCAAAGGCTACGCCCTCGATCAAGCCGCCGACGTGTTGCAGGATTGGAAGGTCTCCAACTTCGTGCTCAATGCTGGAGACAGCACCATCCTCGCCATCGGTGCCCCCAGTGGCAAGGACGCCTGGCAGATCACCCTCGGTGGCGGCGAGAAACGCCTCGCCCTCACGAACCGCGCCGTCAGCGGCTCCGGCTTCGCCGTCAAAGGCGCCCACATCATGAACCCGCGCCTCTTCCAGCCCGTCCCCCTCAAAAACCGCCGCACCTACGCCCTCGCGCCAACTGCCGCCTTGTCTGACGCGCTATCGACAGCATTCATGGTCATGGAACCAGACGAGATCACCGCCTTGTGCGCACGCTACGAAGGCGTCGAAGCGCTGGAGCTCGAAACCTGACGGGCGCTGGCCCGGTCATATTCGACAGTACAATATAACGCGCTGTGCGTCATATCCGACAATTCTGTTTCCCATCTCCGTCTTTGCGGTAAAATCGACAGCCATGAAGCCAAAACCCTGTTGGTACTCGACAGAATTGTTTCTCATCAAGTGGTTAGGCGTCGCTACCCGCACTCCGTGACGCACACAGATTCAATCGCTGAGGTTGGCATTGAC
>CAMCWM010000178.1 GCA_945882215.1 Akkermansia muciniphila | reverse complement strand
AGCCAAACGCCTCCACAAACAGCAGCGGCTCCGAAACTCCGGCACCCTCCCATGCCGGCGAAAGCCCTCAGCTCATCTCGACGGAGCGAGATGGCTACTCTGCTTCGCATCTCGGCATCGCAGGCCGCATCGCGGCGGCGTTCATCGATTCAAAGCTGACGCCGCTTGTCGTCATCGCGTCCGTCTTGCTCGGCGCGGCGGCGATCGTTTTGCTGCCGCGTGAAGAAGAGCCGCAGATCAAGGTGCCGATGGTCGATGTGATGGTTTCCATGCCCGGCTCCACCGCGAAGGAAATCGAGGAACGCGCCACGCGACCGATGGAAAAGCTGCTCTGGGAGCTGCCCGGCGTGGAATACATCTACAGCACCTCACGCGACAGCGAGAGCCTCGTCATCGTGCGATTCAAAGTGGGCGAAGATCCCGATGTCAGCCTCGTGAGGCTCACGGAAAAACTGCGCTCGAACTACGACCGCATCCCGATGGGTGTCAGCGCACCGCTCATCAAGCTCAAGAGCATCGACGACGTGCCGATCCTCGCGCTCACCTTGCACAGCGCCCGTTACGATCATCTCACGCTGCGCCGTTTGGCCGCGCAGATCGACGAAGAGATCAAACAAGTGCCGCTGGTGGCCGAGACGACGCTCATCGGTGGTTCACGCCGCACTGTGCGTGTGCTGCTCGATCCCGTGAAGCTCGCTTCGCGCAATCTGAGCCCCGCAGGCCTCGTGCCGATGCTCCAGCAGGCGAACCGGCAATTCCGCGCTGGCGGCCTGACCTCCGGTAACAACGAAGTGCTCGTCGAAACCGGCGGCTTTCTAAAAACCGCTCACGAAGTCGGCGATGTCGTCATCGGCGTGTTCAGCGGTCGTCCGGTGTATCTGCGTGAAGTCGCCGAGATCGCCGACACGGGCGAAGAACCAACGCAATATGTTTTCCACGGTAGCAAAACGAGCGAAGAGCCCGCTGTGACTCTGAGCATCGCCAAACGCCCCGGTGCGAATGCGATCAGCGTGGCCGATGAAGTGCTGCGCAAAGTCGATCTGCTCAAAGGCAGCGTCATTCCCGCCGATGTCAGCGTCAGCATCACGCGCAACTACGGCGAGACGGCGGCGGAGAAATCCAACGAACTGCTGCTGCACATGGGCATCGCCGTTTTCAGCGTGGCGATCCTCATCTGGCTCACGCTCGGCTGGCGGGAGAGCGGCATCGTCGCCGTGGCCATCCCGGCCACGCTGGCGCTCACACTGCTCGTTTTCTACCTCTACGGCTTCACGCTGAATCGCATCACGCTCTTCGCGCTCATCTTCAGCATCGGCATCCTGGTCGATGACGCCATCGTCGTGGTCGAAAACATTGTTCGGCATTTTCATCTGCCGCAAAACAAAGGCCGCAACTGGTCTGCCATCGCTGTGGAAGCCGTGGGTGAAGTGGGCAATCCAACGATCCTCGCCACCTTCGCCGTCATCGCCGCCGTGCTGCCGATGGCCTTTGTCGGCGGCCTCATGGGGCCTTACATGCGCCCGATCCCGATTGGTGCCAGCGCGGCGATGTTTTGGTCGCTGCTGATCGCCTTCATCGTCACACCGTGGGCTTCGATTCGCATTCTGCGTTGGGGGAAGAAGTATTCGACGCTCACCGACGGCACGCCATCGGCCAAAGATCTCGAACATCACGATGCCAGCGAGCATCCCGAGGATTTCTTCACGAAACTCTACCGCCGCGTCATGGGACCGCTGCTGCATCACACCGGCTGGCGCTGGACATTCCTCATCGGCATCACCGTGCTGTTGCTTGCGAGCATGGCGACCGTCGGACTCGGTTGGGTGAAGGTGAAAATGCTGCCGTTCGACAACAAGAGCGAATTCCAAGTCATCCTGAACATGCCGGAAGGCACGTCGCTGGAGCAAACCGCCGCCGTCGCTCGCGAAATGGCCGCTGCGATTCGCACCGAGCCTGAGGTGACCGATTACCAAGTCTATGCCGGCGTCGCCTCGCCCTACAACTTCAACGGCCTCGTGCGGCACTACTTCATGCGCCGCGGTGCCAACGTCGCCGACATCCAGGTGAACCTCGTCGGCAAACATGAACGCAAAGCGCAGAGCCACGACATCGCCAAACGCATCCGTCCTGCCGTCACGGCCATCGCGGATCGCTACAAGGCGCGTGTCGCCATCGCCGAAGTGCCGCCCGGCCCGCCGGTGCTGCAAACCCTCGTCGCCGAGATTTATGGGCCTAACGAAGAAGCGCGATTGAAGCTCGCTGAGGCCGTGAAGACGATCTTCAAGTCCACGCCCGGCGTTGTGGATGTCGATTGGTATATCGAGGCCGATCAGCAAAAAGCCCGCTTCATTATAGACAAAGAAAAAGCCGCACTGCACGGCATCAGCGCCGCCACGATCTCGCAGACGCTCAAAATCGCCGTCGATGGCGAAAACGTCGATTTGCTGCATCAGCCCGAGGAGAAGGAAGACGTGAACATCCGCCTCGAACTGCCCCGCAGTGCCAAAACAACGCCCGAAGAGCTTCTCGCCCTCCGCGTGCGCTCCGGTGATGCCAATGCCCTGCCCGAGCCCGGAGCCAGCGGCTCGCCGCTCGTGCCGTTGCGTGAGCTGGTGAAGGTGGAGCACGTCACCGTCGAGAAGAGCCTCTATCACAAGAACCTCATGCCCGTGACTTACGTCATCGGCGATGTCGCCGGGATCGTCGAAAGCCCCGTGTATGCCATTTTTCAGATGAACGAGGCGCTCAAGAAGCTCGACACCCGCGAGTTCGGCGGCAGCGGAGCCGAGTTGCAAATTCTCAACGCCTCCATGCCTTTCAGCGACGCCGAGCCGTCGATGAAATGGGACGGCGAATGGCACATCACCATCGAAGTCTTCCGCGACCTCGGCGCGGCCTTCGGAGCGTGTATCATCCTGATTTACGTCCTCATGGTCGGCTGGTTCCGCAGCTTCCTGACGCCCGCCATCGTCATGATCGCCATTCCATTCTCGCTGGTTGGCATTTTACCAGCCCATGGCCTGATGGACGCTTTCTTCTCCGCCACCAGCATGATCGGCTTCATGGCTGGCGGCGGCATCGTGGTGCGAAACTCGATCATCCTCGTCGATTTCATCGAGCTGCGCGTGCGTGAAGGCATGCCGCTG
The DNA here is from genome assembly GCA_945882215.1 of Akkermansia muciniphila. GTDB lineage: Bacteria > Verrucomicrobiota > Verrucomicrobiia > Verrucomicrobiales > Verrucomicrobiaceae > Prosthecobacter. Next base: position 8,712 of record CAMCWM010000178.1, on the reverse strand, counting down.
AGCGAGGCCGTCATCGACGCCGGAGCCGTGCGCTTTCGTCCCATGCTACTCACCGCCATGGCCGTCGTCGTCGGTGCCGCAGTGATCCTCGCCGATCCCATCTTCCAAGGCCTCGCCATCGCTTTGATGGCCGGAGAAATCGCCAGCCTGCTCATCAGCCGAATGGCCGTGCCCGTCTTGTATTTCATGGCTAACAAACATTCACACCCCGAACCCAAACCCCTATGAAACCCAACATCGGAACCATCGACCGCGCCCTGCGCATCATCCTAGGCCTCGGCCTCATCGCCTACGGCATCGTCAATCACTCATGGCTCGGAGCCCTCGGCGCCGTGCCGCTGCTCACCGCCTTCATCCGTTTCTGCCCGCTGTATGCCCCACTCGGCATCAGCACCTGTGGCAAAGGTGGCAACGACAAAGGCAGCGGCTGCTGTGGTGGCGGGAAGTGCTGCTGAGTACAGTAGCCATCTCGCTCCTGCGAGATGAGCCATGCGCTCCCGCATCCTCACACAGCTCTCTCTAATTCGCAGACCTTTCTTCCAGCAACGCGCTCAGCTCATCACGCGGAGCGATGATGGCTACTTTTATGACACGCTTCCTCATCCCCATCGCCATCGGAGCCGTCCTCGGCTCGGCGATGGGCTACTTCGGCCAATGCAGCTCCGGCACCTGTCCACTCACCTCCACTTGGTGGCGCGGTGCCATCTACGGCGGCGTGATGGGACTGCTGTTTGCTTTCAGTTCACATCGCTAACCCCACTCATTATGAACCCACGCTACATCGCTGAAACCAGCAAAACTCCGGCCCAGGCCGTGACCGATCTCGAAGCCTCGGTCAAACAGCACGGCTACGGCGTGTTGCACACTTACGACCTCAAACAAACCCTCGCGAGCAAAGGCTTCGACCTGCCAAACGCCTGCCACATCCTCGAAGTCTGCAATCCCAAGCAAGCCGCCGCCGTGCTCACGGCTGACATGGGCATGAACATCGCGCTGCCTTGTCGCATCTCCGTTTATCAAGATGGCGGAAAAACTTTGATCGGCATGGTGCGCCCTTCGGCGCTGCTGGCTTCACTGTCTGAGTCCGCTGAGCTGAAAACCATCGCCGAACAGGTGGAGAAAGACACCATCGCCATCATCGAAGCGGCGAAGTGACTAGCCAAATGACGATCTGAACCTTCTACGTCCTCGTCTGGGATGGGGCGCTGCCAGTGCGGAACCTAGGTAAATAAAAGCGGCATCCCGTTGCCAAGATGCCGCCGTGATCTTTTTGGGAATGTCAGGGGCGCTTAGTAGCGACCACCGCCGCCGCCGCCACCACCGGAGTAGCCGCCACGGCCACCGCCGCCGCCACCTTTGCCGCCACGACCACCGCCGCCGCCACCACCATATCCGCCGCCACCACCGCCGCCGCCGCCGTAGGCAGGACGATCTTCTTTCGGACGGGCTTCGTTGATGGTCAGGTTGCGACCGCCGTAATCTTTTTCGTTGAGGCCACGGATGGCTTCATTCATGGCTGTTTGGGAGTCCATGGTGACAAAGGCAAAGCCACGTGGACGACCGGAGTCGCGGTCCATGGGCAGGTGGATGTCAGTGACGGTGCCGTAATCAGTGAAGAGAGCGCGGACGTCGTCTTCGGTGGCGGTGAAGGGCAGGTTGCCCACATACATTTTGGTGTTCATATCGATTTTCTTGGGTTCAGTCAGCCTTCATGAGGCCTGAGTAAGCTCCGAGATCGGATTTAAGAACACCAAAGAAACAACCTGATGAACGACTTAGCTTAGCCTTTATCAGGTTAACTTGCGGCGGGTCTGTCGTCTGCTTTGAGGGAATAGCAAACGATTGTTTGGATTGTTTGCCCTCAGCCCTGCCGGGATTCCGTGCCGTCGATGATCAGCCCTGCGGGCGGGATCGGGCCGGCCATGCCCACTTCGCCATTGGTGTCGGCTGTGCTGGAGAGCGGCTTGGCCCCGGTGCCACGCATGTTGATGATCTTTTTCATCAAATCGAACCAGAACTGCGCTCCGAGTGCCGCCGCTGCTCCAGCCATGAGCCAGCCGAGCAGACTCTCGAACAATGTGCTGAACGGATGCGTGGACCAGGCCTTGGCCGTGGTTTTGTTCCAGCCGACCGGGAAGCCGGCGTCGGCGAGTTCGGTCACGGCTTCATCAAACACGGCGCGCGCTCCTTTGGATGCTTCGACGCCCATTTTGGCGGCAAGTTCGCTCTGCGCTTTGACCGAGGCCTCGGCTTTTTGCACGAATGCATTGCGCAGATCGTCGTTGGTCGAAAGCGCCCGTGTGATGGCGATGGTGTTCAGATTGCACACCACGGCCAGCACGATGCCGACTCCAAAATTCCAAAGCTGTGCAAGACGCTTATACCAGCCCGTGGTGCGATCCATCATGGCATCATACCATTGAGAGGCGAGAAACTGGAACACGCCCAGCGGATCCTGTCCCGGCAGCAGATTGCGCTCGGCATCACGGCTGAGCGCCTGCAGCGGCCCACGTGCACCTTCGCCAAGACTGCCAATGCCCGCCTGGATCTGTTCCCAACGAGTCTCGGCCTTGGCGGCGGCCCCCTTGGTTTCGAGCATGTCCATCAGCACCTGGCTGAATTGCGTATGAGGCAGGTAGGAGGGAAAATGTTTTGCCAGGCCGCTGTCCGCGTTGGTGGAGCGATGCACAGCCGTCATCAGCGGATGATCCACGAACTCATTCAGGGGTTTGGCGTCCTTGCCGTGGCCGTTCTGCGGCAGCATGTGCGCCAGCGCCTTCCACAGCATCTTGCCGCGCGCGTTGGACCACGAGAGAATCATCTCGCTGGTCGTGGAAACCAGCACGCTGAACAGGAAAAAGATGAACGAGAGGCCGAGGGCGACGTCGAGTGTCTGGAGCATGGAGCGGGAGGGTGTCTTGGGCTTTGAGTGTGATCTGGGCCGCAAATGACGAAACCAGAATTCAGAATGACGAATGAATCACCTTTGGGCACTCCATTCGTCATTCCTCATTCGGATTTCGTCATTCGCCGCAGAGCGGCGGTCAGTGCATCTCCACCGCGCACTGGCCCAGGCCGCCGCGGAAGTAATTGAACTGCACATTCGGATGGTCGGCGAGCAGCGACATCGGCACGGACGAGTCGGCGAGGCGCTTTGAGATCATCAGCGCGGTCAGGCGCTGGCCCAGCGGATTGTCATGCATGCCCGCGTGCCAGATGCTGATCTTCTCGGCCATCCACGTTTCCTTGGGACCGACGGTGATCGCCATTTGGGGCACCATGGTGATGTTGCCACCGCCGGAGGTGCGGGCGTTCTGCATGAGAGTCACAGGATGCAGTTCCACGATGCGCGTGGTGAGCTTGCGATACTCCGCAGGCGGTGGCGGCTCGTTCTTCCATTTGCCGGTGCGCTTGGGGGGATCGTTGAAAGCCCAGTGCTTGATGTCGCCCTGGCCACCCTGCATGACGGCGCAGCGTACGCCGCTCTGCCAGCTCTTGATGTAGTTCGCCGTGTCCGCTTTCGGGAAATGAAGCTGCGAGTCCGGCATGCAGAGTTTTTTTTGCATGCGATCAAAGCACAACTCGCGGTCCGCCTTCTCAAACGACAGCGGATGCTCCATCGAGACCTCTTTTTTCGTCGCTTCGTCATACCACTCGTCCATGCCCCAGAAATGGCCGTCTTTGATCGAGATGCCGAGGTCGTTCACCAGCCGTGCGACGAGCGGAAGCTGCTCTGTCGGGCCAATCGGGCCGCAAATGCCTGCCGGATTGTCCGGCGTGGCCTGTTTCCATGCGTGGATGTATTCCAGCGCCTCGGCGAGGTAAAAATCCTCCAGCGTGTCATACATCACCACCTTGAAGCCGGGGCGCGAGAGCTGCCGTAAATCACGTTCCGTGAGCCGGGCGGCGTCGTTGATGAGATCGTTTTCCAATGTGGTGTAGTCCCACCAGTCCGGGGCGATGTGGCTGAGTTTTCGCGGCATGGTTCGTATTTAGGTTGTTGCAGGATTGTCAGGGAGAACGCCCGTTTTGCCAAGTTCTCATCCATCGGGACGAAAAATTCCTTCGCCCCGGCCTCTGCGTACGCTACTTCCGGGCATGGACGAAATGCTCAATCACCCCGATGCCCTCACCCGCCTGCGCTACGTCGTGCACCGCCTGCGCGCGCCCGGCGGCTGCCCATGGGACCAGGAGCAGACGCATGTGTCGCTCATCCCGCATGTCATTGAGGAAGCCTACGAAGTCGCCGATGCCATCCGCAGCGGCGATCCCGCCCAGATTTGCGACGAACTCGGCGACATCCTCCTTCAGCCGGTGCTCCACGCCGAGATCGCCAGCGAGACCGGTGCCTTCGATCTCGACCAAATGGCCAACGGTTTGACCGACAAGCTCATCCGCCGCCATCCGCACGTCTTTGGCGACACCACCGCCAACACCTCCGCTGCCGTGCTCAACCAATGGGACGCCATCAAGCGCACCGAAAAAGGCACTGAGCACGAAGGCCTGCTCCATGGCACCGGGAACGGCCTCCCCGCTCTCATGCGCGCGCAAAAGCTGCAAAAGAAAGCTGCCCGCGTCGGTTTCGACTGGCCCGATGCCATACCCGTCTTCGCCAAAATCCGCGAAGAAGCTGTCGAACTTGAAGAGGCCATCGCCTCAGGCGACAAAGTGCACATGGAAGACGAACTCGGCGATCTCCTCTTCAGTGTCGTCAATCTCGCCCGCAAACTCGGCATCGAATCCGAGCCCGCACTCGCCGCCGCCAACGAAAAATTCACCCGCCGCTTCCACGCCATGGAAACACATCTCCGCGAGCAAGGCCACGAACTTGGCAAGCTCTCGCTGGAGCAGATGGACACGGCCTGGGACGCGGTGAAGCACAGTGTCTGACAACGCGTTCATGGAACTCGGCAACTTCTCATTTCCCAAACTGTGGGCGCAGGTGCGCTCGAAGTCATGGCTGTGGTTGTTTCGTCGTCAGCACATCGAAGAGGCGGGGCGTTTGCTCAAGCATGGCGATGTGGGGCTGGCGGGAGTGCATGTGTGTTCGGAGAACGAGATGGAGATCATCGCCGGAGTCGGCACAGGTTTGTTCAACTCGGCCTCTGTCACGGTGCATCTGCGGTTGCGTGAGGATGACAGTCTGGCCATGACTTCGCATTGCACTTGCGCGGTCGGAACGCTCTGCCAGCACGCGGCCACGGTGATGCTGATGCTCGATCATGATGAAGGGAAGCGCCGCATCGAAGGCATGGCAAGCGTGCAAGAGCGTGCTTCACCCATGCCGGAGAACGATGATGCAGCGAAGCCCGAAACGGTCGAACTGCCCCCCGCCGAGCCGAAACCGCTGCTTCTCGTGCGCCGCATGACGGTGCAGATGCCACAGATCACCGCGAAGCGAAACATCGGCGGCTGGGCAGACAAGAGCATCGCCTTCATCCAACCTTGCGCCGAATACGAGGACTGCCCGCTGCGCTTTGAGATGCTGGTGCGCAGTCCAGCGCATGAATGGAAGGATACAGACGGCACGCGGCATACCGTGGTGCGCAATCAGCGCTCTGAACGCCTGCTGCTGTCTGATTTGAGCGGTCTCGGCTTCAAATCATTCTCCGAGGCACTGCCCGGCGCCAAGGCTCCCGAGTCCACGCTCGGCTTCATGGCCGTGCCGGGTGATCAGGCCTTGTTTTGGTCACAATTCCTCAAAGATCAGGTGCCCAAGCTGCGCGAGACCGGCTGGCGGGTCGAAGTGCCGGACGACATCGGCTTCCAAATTCATGAAGCCGATGAAGATGCGTGGTTCTCCGATCTCACGGGCGATCAAGGCGGCAAAGATTGGTTCGCGCTCGATCTCGGTGTCGAGATCGAAGGCCGCCGCATCTCCATGGTGCCGCTGCTGGTCGATTGCATCGACCAGGGCCTCACCGCGTCCGTGTTGGAGAAAAATCTCGATCAGCGCTTCCTCCTCTCACTCGGTGGAGACAGCGGCGACGTACTCTCCGTCCCAGCGAAGCGTCTCGTCGTGCTGCTGCGCTTCTTTGACGAGCTTCTCGCCACCCGACCCGTGCGCAAAGATGGCAAGCTCCAACTCGACAAGTTGCGTGCCGCACAGCTCGCCACGCTTGATGGTTTGCCAATTCGAGCGCCAGCGGAACTCACCGCACTCAGTCAGCAGCTCGGCACTTTCCGCGAGATCGGCCTCATCGACCCGCCGGTGACGCTGAAGGCCAGTTTGCGCGACTATCAGCGCGAAGGTGCTTCGTGGATGCAATTCCTGCGCGAGTTCGGCCTGCACGGCATTTTGGCTGATGACATGGGTTTGGGCAAAACGCTGCAAACCTTGACCCACATCCTCATCGAGAAGGAAAGCGGCCGCATGACGCATCCATGCCTCATCGTGGCACCGACGAGCGTGTTGCGGAACTGGATCAACGAGTCGATCAAATTCACGCCCACGCTCAGTTTGCTGCTGCTGCGTGGCCAGTCACGCAAGAGCGACTTCAAGCACCTCAAGCAGTACAATCTCGTCGTCACAAGCTACCCGCTGCTCGTGCGCGATGTCGATGTCATGCAGGCGCAGGAGTGGCACATCGTCGCGCTCGATGAAGCGCAGAACATCAAGAACCCCAAGAGCCTCGCTGCACAGGTCTGCGGTGGTTTGAAGGCCAAACATCGCCTCTGCCTCACCGGCACGCCGATGGAGAACCATCTCGGGGAGCTGTGGAGCCTCTACAACTTCCTCATGCCCGGCCTGCTGAGCGACGCCGACACCTTCCGTCAGCATTATCGCAATCCCATCGAGCGCGATGCCGATGCGGAGCGCCAAAAGCAGCTCAGCACACGCATTCAGCCCCTGCTGCTGCGCCGCACCAAAGACGCCGTGGCCAAAGAGCTGCCGCCGAAGACCGAAATCCTCCACAGCATCGAACTCGGCCAGGCGCAGACCGATTTGTACGAGACGATCCGTGCCGCCATGGACAAACGCGTGCGCGAGGCCATCGAAGTCAACGGCTTGGATCGCTCACAGATCGTCGTGCTCGATGCGCTGCTCAAACTCCGCCAGGTCTGCTGCCATCCTCGTCTGCTCAAACAAGAAACAGCGCAGCAAGTCGAGGATTCCGCCAAGACCGCCTACTTGATGGACGAACTGCTGCCGGAACTCATCGACGAAGGCCGCTGCATCCTCATCTTCTCGCAGTTCACCGAGATGCTCGCGCTCATTGAGGCCCGCTTGAAGAAAGACGGCACGCGCTATGTGAAACTCACCGGCAGCACGAAGGATCGTGAAACACCGATCCAGGAATTCCAGGCCGGCAAAGTGCCCGTCTTCCTCATCAGCCTCAAAGCCGGCGGCACCGGCCTCAATCTCACCGCCGCCGACACCGTCATCCATTACGACCCTTGGTGGAACCCTGCCGCTGAAGCTCAGGCGAGTGATCGAGCGCATCGCATCGGCCAGACCAAGCCAGTCTTCGTCCACAAGCTCATCTGCGAAAACACCATTGAAGAACGCATCCTCAAGATGCAGCAAAAGAAAGCCGCGCTTGTGGAAGGATTGCTCTCGGGCCGCACTGACAAGCTCCAGCTCACCCAGGCCGACATCCAGGCGCTGTTCATGGCGGAGTGATATTTTAGTTCACAAGGAAGCCCTGCTCATCGAGTTTGAAACCGGCGATAAAGACCGATTGGGAGTCATTGGGCATCAAACCGCTGATACGCACGCCTTCGGGAGTGGATTCGATGATCAGGCCGGGGAGCAGGCGACCGAGGGAACCGCTTTTTTGACCGAGCTGGCCACCTTTTTCGTCTTCGGGCATTTCAGGGTCGGGAACTTCGGAGGAGACGAGTATTCCGCTGTCTGAGTCGATGTAGCCGCGCATGGCGGTGGTGGAGGGCAGGGGGGAGAGGTCGCTGTCGAGGCAGAAGGCGAGGCGTTCCTGGCCGGTGAGCTTGGAAAGGCTGGAGCGAGTGCCAAAGGCGACGACGTGAGCGGCGTTTGCTTCACTCATGTCGCCAATGTATTTGGAGCCGGGGATGACCTGTGTGAGCGCTTTGACGGTGCGGTGGATGAGGCTGCCTTCAGGTTCGAGGCTGAGAAAGACATCGTCAGCGCGGCACCATTCAGCCTCCCCCAGACGCAGTGCATTGGCGAAGGCGACCAGGTCAGTCTCGGCGTGGTTCCAGCTTTTACGTTTGAGAAAAGCAGCGCTGCTCAAGGCGAGCATGGCGTGGCGGACGACGTCGGTGGTGGCTTCACGCGCGGCAAGTGGCGCGCCGAAATGCACTTCGACGGGATAGCGCAGGTGTTTGGGGCGTTTGGCGAAGAACTTGCCGCCCTGGAAGGAAAAAATGCTGCCGTAGAGGCCGTCGAGATACACGGGGACGACCTGCGCATCGCCCTGGCGTGCCATGAGCTCGAAGCCTTTGCGCAGGTCATTGACCATGCCGTGACGGGTGATCTGGCCTTCAGGAAAGAGGCACACGATCTCACCTTCTTTGAGCGCGGCGGCGACGGCTCGGATGGCGTCTTTTGCGCGAGTGGCGGAGATGGGCACAGTGCCGACGAGGCGCATGAGCCATTGGGTCCACCGCAGATTGTAGAGCTTCTCCCACATGACGAAGCGCACCGGGCGGCGGCTGGCGGCACCGACGATGAAGGCATCGACGTAGCTGACGTGATTCGGCAGCAGCAGGACTCCGCCGGTGGCCGGCACG
>CAMCWM010000177.1 GCA_945882215.1 Akkermansia muciniphila | reverse complement strand
AATAAAGAGGCGTTTCTTCCTCTCAACGCTGCTGACCTCTCGGAACATGAGCACCGCCTTCGCCTACGACGTCTTCCTCAGCCATAACGCGCAGGACAAACCGCGCGTGCGCAAACTCGCCGAGCGGCTGAAGGCAGCGGGCCTGCGCGTGTGGTTCGATGAGTGGGTCATCCAAGCGGGGGACATCATCGCGCTGAAGGTCGATGAGGGGTTGGAACAGTCGCGGGTGCTACTGCTGTGCATCTCATCGGCGGCGCTGGCCTCGGGCTGGGTGGCACAGGAGCGATATACTGCCGTCCACCGCGACCCGGCTAATGTGGGTCGGCGGTTCATCCCGCTCCTGCTGGGCGACTGCGAATTGCCCGATACGCTGCGGCGCTACAAGTATGTGGATTTTCGGGAGGAAGGGGGAGCGGCGCTTAACGAAGTGTTGGATGCCTGTGGGTATCAAGGAGCCTGCGAGTATCAGGTAGAGGCGGCCTTACTGCCACCGACGGCAGTGGTGGCGCAGCCTGCTGCAATGCCACCATTGGAAGAACTCCAGCAAGCTTGCGCGACGGCTTCGGAAGCCCTCCTAGCCTGGCCAACACGCATTGATGGCGAGCGGATAGAATCGCCTGCTTTCGAGCAATTGGTGGAGTCGCGCACACCGGAGCAACCAAACGTTCAACTCCTGCTCGGCGAACCCGGAAGCGGAAAATCTGCGCTCCTTGCACAGCTTGGAGGTCGGTTCCGTGAGGACGGTTGTTTGGTGCTCGCGATCAAGGGAGACCTCCTATCTCAGCCGGTGGATTCCGTGGCCAAGCTTGGTTTGCACCTTGGCTTGGGGGCAATGCCAAGCCTCGCGCTTAGACGGCTGGCTGAAACGGCTCCAGTTGTCGTTCTCGTCGATCAACTCGACGCCCTTGCTGATCTCGTGGACCTCCACGGTGGGCGATTGAATGCGTTGCTCCAATTGATTCGTGAGCTAGATGGCGTTGAAAACCTCCGTGTGATCGCGTCGAGTCGTGAAGTGGAGCATCGGCACGACACACGGTTGGCAGCTATTGATGCCGAGGCTGTCCAACTCCCGCTCCTCCCATGGGAGGAGGTTCAGGCACTTCTCGAAAGGCGTGGAATACTTGCGCGGGACTGGCCGGAAACGTTTCGTGAAATCTTACGCCGACCACAGCAACTCGTGGTGTTTGTCAAGCTAGTGAGTTCGGGACAAGAGATGCCTGTATTTACGTCTTATCAGCAGATGTTGGAGAAGCTGTGGGATCAGTGCGTGACAAACGCGGGTGGCCTTCCTGGTCGTGCCGATCTTCTACGCGATCTAGCACGACGGATGGCTGCTGATGAAACGCTTTGGCTCGCCCGGGCGCGATTCGATGATCGCGCCCCTCAAGTTAAGCAACTCATTGCTGCTGGCATTCTAACAACCGCCGAAGATGAGCGCCGGTTGGGCTTTCAGCATCAAACAGTTTTTGACTTCGCACTCGCAAGATCATTCGCTGACGAAGGACAGACGCTTTGTGATTTTGTGCTGGAGCGTCAGCAATCTCTATTTGTTCGCCCTCGTCTGTGGAGCGCATTGGTCTATTTGAGAGGTGCCGAGCCAAGTACGTACCGCCGAGAGTTTGCCGCGCTATGGCAGCGGATCGATCTGAGACTCCACGTGCGCCTCCAACTCGTGGAGTTTCTAGGGCAGTTGGAAGATCCCGATCAACGCGAAGAGGATTACATGCGAACGGCTCTGGCTGATGCCGCATTACGATCAACTGGATTGATTGCGATTGTTGGCCGTCGCATATGGTTCGAGCGGCTGGCACCGGATCTCTTGCCTCGCTTAATGTCCGAAGGACAAGCACTGGAAGGAGCAATTGCTAGGGTGCTAAACGGGGCCGCAAAACAGAGTGCACAAACTGTGATTGGGTTGCTGCGCGATCATTGGATTCCACACTCGAATATGGACTGGCCGACGATACATGTGCTCAGACGTATTCACCCGTGGGTTGCGGAGGCGACTCCTCTTGCTGAGGTGCTCGCAGCCCGAGATTCAACGAGTTCCATACTACTTTTTGACCTTATAAGTTCCGCGGTTGAAACCGATGCTGTGTCAGCAATGTCGATTGCCGCAGCCTTCTTGGAGTCCAAAGTTGCTGCGGTTGAAGCGCTTTCGGATGCGACGGAAGCTGAGGACAACGAGGACCCTGCGGCATTTTTGTGGAGTGACAGTCCGAGACAACGTGCGGCGAATGTCCTTCTTCAGGGGGATACAGGTTTGGGGGATATCAAACCAATCGCAGAAGCGGCCCCGGCTGTTTTTATTGAAGATATCTGGCCGCTTTTTCTCAGACTTCTCCGGGCGGTGGGTTACAGAGATGATGCGACTGATGATTCTTTTCGTATAGAATACGGCCTTGGCCTGAGCGTGCGAGACGTCACGGCTCATCTGCTTGAAGCTATCGAGATTGCTGTGGAGACGCTGGCACGAACCGATTCTGCGCGGTTTGAGGTTTTCTTAGCGGCTTCCGAGCAAATTAATTCGATGACTGTGCAGCGGATCCTTGCTCACGGCTTGGCTGGTGCTGCCGCACAGAAGCCTTTGCTGGCGTTAAATTTTCTGCTCAGCGATCCACGGCGATTCAAACTTGGGGATTACGACTGTGAACACCGTGATTCTGGGAAACTGATTTCTGCGCTGTCGCCGAATCTTAACCAGGAGCAAAATCGAACATTAGAGGTGGCTATCACTGAATGGCAGTCGGTGAGTGTTCCTCAGTCGGAAATCGATTTCGAGGAGCACGAGCGTTCCACTCGCCAAGGGCGATTAATGCTCTTGAGATATATCCCCCATGAATTTCGGTCTCCTGAGGCGGCTGCGTTCATTGCGGCAGAAGAGGCGGCGTTTCCCAGCCTTACTCAGAGGGACGGGATTTCGGTAATTCGAACCGTATCCAGGTCCATTGGCAGTCCCATGTCCACTGACGTTATGGAACAAGCGTCGGATGATGCAATTCTAGCGACACTTGCCGACCTCCCAGACAGCACTGGATGGGAAAATCCGAGAGATTCCTTTGAAGGCGGCAGTGTTCAGGTATCCCAGGCGTTTGCTGAACTCGCCAAGAGGCAGCCTGACCGCGCGATCGAATTGATCAACCGCCTCGACCCGGAGGAGCACACACGCCCTGCAGCCTTGGCCCTCGAAAAGTTGTCCGATTCAGATGTTTCAAGCGAGCGGCTGTTTGCGTTCGTGCATGCGTTAAATGCTCGGGGATTTACAAACACCGAGTTTCGTATTTGCGCAGCCCGGGCTATTACAAAACGACTGAAGGAGGGGGTGCCTCTCCCTGACGATCTGTTCTCGATGTTTAATCAATGGCTCCCGGAAATCGCTGCGGATACTCTCGGCGACGAGTCAGAAGATGCAGATCAAGATGGTGAGCGTTCTATTCTGTGGGAATCAGGGTATTCTTGGATGGTGCCACATGGGAGCTTTGAGGTGCTCAATGTTCTCAATTTAGCCTGCAGGGTGGCTCATCAACCTGGGCGTTTCCTCTCTGTTATCCAATCACACCTCCAGCGTCCTGAGAACGCGGTGACCTGGCGGGCAGTTTGCTGGCACCTTGATCTCCGTTCCGCGGATTGCAACGAATCGGCGGCTTTTCTCGAGGAGTTATTCCGCCGATTTCCCCAGGTGCGAGACAGCGTCGCTGGTTGTCGTGCGGTCGTCGAGGCGTTTCAATGGCTTCCTTCGGAGTCAGTCCGCACCATTTTAGAGGACGTAAGAGGGTCAGGATGGCAGTTGAGTGGCCGTGCGTTTGGCGAATTGTTGATGTACCGCCATGTCTTTTGGAACGATGATTGGGCTTCCGCCACCGTCGAACAGTTACTGGCAGATTCTGCGACTACGCAGGAGATGCTGACCGGCTTTGCCACTACAGCGGTGCATGTTTTTGGGAATGCCAGCGCGAGAAACAAGGCAGTCGGGGCTTTGCAGGCAATCATTCCTCGGGCCAATCAAACCACAGCTAGGGAAGTTCTTGGGCTATTCAGCATGTTGCCACGACTCGACCAGGATCCTGAGATTCTCGAAATCTTGAATGTGTTAATTGCGCATCCGAACGCTCTTGTCCCGGACGCTTTGGAATCGTTGGTGAGTAGATTGGCTGATCTCGTTCCAGTTCATTCGGTGCTGGTAGCAAATCTTGCTGATACGATCCTCGACCACCACGGACAGACGTTGTTGGACATCCGCACAGGTTTCGCTGCTTGCTCCGGCGAATTCATCAATCTCGCTCTGACTCTTCATCGAGATGACGGGCCTGGTCGTGAGCGGGGACTAACTCTTTTCGAACGCCTTCTCTCATTGAATGTGGATGGCGCTCGGCAAAGTTTATTTGCAGTTGATGCCCGACCTGTAGTTGACGCTGAATCTCCTCGTCGCCCGAGGCGCCGGCGGGGTGTGCGTCGACGACGATAAAGAGCTCATGATGTGAGCATCTCCTGCGCTTGGTTCAACGAGTGCCAGCGTGAATGTTCCGGAAGATGATCCTGCGGCCGCCGTTTTCACGGCATGATCATGAATGCCTTGCAACCCTCGGTCTCGTCGCCGCGCTGCTGACCGTCGGGGAGAAGACGTGGAGTGATGGAGACTTGGAGTGGAGGAGAGACGAACCACTGCAACCGCGAACGATTCCAAACAGGCACGACGCTTGACCACTCCTTGACCGTTGACCCAAGCATAAACGCGTGGATTTCAAACCACCGTCAACCATCGCCAACCATGGTCAACAATCCATTCTCCGTAGCAGGCTACTGCGAAGGACGAACTGCCAACCATAGGCTCCGGTCGGGCGTGGAGATGAACTTAGCGTCAGGTAAGGCCGCGAAGAGGAGCTGAGACGATTCATGTACGAGCGACTCCAGGCCAGGGCACCGACAACGGCGGTCCTTCCTTGCCTGAACGCCGCTCCGCAATCCCCAACCCCCAACCTCAATGTTTATGAAACCCTTACGTTTGCTCGCCTGCGGGCTTGCGGCGGCCTGTGCGCTGTCGTCCTGCGGATACGATGACCGCTCTTATGGCTACCGCACCGTGGGCTACAGCTCGCCACGCTACGTCACCACTTACCCGACCCACGTCGGCCCCTCATACTCCCGCTCCGGCTATTACGGCCATGACTCGCCCTACGTCGGGTCTGGGTACGGTTATCCCACGTCTTACCCACGCACCTACACCTCGAACCGCTACCTGGCGCCCGTGACGACGCGCGCGTATGTCTCTGGCTATCCTTATTATCCGACGAGCCAGCACATGTCGGTGGGTGGGTACGGTTATCTTCCGCCAGCCCCACGACCAGAGCCTTGGCCGCTGCGGTAGGAGCCGAGCACGGAGGCTGAGTGCGAGACAGGCAACGCGGAGCGTTGGGCGCAGCCCGAGATGAGCGTGGGGCGCGAGCGAGCCAAACTGGGGAGACGGGGAGTGTTGGAGTGATGGAGTGCTGCATTCCAAATCTCCACTGCTCCATCACTCCATGACTCCAATCATTGAGGACGAGTTCGAGCCGAGGCGACTGGTGAGCCGAGACAGACAATGCGCAGCATTGGGCGCAGGCCGAGATGAGCGTGAGGCGCGAACGAGTCAATAGGATGAGTCAGCGCTACTCATTACGGCTGGCGTGCCTTGGCGTGCGGGGCTGCGGCGCGCGATCTCTTCCATGACTTCGTTGGCGTATTCCTGCAGCAGGCGCTTCTCGCGCTCGGTGAGCTGGCGCGGCTTCAGGTCCATCAAGCAGAGGGAGCCGATGGGCTGGCCGTTTGGCGCTAGGAGCGGAACGCCGGCATAGAAGCGAATGCCATGTTCCTTGAGCAGCGGGTTGTTCGCAAAACGGCGGTCGCGCGCGAGATCCTCGATGACGATCACCTGGTTCTTCGCGACCACATGCCCGCACACGGAAACGTTGCGCGCGGTCTGGCGCGCCTTTGCAAGACTTTCGGGCAGGCCGGTCTGGGATTTGAAGAACTGCCGGTCGCGATCGACGAGGCTGATGAGGGCGATGGGCATTTCAAAGACGCGCGCGAGCTTCGCCGTGATGCGGTCGAAGACCGGCTCGGCTTCGGTGTCGAGCAGGTTGAGCTCGGTGAGCGCGGCGAGGCGCTCCTCTTCGTCAGCGGGGACCGGAGCGGGCGTCATCTCCTCGGTCAACGCTGGAGCAAGTCTGGCGATCTGCACGAGAGCGTCGGCCAGCGTGGTGACCACTTCATCCGCACCTGACTCGCGCAGGCGTTTGGTGGCTTCGGTCAGATCTTCGGTCTCGCCCCAGAGGCCGATGACGATTTTTAGTTTCGGCAAGACCGAGCGCAGTTTCAGGCAGAGATAGCGGGCGTGGATGACAGTGGACGGTGCCACGACGGAAATGCAAACGACATCCACGTCCGCTTTTTCGGCCAGCCCCAGCAACTCACCAGCGACGAGTTGGGCCGGGGCATTTTGCGCACCGAAACCTTCCTGGCGAGCCAGTTGCACGAGCATGGTGCCGGCGAGTTCGTCACGATCCGCGCGTGCGGGCAGGCAATAGACGCGGCAGTCCGGCGCGAGCATGAGTGATGCGACGGGTGCCTCGCAGGCCACGGTCTCGGTCTTGGCGGGGGGCGCAACAATCATCTTCGTCGGCGCCACCGGGCGTGTACCGAGGTCTTCGATGATGTCGCGCATGCTCTGCTGGACGTAGCTGAGCTGCGCAGGCTCCAGCAGCGCCTCGCGGGCATCGTTCTCCACGGCGGTGAGCACCGGGATGAACACGGTATCGTAAAGCGTGGTCAGCGAGTTCGCTTTCAAATAAGACTCGACCAGCTCGAGTTCGTCGCGATCTCCGGGCGTGAGCATTCGATGGTAGCAATCCTCGGCGGGCGTGAGCGCTTCTTCATCGCTGAGCACGATGCTGAGAAAAGACAGGCGCGGCACATGCCGCCCCATGACCACGAGGCAGACGGTGAGCGGAGTGGCGAGCACCAGCCCCACCGGCCCCCAGAGCCACGTCCAGAACACCGCCGCGACGATCAGGGCGAGGGGGGCAACGCCGGTGTGCTTGCCGTAAAGCCACGGTTCCATCACGTTGTTGCTCAGCAGTTCGAGCACGACGAAAAGACCGATCGTGAGCAGCGGCGACCACCAACTGTCCGAGACCGCGAGCGACAGCACGATGGGAAAGGCTGCCGCGATCCACGGTCCCACATACGGTATGAAACGCAGGACGGTGGCGAACGCGCCCCATAGAATCGCATTCGGCACGCCGATGAAGTAGAGCCCGATCGCCACGGGGATGCCGTAGGTCACATTCACCACGAGCTGCATGAGGAGATAGCGCGCGACGCGCTGGCCCGCGTCGTCCATCGCGCGCGTGGTGGCGCTGATGCGCCCCTGGCCGATGAGCCGGATGAGACGGCTGCGCAGGTCTTCGCGCTCGAGCAGCATGAAGATGACCAGCAACAGGACCAGCGCGGCCATGCCCAACGGTCCGAGCAACGGCGCGATGATGAGCTGCAGCAGCTCGAACGGATTCGTCTTCGCACTCTCGATCCTCTGCACCGGCGCTGCTGGCGGGGGCGCGTCCGGCGGAGAGGCGACATCCATATCGGGCTTGCCCGCCTCCTGCGTCATGGAGGGAGCCGGCGCTGCGTTTCCCCCAGGCAATTCGTTTTTCAGCTCCTCGACTGTCTCCGACAGCTTGGTGAACGCGCCGCCTTGCGGCATCTTGAAGGCGTGTATCTTGGTAATAATGTTGCCCTTGTATTCGGGCAGTTTCGTCGCCAGATCGACAAGCTGCCGGCTGAGCATCCAGCCCGCAGCGCCCAGGCTGGTGAAGATCAGCAGCACGACGACCAACACCGCCGCGATGCGGCCGATCCAGCGCTCGATGCGCGTGACCAGCGGCGAGAGCAGAAAGGTGAGCAGCGCCGAGAGCGCGAGTGGAATGAGCAGTTCGCGCGCAAAATAAAGCGCCGCGACGATGAACGCCGTCAGCGCAATGGTCCAGATGCCGACGAGCGCATCGGAGGCGGTGGTTTTGATTTTCGGCGTGGGCATGGGGCGGGATAAAGCTGGGAGACCGGGTCAGGGCGCAAAAGCTTGAAGACGCTGCGAATCTCCTCGTCTCGTGGGACGTTGCGGAGTGTGGAAATCGACCTGCCCGCACCCGCCAGCAACACTTCGCGTAGCGATGCGGGCTGGTCGCTACGCGAAGTGTTGCTGGCGGGGAACGAGTAGAGGAGGACGAAGGTTTGGTTCCTTGGTTGACTCGCTCGGGCCTCGCCCTCGGCTCAGCGCATGCGGAAGACCATGACGCGGCGGTCGAGGCTGCGCTCACTTTCCACGGCAGTGGCAGGATGGGCGGCTTCGGCCTCGCCATAGCCGACGGGCATGAGCCGCTCGGCACTGACGCCATGACGCACGAGCTCACGGGAGATGCGCTCGGCGCGTTCCTGGGAGAGAAGGAGGTTCTTGCCGTAGTCGCCTTCGGCGGAGGCGTGGCCTTCGATGACGAAGGTTTCGTCGCGGAGGGAGGGGGCCTTCATGGCCTCGGCCACGTCGATGACGAGGTCGTAGGAGTAGGCGTCGGCAAAGTCGGCCGATCCCTGGCGGAAGAGGATGTCATCCCGGCTGATGGCGGAGTTGGGATCGACGCTGTAGGAGACGGCATAGGCATCGCGGGCGGTGTAGGAAGACGGGATGTCGTTGTAGTAGTGCCCTGGCTGTGGTGCTGAGGGCCTGACGTTGTAGGTGCTTTGTGCCTGGGGGAGCACCTGGACGCGGTTGAGCTGCTGGGAGGCGACGATGACGGGCGGTATTTCCTGCATGGAGGAATAGCGCACGACGCGGCGGTTGCCGTCGTAGAACCGGGGGGCGCGCTGGCCCTGGCCGAACTGCGGGTTTCTGGGGTCCCGGGTGAGGGTGCCCTGCGGTGCGGGCTGCGGGGGCGTGCGCCCTTCGAAGCGATGCACCATGTTGCCGACGTTGCGCTGCCGGTCTTCCTGCGTCCTGCCGACTTCCTCGACGGGTGGGCGATAGCCCTGCCTGAAGCGGTCGGAGGGACGGTCTCCCGTGCGATCTCCGGGACGGTCTCCGGGACGCGGTTGGTTTGAGCGATCTTGGGTGGTCTCAACTCCGACGGCTGCGCCGAGGATGTTCATTAGCAGGCGCTTGGCATCGTCTTTGTTGTCGATTTTGCGGGCTTGGGCGGCGTCGGCCTGGCGGTCGCGCTTGCCCACGTCTTCGAGCACCTTGGAGGTCTCTTTTGAAGGGGCTTTCTGTGGGACGGGGCGCTCGGCGGGTTTCGCTGCGACGGGGACTTCGGGCGTGGCGGTGACGGCAGGCATCGGCGTGCCGGGGCTTGGCGCGGGGGCGACAGATGGATCCTGGGGACGCCCTTTCGGTTCGGTGGGTCTTCTCCCCGGGAAGGGACGGGAGCCGGGAGTGGCCGGTGGGGTGGCGCTCTCCGTGGTCTGCGCCGGAGGAGCTGAGGGCGCTTTCATGCCGGGAGCGGGTGCTGCGGGCGTGTCTGGATTCTGGGTTCCTGGATTCTGGTTCTTGGTGGGTGCAGAACTCGGAGGCGTGGCGTCTGGAGCCGGGACCAGATCGCCGGGTTTGCCGCGCTCGCCGGGTTTGCGAGGTTTGCCCGGCTTTTCTTCGGCTCCAGGAGGGCCGGGGCGTTTGGATCCGGGAGGGTCCGGGCGGTCGAATCCGGGTCTGGCCGGTTTTTCAGGCAGGCCAGGCACGGCTGGCACCGGAACAGGAGGTACGTCAGGCACAGGCATGGGCGAGGGTGGCACGACGGGCGGCACGGCAGGCACTCCGGGTGGTATCACTGGCGGTACTGCGGGTGGCACGGGAACAGGAGGCACCACGGGAGGCACGATGGGAGGCACGATGGGAGGAACCACGGGAGGTGCCAGAGGAGTATCTGGGGCCGGGACGGGGGTGCTCGGGATCAGGGGCTTTTCTTCACCTGGAGCCGGAGCGGAGGGTGGCGTCACGGAGGATTGCGCCATCGCCAGGAAGGGGATGGCAAGGGTGGCAAAGGCGAGGGGGATGGACGGTTTCATGAGGGGGGATGGAAAGCTGAAATGGGAAAGCAAAAAGCTGAAAGCGAAGGCGACTGGGAATGTATGACGAGCTGAGCGCAGGAGGTGGGTTCGATGTACATCGGGGCGTCTCCGTGACTCGCGCTTCTCTATTTCCATGGGAGGATCAGGGAACTCGGAAAACTAGCTTGCTGACCGGATCACGAACCTTGGTTCCAGGGGCGTAGTCAGTGACATCGATCATGTTCTCCGGGGTGGCCTCCTGGCCGGGCGGATAGACAAGGCCGCGGCGGCCGGGAACGGGCGTGCCAAAGGCAGGTGGGGGCGGAGGGTCTGGCTGCTGTGCGCTGGGGGCATTTACGGATGGCAGTCCTTGGGAGGGCGTGACAGCGACGGGGATCCTGTTTGCGAACGACGACGATGATGGGGTGGCGGAACCCCGTGGCACAACGGGGGCACGAAGAGAGGCAGGGTCTCCGGGGCGGAACGCCGGCAGTGACGCAGACGGAGCGAGCTGAGACGGCGGCTGCAATGGCAGGGTATCGTCACGCACTTCAGAGGGGGCTGGGGTCGTTGAGCGCGGAGGAGAGACCGGGAACCACCTCGAAGCTGGAAGCGTTTGTACCAAAACGACCGTGGGAGGAGGCACAACGATCGTTCGAGCAGGCACAAGGACCGTGAGAGCAGGGACGATGGCAGCGCGAATCTGTTCCTGCACTGGCGGATTGCGCCCGGCAAAGGGAGCAGGAGGCGGTGGCGGCCGTGGAGAAGGCTGGCTTTTCTGCGGAACGGAAAGGGGGCGCGAGGTTGGCGGCGCGATGCTGCGGGTGGCATCCTTCCTGCGAGGATAGCGGTTGGCATCTGGGTGCTCGGAGGAGATGGGTGCCCGGTTCGTCGTCGTCTTGGTGGTGATGATGGTTGTCCCTGGGGCCGGGGGAGTGAATGGAGACTGCGAGCCGCGTGGACGAAATCTTCTATCATCATCTTCTTCGTCATCGTCGTCGTCGCCGTCATCTTCGTCATCATCATCTTGATTAGCTCTATCCATCCTCCCAGCTATGCGGCCAAAAAACCTGCTGAAAATCCCGGTTTCCTTTTCGATGCGAGCACCCGGAGTTGGAACCAGGCCGGGGTTCGTGACGTCGGCCCGGAGCGCTCCCACCGTACCAAGCAGCAGGGCGCAGATGAGCAGGATTCGATGGTAGATGGGGTGTTTTTTCATGACAGGGCTTGAACTTTTGGTGGAGGAGCGCTGCGACAAGCCTCCCTAGCTCCAAGTACATGGTTGCCGGCGGCCGTTTCCCCAATGGGGCATAACCCCACTTGTGTGCGGAGCTGGACAGAGCGGGATTTTGTGGTTCTGGCGCCCCGGTCATTTTTGCTCTTGGAACCGCGCTGCCGGGCGCGCAAACTTGCCGAGATGAAGACGCTGGAAGGCGTTCTGCCGTGAGTGTGGCATCTGAAAGAGGGGCCTGTTTGGCATCCGGCACTGAAGTTGAAGCCACGCTCCTTTATGCAGGAGTTCTGCATTCCAGTACTCCACCGCTCCGCAGCGCTTCTCCAGGGACGTGGCAACGAAGCGCCTTCCAGCGGCGTATGCTCTTCCGGGCGCTTCCTGAACGCTGCTCCTGAACTCCACTTCCATGCTCATGAAAACCTTGCGCTTCCTTGTCTGCGGTCTTGCGCTGGCCTGCGTGCTGTCTTCCTGCTACTACCCGGCCGAGCATGGGAGCTACAGCGCTCCGCAGTACAACGGCCCGTACTACGGCACCAGTTTCTACCGCTACGGTGCGCCCTACACGCACACGAGC
>CAMCWM010000176.1 GCA_945882215.1 Akkermansia muciniphila | reverse complement strand
ATGGCACGACGCATCACATGCGTCACCTGCCTTCGTTTTACGTTGAGAAGCTGGCCTGGGGACCGGCGGTTGCCAAAGCCCTCAAGACAGGCATGCCGCCGATCGAACTCGATCATCCCATCGAGCAGATCCTGGAAAAGATTGCCATGGCGCTGAACCTGCCGGTGAAAAAGCTGGTGGTCTGTGTCTTGAAACGCCCGCGCCATGAGGAGTTGATCCAGCGCATCCGCCAGCACGGTGCGGCTCTGCGCCTGATCACGGATGGCGACATCACGGCGGCGCTGGCTCCATCCATGCCGGGTTCTGGGATTGATTTTTACGCTGGCATCGGCGGAGCCACGGAGGCGGTGCTCACCGCCGCCGCGCTCAAGACCCTGGGTGGAGAGATGCTGGTGCGCATGTGGCCGCGTGATGAGGAGGAAAAACGGGAGCTTCTGCAAACAAGCAGCGAACAGGAGCTCAAGCGTGTGTTCACCACCGATGATCTCGTGAGCGGCAGCAGCGCGATCTTTTGCGCCACCGGCATCAGCGACAGCCCCCTGCTGCCGGGGATCAAGATCGAGAATGGCAAGGTCGTGACCTCATCCATTCTGCTGCGGGCGCACAGCCGCACCGTCCGCTACATGCGCACCCTGCATGATCTGGACCACAAGAAAATCCGCCTGCGCAGCACCACGCCTTTACACCCCAACACTGCATCCTCATGACTGACCGATACACCAACTCCCGTCGTCTTTACGAACGTGCCACCAAGAGCATCGCCGCAGGTGTGAACAGCGGCATCCGCAAGATGGAGCAGCCGGTGCCGCTCTACTTTCAATACGGCAACGGCCCGAGCGTGTGGGACGTGGATGGCAATGAATACATCGACTTCCAGATCGGCCAGGGCGCGTTGCTTTATGGTCATGCGCCTGCGGGTATGGCGGATGCCATCGCTTCGCAGGCACGGCTCGGCACGCACTGGGCGGCGCAGTCGGAGCTAGAGATCGAGGTGGCCGAGCGCTTGCAAGCGATGATCCCAGGCGCGGAACTCGTTCGCTTCAACAACTCTGCTACGGAGGTCGTGCTCTCGGCGCTGCGTCTGGCGCGTGGTCACACCGGGCGGGCGTTGATCTTGAAGTTCGAAGGCGCGTATCACGGCTGGGCGGATGAAGGTCTCGTCGGCTTCTGTCCCCCACCGGACAAATGGGGCGATGATGAATCCCCGACGCATTTGCATCCCAGCCAGGGCGTCATTCCCGAGGTGCTGGACACCTTTGTCGTCTGCCGCTGGAATGATCCCGATCATCTGCGTCGTCAGGTTGAGAAATACAAAGGACAGATCGCCGCGATCATCTTTGAGCCAATCATGTGCAACACCTGCTGCATGGAGCCGGTGACCGGCATGATTGAGACCATCCGCGAGTTATGCGACCGCGAAGGCATGCTCATGATTGCCGATGAAACGATCACCGGCTTCCGCTTCGGTCCCGGTGGCGCGCAGAAGCATTTCGGTTTCGTGCCTGACCTGACGATCCTCGGCAAGGCCATCGGCGGTGGCGTGCCGTTTGCCGCGCTGGTGGGCAAACAAAGCGCGATGAAAAAGATCATTGATGGCACCGTCGTCCACGCGGGCACGCTGAATGGCAATCCGCTCTGCCTGGCCGCAAGCCGTTGGTGCTTGGATCATCTTTTGTCGCTTGGCGACTCGCATCCTGAAACCGTGATCAAGTTGGGACAGAAACTGATGAACGGACTGCGTGCTCTGGCGGATCAGAATGGCATTCCGCTTCGTCCGCAAGGGCCGGGTTCCGTGTTCCATGCCGTCATGCTGAAGCCCGGCTGCGCAGAGGGGCCGGTGCGTGATTACCGTGACTATGTGAGGCGGCAAGACGCTCCACGCTGGGCGCATCTGCGCCGCTGCCTGCTGGAAGATGGCGTGCGTGCCATCGAGCGAGGCCTGTGGTTTGTCAGTCTGGCCCATCGCGAGGCGGATGTGGATGAGGCATTGGAAAAGGCGGCGCTCAGCTTTGCCAGACATGCCAAAGAATGGGCAGCCTCCTGATACATCTATGTTCAAGCGTGTTTTATTCGCCGGCCTGTTTCACGAGACACACACGTTTCTCGAAGGAACCACGCGCCTCGGCGACTTCACCATCACCTGCGGCAACGAAATGCTGCGCTGCTCGGGCGACAGCTCACCCATGGGTGGAGCGCTGGATTGTGCGCGAGCCTTTGGCTGGGAGATCATCCCTGCGGCGGACTTTCGTGCCACTCCAGGAGCGATGGTGGAGGACGAGGTCATCGAAGCCTTCTGCCACGAGTTGCTCACACGAGTGCCGCTGGCGATCGATGCCGTGTATCTCGTGCTCCACGGAGCGATGGTGTCTCCCTCTTTTGATGATGTGGAGGGCGAGATCCTGGCGCGGCTTCGAGCCAGGATCGGACCTGATGTCCCAATCTTCGGCGTCTTTGATCTGCATGCCAATTTCACGCAACGCATGGCGGATCTGGCCAACTGCCTCGTCGCGTATCGTGAGAATCCTCACGCGGATGCCCGGCGTGCCGCGCAGATCGCCGCCACGCTGCTCCAGCGCTGCCTCACCACGCGGCAGGTGCCGAGGATGTTCTGGCAGCATCCGCCGCTGATGTGGCCGCCTACCGGCACGGCCACAGCATGCGAGCCGATGCTCTCACTGGAAAAAATGGCGCGTGAGATGGAGTCAACGCGCGAGTTCTGGGCAGTGAATGTCTGCGCAGGCTTCTCCTTTGCCGACATGCCGGACGCGGGCGTCAGTTTTGTCATCGCCACTCTGGGAGACGAGCCACAGGCACGCGCAGCCTTGCAAAAACTGAGCGACCTCGCTCTAACGAAAAAAGCGGATGGCAATGTGACGGATGCATCGGTGAACGAAGTGTTCGCGAAGCTCGATCTTCGTTCCCCAGGACTCACCGTGCTCGTCGAAGCCTCCGACAACATCGGCGGCGGCGCTCCTGGCGATGGAACTGGCCTGCTGCGTGCCTTGATCGAACGCCAGACCTCCAACTCGGCCATCTGCATCAATGATCCCGAAGCGGTTCGGCGTCTGCGCACGGTCGCACCAGGACACAAGACCACCTTGTCCGTGGGTGGACGCTCCAGTCAGCTCGATGCCGGTCCTGTGTCCCTCACGGTCGAACTGCTACGCTCAAGCGATGGCAAATTTGAGCTGGAGGACAAGCGCAGCCACCTCGCCAGCATGTGCGGTGATCATTTCGACATGGGTGAGTGCGCCGTCGTGCGCCATGCCGGGCTCACCATCCTCCTCACGAGCCACAAGACACCTCCCTTCGATCTCGGCCAATGGCGCAGTCAAGGTATCGAGCCACGTGATCTCTCCGTGATCGGCGTGAAGGCCGCCGTCGCGCACCGTCATGCCTACGATCCCATCACCCAACAAATGCTCTGGGTGGACACACCCGGCCCCTGCACCAGCCATTTGAAGTCACTCCCATTTCGCAAAGTCCGCCGTCCCATCTATCCCCTCGATCCATGACCTCGCCGCTCGTCACTTATCCGCGAAACGCAGACACACCGGTTTCACATCTTCCTTTCAGCCCCGCCGTGGTCGTTGGGGATCTCATCCTGGTGTCAGGACAGGCCAGTGTCGATGAAACTGGGGCCATCATCAGCGACACCTTCGAGGGCGAGTTCCGCCGCTCCGTGGAAAATCTGCGCAAAGTGCTCGAAGCAGCCGGGAGTGATCTCGCGCACATCGTGCAGACGCGAAACTACGTCCGCGATGCCACAGACGTGCCGCTCTTCAATCAGCTCTACCGCAAATACTTCAGCGCCCCCTTCCCGGCGCGCACCACCATCACGAACTGCCTCCCGCCAAGCCTTCGTTACGAGATCGAGGCCGTCGCCGTTCGATCTCAAACATCCTGATTTTCAGAGTTCTGATTTCTGAAAATTTCCCTACCAACAAATTTTCTTACCCTCCCTCACCTTCTCATGATCATCGACTGCCACAATCACATCGGGGCGGACATGCTCTTTTACCTGCACGGCGATTTCCCGTACGCGCAGCAGCTCGTGGACATGACGCAGGTCGGCGGCTCGCTCGGCATCACGCACTGGATCGTCTTCCCCTTCGTCTCGTATGCGGCAATGGACGTGACGAAGTTCCGCAGCGGCGAGATCGGCTTCGGCAACGGCCTGGAAACCGTGCCTTACGCCTTTGAGAACCGCCGCATGCTGGAGGAGTGCTATCGACTCTTTCCTGAAGAGGGCCGCAAGACGCTGCCCTTCGTCATGGTGGACCCGATGCGCAACACTGACGCGCAGGCCGCTGAACTCATCAAACTACGCGCCGAATACCGCATCCACGGCATCAAGATTCAAAGCACGATCATTCAGGCCGACATCAAACGCCTCGCGCATGAGGGCCGTGTCTTTCTCGATCTCGCCCGCGAGTGGGACGTGCCTTTCATCATCCATAGCAGCGTGATCGAAAGCGATCTTTGGGCACAGGCACATGACATCCTCGATCTCGCCGAAGCCAATCCCGATATCCGCTTCTGCGCGGCGCATTCCTGCCGTTTTGACAAAGAATACCTCGACCGCGTGCAGGCGCTGCCAAACGCCTGGTTCGATAATTCGGCCCACTGCATCCACTGCGAAGGCGCGGCGGCGGACAAGCCGTTCATCGCCCCCAAATCGCGCCGTTTTGACAGCGACTACAGCGATCCCGCGCGTGTCATCGCCGATCTCGCCGCCGCCTACCCGCACAAGTTCTTGTGGGGTAGCGACTCGCCCTTCTACAGCTATGCGGCGGCCATCAGAGGCAAAGTCGTGAAACTCTTCAGCACCTATGAGCGCGAGGTCGTCGCGCTCAAAGCCGCAGGCGATGAAGTCGTCCGCCGCATCGCCGCCACGAACACCCTGAACTATCTCAAGCTCCCTGATGAAAGCATTCTCTCTTGAAGGCCACGCCGCGCTCGTCAGCGGCTCATCCCAAGGCATCGGCGCGGCCATCGCCGATGGTTTGGCCGAGTGCGGCGCATCGGTCGTGCGGCACGGCCTCCAAAGTGAGCCTTCATCGGCTTCATACGTCGCCTGTGATCTATCCGTCCCATCCGCGCCCGCAGAACTCATCGAGTCCGCTTTCACACTCCAGCCATCGCTCGACCTCCTCGTCTGCAATGCCGGCAGCTTCTTCGACACGCCCTTTCTCGACATGACCGAGACCGAATGGGAGAAAACGATGTCGCTTAACCTCAGGGCTACCTTTTTCCTCTCGCAGGCATTTGCCAAGAAGCGTGTCGCGCTCGGCGGTGGCGGCAGCATCGTCATTGTCAGTTCCACGAACGGCTTTCAGGCCGAAGCCGACAGCGTCGCGTATGACACGAGCAAAGGCGGCCTCGTCATGATGACGAAATCACTCGCCACATCGCTCGCACCGCATGGCATCCGCGTGAATGGCATCGCTCCAGGCCTTATCCGCACGCCTTTGACGCAGACGTGGATGGAGCCACGCGCACAGGACCTGCTGAAGCACTACGAGAAGAAAATCTTGCTCGGTAAAGTCGGCCAGCCGCAAGATTGCGCGGGTGCGGTGGCTTTCCTCAGCTCCCTCGCCGCCAGTTATATCACCGGAGAGATCATCGTCATCGACGGCGGACTCACCACCACTCAAATCGGTCGTCTTTAATCACCTTCATGCCTGCCCCATCCACCACAACATCCGATGCGGCAGAAACCCGCCTGCCATCCCGCGCCTGGCTGATCGTCGGACTGCTCTGCATCGTTGGCTGTCTGAACTACCTCGACCGCGTCATGCTCACCACCATGCGCGCCTCCGTCACCGCCGCCATCACGATGTCGGACGCGCAGTTCGGCCTGCTGACCTCGGCTTTTCTCTGGATCTACGGCGCACTCAGCCCCTTCGCTGGTTTCCTCGCGGATCGCTTCAGCCGCAGCCGCGTCATCATTGGCAGCCTCTTCCTCTGGTCCCTAACGACCTGGCTCACCAGCCACTGCGTCACCTTTGAGCAGCTCCTCACCACTCGCATCCTCATGGGCATCAGCGAGGCATGTTACCTCCCCGCCGCGCTTTCCTTGATCGCCGACTACCATCGCGGCCCCACGCGCTCGCTTGCCATGGGCATCCATCTTTGCGGCCTCAGCATCGGCTCAGGCCTCGGCGGCCTCGGCGGCTGGCTCGCCGAGCATCATGGGTGGACGTATGCCTTCACCCTCTTCGGCAGCATCGGCGTCGCCTACTCAATCATGCTGCTCGCCCTGCTGCGCGATGCGCCTGCGCGCCTCGTTCCACAGTCCACTATCGGCCAGATGGAGGAGAAAGTCTCCTTCATTCCCGCGCTGCGCAGCCTCTTCAGCCAGGGTTCCTTCTGGCTGCTCTTTTGTTACTGGGGCCTCATCGGGGTGGCAGGCTGGGGCGTCATCGGCTGGATGCCCACCTACCTGCAGCAGCACTTTAACCTCGGCCAGGGCGAGGCCGGATTCTCCGCCACCAGTTATCTGCAAGTCACCACTCTGCTCGGTCTCATCGTCGGTGGCATCTGCGCGGATCGCTGGAGCCTGCGCACCGAGCGCGGGCGCATCTACACCGCCGTCATCGGCATGTGCATCGGCGCGCCCGCCATCTTCCTCGCGGCCAGCACAGACACCTTTGCCCTCGCCATTGTCGGCTTGATGCTCTTCGGCCTCGGGCGCGGCTTCGCCGATTGCAACACCATGCCCATGCTCTGCATGGTCTGCGACACGCGCTACCGCGCCACCGGCTTCGGCGTGCTAAATCTCTTCGCCTGCGGAGTCGGCGGCCTGACCATCTATGCCGGCGGCGCCCTGCGCGATGCGAAGGTCGATGTCAGCCACATTTTCACTGTCGCTGCCGTCGACCTGCTCGTCTGCGCCGTGCTGCTTTCCTTCATCAAACCACAAACATGCAAAACCAGCACGCCCACTCCCCTTTGATCCTCGGCCTCGTGAGCAGTCTCACCATGGCGCATGCCGCCACCTGGGAAAAACTGCCACCGCTGCCCGAACCCGCCGCAGGCTTCGTCGCCGGTTGTGTGAATGGCAGAATCATCGTCGCAGGCGGCACCAACTGGCGCGATGGCACGAAGCGCTGGCTCGACACCGTGTGGCTCTTTGATCCTGCGACAAGTCAATGGACCGTCGGCCCCAAGATGCCGCACTCCGTCGCCTACGCCGCTTTTGCCAGCGATGGCACACGCCTCTACTTCGCCGGTGGAGCCGACGGCAAACAAGGCCGCAAGGAAATCTGCGCGCTCGATGACCAGTTCAAGCTCACCCGCCTCGGCGATCTGCCGCAGCCCGTCGTTTATGGCGCAGGCTCAATGCGCGACGGTCAGTTGCACATTTTCGGCGGCACCCCTGATCCCGATGACTGGAGCAAGGGCAGCAGCCATCTCCATGCCATCGACTTGACCACAGGAAGCACGACAACACTCGCCGCGCTCAAAGACCTGCCAAACCCCATCGGCATCCCCGCCGTGACCGCCATCCGCAGCCATCTTTACAGCTTCACTGGTGCCTGGATTGATGCCAGCCAGCAGGCCCACAACTCCACCGCTGCTTTTCAGCACGAGACCGCATCCAACACCTGGAAGCCGCTGGCCGAGTATCCCGAAGCCATTCGCGGAGTCTTTGGCGTGCCGCTGGATGAGCACCACATCTATCTCGCCGGTGGCTACAGCAGCGTGACAACCAGATTCGTCGCCAAAGCCTGGATCTACGACCTGCGCACGAATCAATACACCCAGGCCACGCCCTTGCCGCTGGCCGTGAACACAACCCTCGTGAAATGCGGCGAATACATCCACCTCCTCGGAGGCGAAGACCAGATGAAACACCGCTCCGACGCCTGCTGGCGTGTGCGCATCGCGGATCTGCTGGGACAGTGATTGACGATGCGGACATCTAATGGCAATAGATGTCCGCATGAACGTCGCACTCACAGCTCACTTTGAGGATTTCATCCGTCAGCTCATCGGCACAGGCCGCTACAACAACGCCAGCGAAGTGGTGCGCGCCGCCCTGCGTGAGTTGCAGGAAAAGGAAGGCGAAGTCTTTCCTCCAGGCTCGCTAAAGCATCTGTATTCCGATGCCGAGAATCGAGCGGAGACGAAGATCGCCCGCCGCGTCCGCATCCCACGACCTGACGAGGTATGAAGCCGTGGGACATTTACACCTGTGACTTTGATGGTGCCGGCCCGCATCCCGCAGTTCTCGTTTCTCACCCGGACCGCGTGGCCAACGCTCCTTGGGTAAACGTGCTGATCTGCACCACTCAGCGAGCCAATCGTTCGCCCAGAGAAACCGAGGTTCGGCTCAACGGAGCCGATGGCCTGGATTGGGAAACGCTCTGCCGCTGCGATGTGCTCTGGCTTGTGGAAAAGTCCAAACTCACCGGAAAACGTGGCAGTGTGTCGCGCGTGCGCCGTCGGCAGATCGTGGACAAGATCAATGCCGCCATGGGATGGAAGCTGGTATGAGCGATGTGCGGTGCTTAGGCACTCATCACTCCCGCTCAATCGCCATCGCGATGCCCATGCCGCCGCCGATGCAGAGGCTGGCGATGCCGCGATGGTGATTCAGGTCTTCCATGAGGTGAAGAAGTGTGACCAGCACACGCGCACCGCTGGCCCCGATGGGATGACCGAGGGCGATGGCTCCACCGCGTTGATTTAGTTTGTTCGGATCAAGGCCGAGCTGCTGGGCGCAGGCGAGGGCTTGAGCGGCGAAGGCTTCGTTGATCTCGATGGCGTCCACTTCGTCGAGCTTCCAGCCGGTTTCCTCACAGAGACGACGGATGGCGTGAACGGGACCGAGGCCCATCGTGGCAGGATCGCAGCCGACGGCGGTGCTGGCGATGATGCGGGCGCGTGAATGCAGTCCGTGCTCAGTGATGGCGGAGGCG
The DNA here is from genome assembly GCA_945882215.1 of Akkermansia muciniphila. Taxonomy (GTDB): domain Bacteria; phylum Verrucomicrobiota; class Verrucomicrobiia; order Verrucomicrobiales; family Verrucomicrobiaceae; genus Prosthecobacter. The sequence goes on along the minus strand of CAMCWM010000176.1, from coordinate 2,962 downwards.
GAAGCCAGCACGAGCAGCGCGGCACCATCGTTGACGCCGGAGGCATTGCCTGCGGTTACGCTGCCGTCTTTGCGGAAGGCGGGCTTGAGCTTGGCGAGCTTTTCCAGCGTGGTGTCGGCACGCGGATGTTCGTCGTGCTGAACGAGGCCGTCACGAGATTCGATGGGCACGATCTCGCGATGAAAGGCATCGCGACTGGCAGCGGCGCGTTGCTGGCTGAGGAGGGCGAATGCATCCTGCTCGGCGCGGGTGATGCCGCAGGTTTCGGCGATGCGTTCAGCGGTCTCGCCCATGCCGAGTTTGAGCACGGGATCGGTCAGGCCATCGGCGAGGATGGCATCCACGAGGGTGCTGTCGCCGAGCTTGCAGCCGCTACGCAGATCGGTGGCGTAATGCGGGGCGCGGCTCATGGCTTCGACACCGCCGGTGAGCACGAGCGTGGCTTCGCCGGAAGCGATGGCATCGGCCGCGAGTGCCACGGCCTTCATGCCTGAGCCGCAGACCATGCTCATGACAAACGCAGGCACACTCTGCGGCAGACCGAGACGCAGGCCGAGCTGTCGCGCCACATTCATGCCTGAGCCAGCGGTGAGCACCTGACCGAGGATGACCTGGCTGATGGCAGGCTTCAGCGCCTCCGGCACGATGGCTTGCGCGACAGGCAGAGCGAGATCAGCGGCAGAAAGCGAGCGCAGGCCACAGCCGAGCCGACCAATGGGCGAACGTCGTGCAGCGGCGATGTAAACAGGTGTGGAGTAGATCATGGGTGCGTGGCGAAACAGTCGGAGGGCATCTTTGTCGTTGAGGTGATGACGGGCGGGAATTCCATCTGGTCGAGCACCTGCGTTTGCAAGTCCACACCAGGGGCCAGTTCGGTCAGTTGCAGTCCTTGCGGAGTGAGGACAAAGACGGCGCGCTCAGTGACATAGAAGACCTCCTGCCCGCGCTGCAGCGCCGTGGGGCCATGGAAGCAAACATGCTGGATGCTGCGCACGAACTTGGGATGACGCCCCTCGTTAACAATCTTGAGCTGACCGGCTTCGACCACGACATCGAGATCTCCAGCACGCAAAGTGAGGCAGAACACGAGCCGCCGTGCGCTTTGGGCGATGTTCACGAAGCCGCCGACACCGGCGAAACGTCCGGCGAAGCTGGTGACGTTCACGCTGCCTTCTGCATCCACCTCCACCGCACCGAGCACGGCGATGTCGATGCCGCCGCCGTCGTAGAAGTCGAACTGCGAGGGCTGATCAATGATCGCCTCCGGGAAATGGCTGCAACCAAAGCTCAAGCCCGAGGCAGGCACGCCGCCAGTGGGACCGCTTTCGACCGTGAGCGTGAATTCCTTCAAGCGACCGGTCTCCGCCGCGACCATGGCCACACTTTCGGGCAGGCCGATGCCGAGGTTCACGATGTCGCCTGCGCGGATTTCCTTCAGAGCACGCTGACCGATGATCTTGCGCTCGGAGAAGCCCATCGTCGGCAAGGTGAAGTCATCGCTGCGAGAAGTGACCAAGGACTCGTCAAACGTCACGCCAAAGGTCTGATCATGCTGTGCGCCATCGCTGACGACGATGTAATCCACCAGGATGCCCGGCACGCGCACGGACTTGGGATCAGAAAACGATTCCACCATCTTCTCCACCTGCGCGATGACGATGCCGCCATGATTCTTCGCCGCTTGAGCGATGGGCAGCACCTCGCCAATCAAACCTTCGCGCTCCATGCTCAGGTTGCCACGCGCATCGGCCGTGGTTGCGCGAATGAGGCCGACGTGAATGGGCACGGGCTTGTAGCGCAGCCAAGTTTGCCCATCCAGCTCGATGCGCTCCACCAGTGGCTCCGTGGTGCTCACATTCATGCGGCCGCCGCTTTGCGCGGCATCGATGAAGGTATTCAAACCGACCTGCGTGATGAGTCCCGGCCGCTTCGCCGCGATCTCGCGCAGCAGCACGCTGAGCACGCCTTGCGGGAAGTTGTAGGCCTCGATCTCGTTCGCCAGCGCCAGCGCACCGAGCTTCGGCGCGAGGTTCCAATGCCCGCCAATGACTCGTTTAATCAGCCTCTTGTGCGCCAAATGGTTCAGGCCGCGCTCAGCGCGATCTCCCTGCCCCGCGCAGTAGTAGAGCGTGAGATCATTCGGCGTGCCGGTTTGCAGAAACCGACGTTCCAACGCCGACGTGAGCATCTCTGGATGCCCGGCACCGACGAAACCACCCACGGCAACCGTCGCGCCGCTCGTGATGGCGGCGATGGCTTCATCCGCGCTCACTTTAAGCGCTCCGGCCCTCATCCGCGCCAGCCTCCGTTCACTTCGATCGTTTGTCCCGTCACATACGAGGCCAGCGGAGAGCAGAGAAATAGCGCGACATTCGCGATCTCCTCCGTGGTGCCGAAGCGGCCCAGCGGCACGTTTTTGATCATCTCCGCGCGCACGTTCTCGGGGATGGTCGCCGCCATCGCTGTGTCCACCACACCGGGCGCGATGGCGTTGGCGCGGATGTTTCGCCGCGCGGCCTCACGACTGAGCACACGCATCATGGCTTGCACGCCTGCTTTGGCCGCCGCGTAGTTCGCCTGACCGTAAAAGCCCTGGATCGCTGCGATGCTGCCCATGCTGACGATGGCCCCGTGATCGCGCATGATTTCGAGCGCGAATTTGCAGCACTGGAAGACGCCTGTGAGATTCACATCGATCACCGCGTCCCATTCCTCCATCGACATCTTCGCGATGGTGCGATCGCGTAGGATGGCGGCGTTGTTGATGAGAAAATCGAGGCCGCCATGCGCCTGCTGGATGCCTGCCATCATCGCCTGCACGGCCTGCGTGTCAGCCACATTTGCTGCTGTGGGAAACGCGCTTCCCGGACGCAACGCGTTGAGTTCATCGGCGATGCGTTGGGCGTCCTCGCCCGTGCTGCCGATGCCTGGATGATTCAAAACCACGGTCGCGCCCGCCACA